>JBBRZF010000154.1:0-8521 GCA_038236965.1 Terriglobales bacterium | reverse complement strand
TCGCTGCCGCCGCGACAACTACGTTCGGATTCGTCCGGCTCCACGCGATGCGACTGAAAGCCAGCCCTCGAAAACTTTGTCCCGCTGTCGTGCTGCTTATCAGCGTCCAGCTCGCGCCCGCGTCCGTCGATCGGTAGATTCCAAAACCATAATAAGAATCGAGCGCGTTGTTCGCCTCGCCCGTGCCCACTAGAAGAATGTTAGGGTTCGCCGGATGCACCGCAACAGCTCCCACCGCCAGCGTCGCTTCGCGATCCAGCAGCGGAGTCCACGTCACGCTGGCCGCATCCGGGGAAGCCGCATTCGCCGACCTCCACAGTCCCCCATACGCGCCGCCCAGATAGACGGTGTTTCCGGTGACATCGTTCTGGTCGACCGCAACAGATGTCGCGCGCCCCGTCAGCGGACCATAGTCCTGCGAGCCCGTCGGGTCGGCCAATATCGGGGCCGGACCCAGCGGCGTCCAAACCGTGTTTGCATTCGTGATGGACGTTGCTTGTGTTGCCGTCTGCTGTGTCGAACTCAGCGAGGCGCGCCGCCTGCGTTGCGCGGATGTTTCTTCCTGCGCGCGCTGCAACATCTCAGCCGCAGGCTGTCCCGCCAACGAACGTCCTTTGCGGAACCACTGTTCGCGAGCCATCGGCTGGTCGCGTTCCACTTCTTCGTTCTCGCCCGACTCCTGGCGCACTCGCGCACCCTGCCCGAAAAGCGTTCCCGAAACCATCGACACAAACAGAAGTAGAACGCCTGTCCACCTGCGCGCCATGGATACTCCAGCGATACGAAAGAACCCTGTGCTGAAGTATGTTGCTGCCCGATTCCCGAAAGCTATCAACTCGGAGCTATTAACTCCCGACTAGTTATCTTTCCTTGGCTCATCTAGGTGTTTCCTTCGCCGTTGCGTGCGCGCACAAAAAAACCGGCGACATTTCTGTCGCCGGCGTTCAGTGCAGATTGTTTTCTACTGCACGGTCAAGGTGATCGGCATCGAGTGCGATGTTCCGCCCGACGTGGCCATCACTTGCACCGTGTAGGTTCCGGCGGGCGTGCCCGGACCCGGTGTCGGAGCCGGTGTCGGAGCCGCTGACGAACTTCCGCCTCCGCAAGCTGCCAGCGTCATCAACATCATGAGCGCGAGGAACAGCATTGCCAGCATCGCCAGTTTGTTGCCCTTCAGTTTGCGGGCTCCCGCGAACGGCAGCACTACGATTCCCGGCAGTCCCATCCAGAATCCGAAGAAGGGAACGCGTCCGCAGCGATTGTCTGCGAGCAGGTTGGTGCTCCCGCCCTTGGTGGTACTCATCGTCAGCGTGGTGCTGGCGGAGGTTGCCCCTGGAGTGATCGTTGCCGGCGCGAATGCGCAAGCCGCCAGCGCCGGCATTCCCGTGCATGAGAATCTGATCGAGTTCGTGAACGAGCCGCCCTTTGGCGTCACCGAGATCGTGAACGTTGCCGACGAGCCAGCCGTTACCGTAGCCGATGATCTGTCCGAAGTGGGCGCGTTGAAATCTTCGCCTGTCGCATTCAGGTTCACTCTCCATACGCCGCGTCCGTAGGTCACCGCGTACAGATATTTCAAGGTCGCGCTCTTGAAGAGGGTCACGCGCGTTACGGGGACGTTCGGCAGGTAAGCTCCGCCCAGTGTCTCGTTCGGGCCGACTTCGACCCAGGTCGAGCCGTTGTTCGTGCTCGCGTACACCCCCGTGTCCGTGCCAACGTAGATCGCCGTCGCATCGTCCGGATCGGTGGTGATGCTGTTCACCGGAGCATCCGGCAGGTTGCCGGTGATGTTCGTCCAGTTCAAGCCGCCATCCGTGGATTTCAGAACGTGCGGGGTGTTAAAGCCCTGCACCGTCGCATACACTGTCAATCCCGTGCTTACGCTCGGCTCAACCCACAGAGCGGAAATCTTGAACGGGAAGCTGGGATTCCAGTTCGCTCCGGGGTTGAGCGAAGTTGGCGGCGTTACGCTGGTCCAGGCGGTGCTCGCTGAATCCGCCGTCGTGGTCATCCACAGGGTGCTGACGGTTGAAGTTTGCAAGTTGGCATATACAGCCGCATAAATCACAGACGACGCGCCACTCGGTGCCGCAGGGCCTCCGGCGGAGATAGCCGTTACAATCGCATCGCTCCCACTGCAATTCGCCTTGCCCGATAAATCACTGAGCTTCTGGCTCAGTACAGTTCCAGTGAAAGTCGTCTGGCTGGGGCCACGCCAGACGCGGCATGTGCCAATAAGTAATTTTGTCTTGTCTCTCGGATCTAGCATCCATGGCGCGTAGAATCCCGAAGTATCGCCGTTCAACGTGTAAGTACAACTCGGGTTGCTCGTGGGACAACTGCTACGCACAAGAGCGTGCCAGTTGTTGCTCGTTCCGCAGGACAAGCCGTCGGGACAGATGTTCAGGTCCGTGTCCGTCCATGATTGCAGAACGCTTCCGTTAGGGGTCCAGGCGTTGTATCCGCCGTCTCCGCCTACCGGCATCGGCTGCCACAGTTTTTGTGTGGAGCCCCACATCGTGCTGGTGCGCATCGAGGTGCCTACATCCTGCGCGCCCGCAAGAAACGCTTCCGAATCCGTCGGATGCGGAGTGCCCCAGACAAACTGCGTCAAGCTCAGCGGATAATTGTTCAGGTTGTCGAATGGGACCGTCGTTGTGCAGGCATCGTCTATCAGCGCGCCCATGTTCTTCGCGCGGTTCACGCCGCCGTCGTTCACAAAATAGGCAAGGCTTCCGCTGAAGGCCATGTTGTGCTGGTCGGGATGCACACTGGCTATCGTTCCCGGAATGCTACTGCAGCCATAGACGCGCGTCAGGTTCATCCAGCGATAGGGATTCGCCGCCGTGTTCACGCACTTCGTATGCGCCGCATCCAGCGTGCATTTGAAGATATTGCCTGCGCCGATGTACACATCTGTCGCCGCAGAATTCGACGGGTTCGGCGTCACGCCGACGTACATATTGTAGAAGAAGGCCTGGTAGACGCCGCATGCATCCTGTCCGACCGGGTCGCCGGGCGCGTCGCAGTTATTGACACCCGTCATATCCAGTCCGGTCCAGGTTGCGCCGCCGTCCTTCGAGCGCCAAACGCCGCCGTTGCCGAGTGTGTCGCTTTTAGACGTGCTTGCGTACCACACGAACATGTCGTTGGTATCCGTACGCGCACCCAACTCGCCGCGATAGAACGGACAATCGCTACTCGTGACAGTTGGACATGCCGCGAGCGACACCGCTGACGGATTAGGCTGGTTGGCCAGTCGGGACCAGGTAATTCCGTCAGTCGAGGAATAAACACCGTGATAACGCACCGTGGCGAAGAACTTTCCCGCCGCCGCGTTGAAGACGACGGAATTTGAGGCCGCCGAAACCGACGTTCCGCTATCTGTGACCGACGCGAGGTGCCAGCTCACTCCAGCATCCGTCGAGTAGAACATTCCACTTACCGAGGTCGAGGTGAATAACCCCGTCGATCGGCCCTTCGCTGCCGAGCCCGACGCCGCAACCACCAGGTTCGGATTCGTCGTGCTGAAAGCTATTTTTTCAAAGCCGACGCCGAGGAAGGAGTGTCCTTCCTGGTCGCCCGTAATTCTCGTCCACGTCGTGCCGCCATCCGCGCTGCGCAGGATGCCGAGCCCGTAATAAGAATCCAAAGCTCCCTTGTCTTCGCCCGTGCCCACTAAAACCACGTTGCCGTTATCCGGCTTGATCGCTATTGCGCCCACGGAGAGCGTCGCCTGCTGGTCCAGCAGAGGCGTCCAAATCACCGCCGATGCCGTCGGCGTCGCGCCGTTCGTCGATTTCCAAAGTCCGCCGAATGCGCCGCCGATATACACGGTATTTCCCGTCGCGTCCGTCGGGTCCACCGCGACGGCGTCCACGCGCCCGCCCACCTGGCCGTAATATCCATCATTGGCGATGGGGCTCGGTCCTATGAAACTCCATGCGCTGCTTCCGTTCGCCGACGGAAGTTCCACTCCTCCGCCCGCCGCAGCGCGTGCCGCGGCAATGCGCGCTTCATTCGCCTTGCGCAACGCCATCTTCTGCTTGTGCGCTTCCGCAACGTATTTGGAAGCAGGCGAGCCGTCGGGCAGCTTTCTGCCTTCCATGAACCACAACACGTGGCCAGCGGCACTGTCTTCCTGCTTGTGCGATTCTTTCTCGCGACTGATTCTGGTTTGGGAAAACGTGAACGGAACCAGCAAGAGGAGAACAACAACGAATGCGAACAGCACGAATAGCAGGCGTCTCATGGACGTAATCCTTGAAGGGGAGGAAGCTTTGACGGTCGTGGGAAGTATGTTTCTGTCCAGCTACTCTGTCAAGAAAAGCCGAATGAAATATCCAGGGTTAAGGCGATTCCAGTACCAATCCAAGACTTTTCCTGAGCAAGAAAAGGGACGGCCATGTTTGGCCGCCCTGTCTTAAGGCTG
Organism: Terriglobales bacterium; assembly: GCA_038236965.1. Taxonomy (GTDB): domain Bacteria; phylum Acidobacteriota; class Terriglobia; order Terriglobales; family Acidobacteriaceae; genus JBBRZF01. The sequence goes on along the minus strand of JBBRZF010000154.1, from coordinate 4,089 downwards.
GTTCGGAACTACGCGTTTCTATCGGTTCACCTGATCGACTCCCCCAGGTTTTCCTTTGCGTCCCTTCGCGCCCTCTGCGTTAAAAATTAAGATTCGGTTTCTACTCGTAACGCAACGCCTCGATCGGGTCCAGTCGCGCCGCTTTTCGCGCCGGGTAGTAGCCGAAGAAAACGCCTACTCCCATCGAGAAGAATACCGCCGTGATGATCGCTACCGGCGACACCAGTACCGCCCATCCCAACAGGTTGGTGATCGCGAACGATGCGCCCACTCCCCCCACAATGCCGATGGCACCGCCTAGCACGCTGAGCACGACCGCCTCGATCAGGAACTGCCTCTGCACATCCGCTTCCGTCGCGCCAATGGCCATGCGTATGCCTATCTCGCGCGTTCGTTCCGTCACGCTCACCAGCATGATGTTCATGATGCCGATGCCGCCCACGATAAGCGAAACGCTGGCAACCGAGCCCAGCAGGTAGGTGAACACCGCGCTCGACTGGTCCTGCAACGCGGCCACGTCAGCCATGTTGCGCACAAAGAAATCGTCGTCCTGTCCCTGCCGTATGCGATGACGGTCGCGCAGCAATCCTTCTATCTGCGTCTGCGCCGCGTAACTCGCTTCCTTTGACGCCGCCGACAGCATGATGCCGCCCAGCCACGTATCGCCCGTTATCTTTTTCATCAGCGTCGTGATCGGGATCATCGCCGTGTCGTCCTGGTCGCCGCCCATGCCGCCCGCCGAGTATCCTTTCGAACTCAGCACCCCCACCACTTTGAAGGGCAGGTTCTTCACGCGGACCGTCTTTCCCACCGGGTCCACATCCGGAAACAGGTTCTTTGCCACCGTCGAGCCCAGCACGATCACGTTTGCCGCCTGCTCCACATCGCTCTCGCTGAAGGCCGCGCCCTTCTGGATCGGCCATACCCTGACTTCGAAGTACGCCGGAGTGGTGCCGTTCACGCGCGTTGACCAGTTCTGATTTTCGTAAACGATCTGCGCTCCGGTGCCGCTCGAAGGCGCCGCGGCAACCACCGTCGGAACTTCGCGCAGGATGGCGTCCAGATCGCCTTGCACCAGCGTCTTCGTCTGCCCGAAGCCCGTGCGCATGCCGCTCTTGTTCACCGAACCCGAACCGACAAACAGTATGTTCGATCCCATCGCCGCTATCTGGTCCTGCACCTGTTTGCGCGCGCCTTGTCCCACGCCCACCATGGCGATGACCGCTCCCACGCCGATGATGATGCCCAACATCGTCAAGCTGGAACGCAACTTGTTACGTGCCAGCGCTCGCAGTGCGATCCGAAGTATCGATACAAAATCCATGACATCCCTGCTCGCGACGCCTCGCGCCGCGCGGAAACTTTAGTCTTCGTCCAACTCCGGAATTGTGTTGATCACTTCCGCCGCCACGGGACGGTCCTTCACCAGTTCATCCTTGCGAATCTTGCCATCGCGGAATACCAGGTTGCGCTTCGCAAACTGCGCGATGTCGTGTTCGTGCGTCACCAGCACGATCGTCAATCCCTCATCATTCAGCTTCTGGAAGATGGCCATGATCTCGACCGAAGTCCTGCTGTCCAGGTTTCCCGTCGGCTCGTCCGCCAGCAGAATGGCCGGTTTGTTCACCAGCGCCCTCGCAATGGCTACGCGCTGTTGCTGTCCGCCGGAAAGCTGCGAAGGGAAGTGATGCACCCGGTCGCCCAGGCCAACCAGCGTCAGCGCATCGATGGCGCGCTTTTCGCGTTCCTTCTTTTCGATGCGCGCATACAGCGTCGGCAATTCCACGTTCTCCAGCGCCGTCGTGCGCGAAAGCAGGTTGAATCCCTGGAATACGAATCCGATCTTCCGATTCCGTATCAGCGCCAGCTCCGCCTTGCTGTGCTGCGAAACATCAATGTCGTCCAGGAAATACTGCCCGCTCGTTGGCTTATCCAGGCATCCAAGGATATTCATGAATGTCGATTTACCGCTGCCGCTCGCGCCCATGATGGCCACGAACTCCCCGCGATTGATCTGCGAATTCACGCCACGCAGCGCATGAACCCGAGTCTCTCCCAGGTCGTAATACTTATGCACATCCACCACGCGCAGGACGGCTTCCCCACCCTTGCTCTGCGCTGCCGGATTGTTTTCCTTTGTAAGCAGATCCATTTAGATACCTGTTACGTGCTGCACACGTCTTGCGAAAGTGACTTGAAGACCACTGTGGCTGAAGGTGAAAAAGGGCGCCGCCTGCACCGCGCCCCTGATGTTTTGGAAGTTACCGCCCGCCCGGTCGGCCGCCGCCGCCTGCGCCGCCAACGCCCGGAGGACGCGCGCCGCCTGCCGCTCCCGTGGTCACGCCCTTGGTGGACGAACCGATTACCAGTTCATCGCCTTCCTTCAACTCGCCCTTCAGCACTTGCACCACTTCCGTCATCGTGTGGTCGGTGATTCCAATGCGCACACGTACAGGTTGCAGTGTTTTGTCCGCACCGGTTATCTTCCACAGCGTCGCAACCTCGGCCTTCGCCTGCTTCGGCTGTTTGTCGTCCGCCGTGGCTCCGCCTGCCTGGTCCGTTGCGCCCGCTGCCTGTCGCCGCTGCGTCGATTCCGAACCAAACTGACCTTGTCCGCCCGAACGTCCATTTTGCGCTGCGCCCGTCTGCGGAGTCGCTGCCGTTCCCATTCCCGGCCCCGCGCCTGTTGCCGCCGCGCGTCCTGCGCCGCCACCTTGGTCCATTCCGTACTTCGCCAGCACCGCTTTCAACTCATCCGGTTTCATGTCCGGCTTATAACGCAGCGCGCCGTTCGGGATCTTCAGCGTATTCTGCGACTGCTGCACGGGGATGGTGACGTAAGCGGTCATGCCCGGAAACAATTTCATCTCCGGATTCTCAAATCCGACGATGGTGTCGTAGGTCACCACGTTCTGCACCGTCGTGGCGTTCATGCGGACCTGCACAACCCGTCCATTGAAAATATCTTTCGGGAACGCATCCACCTTGAAAGTGACGTTCTGTCCCGCGTGGATCATGCCCACATCGCTCTCGTCCGTCTTCGCGTAGACCTGCATCTTGGTCAAGTCTTGCGCGATGGTGAACAGTGTCGGAGCCTGCAACGAAGCGGCCACCGTCTGTCCCACATCCACGCTGCGCGCGACCACTGTGCCATCGATCGGGGCAACAATCACCGCGTGATTCACGTTCGTCTGCGCGACGTCCACCGCCGCCTGGCGTTGTTTCACCTGTGCCTGTGCCTGCGCTACCGACGCTTGCGACGAATTCACCTGCGCCACCGCGGCATCGTAGTTTGCCTGCGACACGTCCAGTTGCTGCTGGCTCATCACTCCGGCCTTGGCCAGTTTATTCGTGCGCTCCAGGTCCTGTTTCATCTGCAACGACTCGGCTCTCGACTTCGCCAGGTTCGCCTGCGCTACGCCCATACTCGCCCGAGCGTTGTCCAGGTCCGCTTGCGCCTGCATCAAGTTGCCCATGAAGATCGAGGGATCGATGCGCGCTACCACCTGACCTTTTTTCACCCGCGAATTGAAATCCGCATAAAGGTTCGATATCGTGCCCGAAACCTGCGAACCAACCTGCACGGTCGTAACCGCGTTGATCGTGCCGGTCGCTTCCACGACCGCGCGTAAATCTCCGCGCTCAGCTTTCGCTGTGAAATATTGCGGTTTTTCGTTGGACTTGAATGCGTAGGCGCCAACCACCGCCACCGCGATTAATGCGACGATAAGAATGAACCATTTATTCTTGAGAACGCTCAAAAAGCTGCCCCTTGCACTTCGATTACGATCCGTAACGCCAGACTGCGCGTAGCGGTTCTGTTTCGCGCCTTCATTCAGGCTCCGCTCGCGCCCGGCGGTCTTGCTTTCAACTTCGTCTACTGGCGGCAACATTGTTTCATAACTCCTGGATTTTCACGGTCTATTGTAAAAACCCGGATTCTTAACGCTAGTTCTGCTCACAGAAACCGGCGCAAACGGAGCGTTAGCCGTCGTTTAGACTGTCAGGGAAAAAGAAGGTAAGCAGAAACTTACATTATTACGCCTTGGAGTCCTCACAAGCGAAACGTTCCCGCCCGTTATCCCGCTT
>JBBRZF010000153.1:0-8599 GCA_038236965.1 Terriglobales bacterium | reverse complement strand
TGATATTTAACTCCATTGCTTTCAAGATTTTACAGACACACTACTCCCAACCCGCTGAAAACAAAGATTCAGAAACGAACGAAAAAGGGAGGGGGAGGCCCGGCTGACAGACGAGCGCCGACTATTGATTCCCCAAAGGTCGGAGAAAGTAGTCGGAGGTTTCAGGGACCGGAGATCGCTGAACCCGTCAACTTGCGATGGTCGGAGTCAGAGCCGTTTGCGCCAGAGCGACGAGGCGGACCGCAGACCGCCGCGCAGACGAGCGACCGCGGAATTGCCGAAGAGCAGGTCGATGAAGTTATCCATCTGGCGGGAGAACTCGACTCCGTAGCCGAACCACCAGGTCTTCTTCATCCTGGGCATCAGGTCCACGTCGATGTACTTGGTGCGCAGCATCTCGCGCATTCCGTAGAGTCCGTGTGTGCGTCCGAGGCCGCTGGCCTTGACGCCGCCGTGAGGCGCTTCGGCGACGGCGAAGCAGGTGATGACGTCGTTGGCCATGACGGTTCCGGCCTGCAGACGTCGGGCGATGGCTTCTCCGCGGGCGGAGTCGGCGGTGAAGACGCTGGCGGCGAGTCCGAAGTCGGAGTCGTTGGCGAGGGCGACCGCCTGGTCGTCTGAGGCGAAGGGCATGACGCAGAGCACGGGGCCGAAGGTCTCCTCGCGCATGATGCGCATCTGGTGCGTGAGGCCTGTGAGCAAGGTAGGCGCGTAGAAGTTGGGGCCGAGAGACGGAAGACGCTGGCCGCCGCAGACGAGGGTGGCGCCTTCGGCGACGGCCTCGTTCACCTGGGACTCGACGATCTCCAGTTGGCGCGGGGAGATGAGAGGGCCTATCTCTGTACGCGGATCGGTTCCGTTGCCAACCGTGAGCCTGGAGATCTTCTCTGCGCACGCGGCGACGAAGCGATCATGAAGCGAGCTGTGAACATAGCAGCGCTCGACGGAAAGACAGGTCTGTCCGGCATTCATGAGCGACCCCCAGACGGCGGCGCTGGAAGCGGTGTCGAGCGGCGCGTCCGAGAGCACGAGCAACGGATCTTTTCCGCCGAGTTCAAGCACGACAGGAAGAAGTCGCGCGGCGGCGGATTGGCCGACACGCTTTCCGGTGGCGACGCTACCGGTGAAGATGAGCTTGTCGATGCGGGAAGCGGCAAGCGCGGCTCCGGTTTCGCCGAGTCCGAGGACGACCTGGAAGACATCGCGCGGAACTCCGGCTTGGTGGAGCAGGTCGCGCATCGCCAGCGCGGAGAGCGGAGTGAGTTCCGAGGGCTTGAGCACGACGGTGTTGCCGAGGACGAGCGCGGAAAGGGTTTCGGTGGCGGGAATGGAGAACGGATAATTCCACGGCGAGATGATTCCGATGACGCCGAGAGGTTCATGCACCAAGTATCCGCGCTTGGTCTTGAGCACGGGATTGGCGTGAGGAACTTGCTCGGTGCGCAGCACGCGGAAGGCGTTGGCGGCGCAGAAGCGGGCGGCGTCGAGCACGACCATGACTTCCGTGAGCAGCGCTTCGGTGAGCGGCTTGCCGGCTTCGGAGGTAATAGTCGCGGCGATGCGCTGTCGCTCCAGGTTGAGCAGGCGCTGGAAGCGCAGAACGATGTCGGCGCGGACGCGGATGGGAGTAGCCGCCCACCGAGCCTGCGCCGCACGGGCGCGCGCCACGGCGTCCTGCACGTCCTCCGACGACGCACAAGGATGCTCACTGAGCGTATCCCCGGTGGCGGGATTGGTGTTGAGGATGCGAGCGGATTGGAGAGCGACATCGGAAGTCGGCGTCATGTTGACCTCGCGTTTATAACAAAACCAAAGTCAAAAGAATGAACCACAAAGGGCACGAAGGTTCACAAAGGCTCAAGAAGTGAATCGGGCGAAAATTCTTTCTCGAAGCGTTCGAGGCGCTTCTTCTCAATCTTAGTACTCCACTGCAATCAAAAACAGGCCATTCGCCGGAGCGGTTGCCGCAGCGGCGGAGCGGTCGCGGGCGGCGAGGATGCTTGTGATGTCCCCGGGTGCGATGGTTCCCCTGCCTGCCAGCAGGAATGTGGCTACGAGGTTGCGCACCATGTGGTGCAGAAATCCGGTGCCGCGAACCTTATAGATGAGTTGATCGGCTTCGCGGCGCCAAGCCGACTCATGAATAGTTCGAATGTTGGTGGCGTGCCTGGGGTTTTTCGCAGGTTCAGAAAAATCAGGGTCATCTGAACGCTGGTTGCGGTCGGGATCGACGGCGGCAAAGGAAGTGAAATCGTGTTCGCCGAGGACGTAGGCGGCGGAGCGGAAGACGGCGTCTTCGTCGAGCGGGTACGGATAGTGGGTGACGTGACGATAAAGGAAGGGCGGACAGATGGCGGCACGGAGGATGCGGTATTCGTAGGTCTTGCCCTTGGCGGAGTGGCGCGCGTGGAATCCGGGTTCGACGTCGGCAACGGCGTTGACGCGGATTGCGGGCGGGAGTTTGTCGTTGAATGCCTTGAGGAAGTTTTCGGCGGGAATGACGGAGTCCGTGGAAAAGGTGGCGACCTGTGCGAGGGCGTGAACGCCGGTGTCGGTTCGTCCGGAGCCTTGGGGCAGTACCTTTTCGCCCGTGATACGTCCAATAACTTCGGAGAGAGCTCCCTGTACGGTGGCGAGGCCGGGCTGTATCTGCCAGCCACGAAATTCGGAGCCGTCGTAGGCGAGCGTAAGTTTGAGGGTGCGGCTCAAGCGATGTCCTTGTGATGGCGTGCGGCGCAAACGGCTGAATACGAAAGTGTTTAACGTATATACGAGCAGCGCGCGTCGGCTATATCATGGCATATTCCCGCAAGCTGCTGGTGAGATGGTGTGTAGCAGTGAGTTTGCTTCGATAAGTTCATGGAACCTCCGGGCCTGGTTGTGCGTATCTGGATAAGACAGCGGGCGAAGTAACTAATGTCATCATTTTTTGGAGAAAAGCGGATGCGAGTTTCGCGTAATAGCAGTTTCTCGGCCAAGGTCATTGCAATGATCTGCGGGCTGGGAATGATTTCCACCATGGGTTTGGCGCAGGAACAGGACTACACGAAACCGCGTTCGCCCTGGACGGTCGTTGGCCCTTATACGTCGCGCGCGGTTCCCAACCCGAATCTGGTCAACGCTCCTCGCCTGGACCAGTTGCTGAAGGGCGGCAAGTTGATGCTCTCGCTGAATGACGCGATCGCGTTAACGCTGGAGAACAATCTGGACATCGCCATTGCGCGGTATAACCTTCCGATCGCCGACACCGATATCCTGAGAACGAAATCAGGCGGAGCGGCCCGCGGCGTAAATACGGGATTGGTATCCGGCACACTGGGCGGCACGACGACCGGCACGAGCGGTTCGCAAGGATCAGGCTCGGGCGGAACGACGTCTGGCGCAGGGGGCGCAGGTTCGGGTTCGGGCGGCATCGTGACGAGCACGTCGGGCGCGGGATCTGCCGTGGATAGCTTCGACCCGATCTTGTCGGGCACGCTGGCCATGGAACGCGCAACGATCTTGACGGCGAACGCGATTTCGACGGGACGCTTCACGTTCCAGCAGAACACCACGACGGGAAACTTTGGATATTTCCAGGGCTTCCAATCGGGCACCGCGCTGAATGTGGGCTTCAATAACAACCGGTTGGCGACGGATTCGACATCAGCCCTGTTTCCGGCGCTGAGTTCAAGCTTCCGGGCGACGGTGCGTCAGCACCTGTTGCAGGGATTCGGATTTGCGCCGAACACGCGCTTCATCCGCATCGCCAAGAACAACCGCGAGATATCCGACCTGTCCTTCAAGAACCAGATCATCAGCACGGTTTCGCAAGTGCAGAACATCTACTGGGACCTGGTGAACGCATACGAAGATCTGAAAGTGAAACAGCGTTCGCTGGCCCTCGCCGATAAGACTTTGGGCGATAACCGCAAGCAAGTCGAGATCGGGACCTTGGCTCCGATTGAGATCGTTCGTGCGCAGTCGGAAGTGGCGACGCGAAACCAGGACCTGATCATTTCGCAGACCAACCTGCAGTTACAGCAGTTGTTCATGCTGAACGCGATCAGCCGTAATGTTTCCGACGCGACACTGGCCACTGTAGAGATCGTTCCTACGGACCAGATGATGCTGACCGCCGTGGAGCCGGTGCGTCCGATACAGGACCTGATCAATGATGCGCTGGCGCATCGTCCGGACCTGGTTTCGCAACGCATCGATCTGACGAACCGCGGAATCACCGACAAGGCGACGCGCAATGCGCTGCTGCCGACGCTGGACCTGAACGGCTGGTACGGCGGTGCTGGCTTGACGGGCAACACCCAGAGTTGCGTCGCGGGCGTTTGCACGCTGACAGGAGCTGGACGCGGCTACGGTGGCGCAGTCGGCGACCTGTTCGACAGCACGGCACCGGATAAAGGCGTCTCGCTGACTTTGAACATCCCGCTACGAAATCGAGCGGCACAGGCAGACCAGGTGCGTTCGCAACTGGAACTTCGCCAAGCGCAGATGCGTCTGCGGCAGGTGGAGAACGAAATCAACATCGGCGTGCGGAACTCGCAATTTGCCGTGACCCAGAACCGCGCTCGCGTGGACGCCGCCCAGAAGGCGCGCGACCTCGCAGCCGAAAGCCTTGACGCGGAACAGAAGAAGTACGCGTTGGGAGCTTCGACGAACACGCTGGTGCTGCAGGCGCAACGCGACTTCGCGCAATCAGATTCCAACGTTGTGGCGGCGATGGCGGCTTACGAGAAATCGATCGTGGCGCTTGACCAGACGACGGGCTTCACCCTGGAACGTAATGGAATCCAGTTCGCGGATGCCGTTAGCGGCAACCTGACGAAACTTCCATCGGCTCCGAATGTGGGCCCGGCCCCGGCACGAGACACAACACCCCTTATGCAGACTCCGGCACCGACGCAGCCGTAAGGCAGTTGCCGGGAAAAGGCAGTTGCCAGTTGCCGGTTGCCAGTTGCCAGTTGGGGCAAAGGCAAAAGACAGTTGCCGGTTGTCAGTGAGTACAAAAGGCAAAGGCAAGAACAAGGAACTAAAAAGCAGCGAGTTGGTAAACGAAAGTGTTTACCGATTCGCTGTTTTGTTTTCTACTCTGCATACATGCTTTCCGTAGCCATCATCACGTTGAACGAAGAGGCGAATATAAGTCGGACGCTGCGCGCTGTGATGGGCGTTGCCGACGAGGTTGTGCTGGTCGATTCGGGATCGACGGACAAGACGCTGGCGATCGCCCGCGAGTTCGGCCACATCGTGCACGTGTACTCGGAACCGTGGAAGGGATTTGCGCGGCAGAAGAATTCCGCGATTGAGAAGTGTACGGGCGAGTGGGTGTTGAGCCTCGATGCGGACGAAGAATTGACGCCGAAGTTGGCGGCGGAAATCTTCTCAGCCGTGCGAGCCGATGCTGCGGATGGGTATTGGATCAAGCGGCTGAACCATTTCCTTGGGCGTGCGATGCGGCGCGGCGGGCAATATCCGGACCCGAAGTTGAGATTGTTTCGACGCGGCAAAGGGCGCTGCCAGGAACGCGCGGTGCACGAGACCTTCGAAGTGGACGGGCGCACGGCGACCCTGCAACATCCCATGCTGCATCATTCGTACCCGACGCTGACGGATTACATCCAGCACATGAATTCCTATTCGTCGCTGGGAGCGGAAGTGTTGTTGGCGAATGGCAAGACGAGCGGGAATATCGTCGCGTTCTGGTTCAACGTGATGGTGCGTCCGCGATTGCAGTTCGTGTACAACTACATTTTTCGCGGTGGATTTCTGGATGGGCGAGAGGGATTTCTGCTGCACTGGTATCACCAGACGTATGCGAGTTGGAAGTATGCGAAGGCGTGGGAGAAGCGGGCAGGGGCTAAAAACACTTTGTTGGCCCAAGAGAATGGCGCGACTAGAGTCGTGCCCTGATACAGAACTCGATGGCAGAGAGATATTGGCGGACGGCATGACTGACGACTAAAGTCGTGCCCTGATACAGAGCTCGAATCCCATAGAGAGCTCGACAGTCACAGAGTTCAATCGCCCTCCTTTGCCTTCCCTTCCTGCATCTTCTACACTAGTTGGTTCGGCGTAATGTGGGGATTCCGCGTGGACTGAGTTCATGGGGAGAGTTGCGCCTTCAGGAGTGTGGGGAATCATGGCAGAAGATAAGAAGTCCGCGAATCGTGGTGTTGCTGAGAACCCGCTGGCCGAGGTTTTCGAGGGGCGTCATCCGTCCGAGACCGAGCAGCGATGGGCGGAGAAGACGCTGGCCCCGACGCTAAAGAAACAAGCGGAGAAGCCGATTGGCGCGCCGACGGGAACGAACGTCGGCGAGAATGGTGCGCGCTTCACGACCATCAGCGGGCGTGCGATCAACCGTTTGTACACTCCTGCGGACCTGCCGGAAGACTGGTCGTACGACAAGTATCTCGGCTTCCCCGGTCAGGCTCCGTACACGCGCGGCATTCACGCGACGGGCTATCGCGGCAAGTTGTGGACGATGCGCCAGTTCTCGGGCTTCGCGTCTCCTGAAGAAACGAATGAGCGTTATAAATATCTGCTGGCGCATGGCGGCAACGGGTTATCGGTGGCGTTCGATCTGCCGACGTTGATGGGCTATGACAGCGACCATCCGTTCGCTGAAGGCGAAGTGGGCAAGTGCGGCGTCGCCATCGATTCGCTGGAGGACATGGAAATCCTGTTCGGCGGAATCGACCTGGAAAAGACGACGGTGTCGATGACCATCAATTCCCCGGCGTCGATCCTGTGGGCGATGTACCTGGTGGTGGCGGAGAAGCAGGGCGCGAGCTGGGACAAGATAAGCGGCACCATTCAGAACGACATTCTGAAGGAATACATCGCGCAGAAGGAATACATCTATCCTCCGGCGGAGTCGATGCGCCTGGTGATCGACACGTTCGAGTTCGGCTCGCTCCATACGCCGAGGTTCAACACCATTTCCATCAGCGGATACCACATACGGGAAGCGGGTTCGACCGCGCTGCAAGAGCTGGCGTTCACCGTGTACGACGGCGTGGAATACGTGGAATGGGCGCAAAAGCGCGGACTCGATGTGGATGAATTCGGGCCGAGGTTGAGCTTCTTCTTCAATGCGCATAACGATTTCTTCGAAGAGATCGCGAAGTATCGCGCAGCGAGGAAGATATGGTATCGGCTGATGAAGGACCGCTTCGGCGCGAAGAACGAACGCACCTGGCTGATGCGTTTCCATACACAGACAGCGGGCGTTTCCTTGACGGCGCAGCAACCGATGAACAACATTGCACGCGTGGCCGTGCAGGCATTGGCCGCGGTGCTGGGCGGAACGCAATCGCTGCACACTGATAGCTATGATGAAGCGCTGGCGTTGCCGACGGCGGAAGCGGCACGCATCGCGCTGCGCACGCAACAGATCATCGCGTACGAGAGCGGAGTGGCGCAGACGGTCGATCCGCTGGCGGGCTCGTATTTCCTGGAGAAGTTGACGCTCGACATGGAACAGGGCGCGTTCGATTACTTTGAAAAGCTGGACGCGATGGGCGGCATGGTGAGCGCCATCGAAAAAGGCTTCCCGCAGAAAGAGATCGCGGAGGCCAGCTACCAGTTCCAGCGCGCGGCGGAAGCTCGCGAAAAGGTGATCGTGGGTTCGAACGACTTCATCGTCGAAGAGGATTCGCCGACGATCCTATATATCGGCGAATCGGTAGCGGAACAGCAGACGAAAAAGTTGAAGTCGCTTCGGGAGCACCGTTCGAAAGAGCGAGTCACGCAGGCGCTGGACGCGCTGAAGAAGGCGGCGGCGCAAGAGCCGAAGGCCGGAACGGGCGGGAATATCTCTCCGGCAAACACGATGCCCTACATCATTGAAGCTGTGCGCGCGTACGCGACGGTCGGCGAGATTTGCGAGGCGTTGCGAGAAGTGTATGGGACGTACGAGGAATCGGCGTTTGCGTAGGGCGGTTGCCGGTTGCCGGTTGTCAGTTGTCAGTTGTCAGTTGTCAGTTGTCGGTTGCCAGTTGCCAGTTGCCAGTTGTCAGTTGTCAGTTGTCAGTTGTCAAGAGTACAAGCAAGTTCGAAGCGTGAGGCGTGTGCCTCGCGCTTTTTTCTTGTGTGGGCTCTGGTGCATCCACCCCTGCCTTAATCTCCTCAAATCTAGTAGATGTTTCCTTTTTCCAGAGTTTCTGAGCGGACGGCACGGCGGCTCGCGTCGGTGTTCCTGTTTGCGAGCATTGGCCTTGGGTGTTGGCTGGCGGGGACTTGGATCTATATCAATCGCCTGACGCTTACGTTGCCCATGCCGGAAAAGCCGAAGTTGGTAGAGTACCGGGCTCCGCAGTCGGAACGAGTTTCGCCCTTGCTGGTGCAGTATCGCGTGGACGTACCGGGACGCGGCGAGGTGTTCCCTGCCCTAGCGAGCGCGGCGGCGACGGACTATTGGCCGCTGGCGATCCTGACGATCTCGAACACGGCTTCGCGGGCGATCGTGCAAGTAGTGCACGCCGAGGTTCCGGAGTGGAGTCGCGCCTTCGAGCAGACGGTCGTCGTGGGTCCGCACGCGACCCTGGCCCTGAAGATCAATCCCTACTTGTTGCCGAACGCATTTGAGGACCATGAGATC
>JBBRZF010000152.1:0-8605 GCA_038236965.1 Terriglobales bacterium | reverse complement strand
CGGACTCGTCCCGCTCGCCTTCGGTGCTCCTATCGTCGGCGCAGGACTCGAAGTCCTCGGCCCACTCATTTTCATCGTCTACTCCGCCACCTGCGCCGCCGCCGCCACCGGACTACTTCGTCTCCGCAACTGGGCGCGATGGCTCACCATCGCCATCCTTCTCTTCGGACTCGTACTGGTCACGCCCGCCGTCTCCATGGCCGTTGCCGACGGACGCATCGCGGCCATCCTTCGCGAAGGCCTGCAAATCATCCTGCGCACCGCCGCCCTCTGGTATCTCTACCAGGAACCCGTCCGCGACCACTTCTCCTAAACAAGAACGGCATCAGAAGAGCCGCAAAGGATTTGGTGCCTCACGTTCGCGCCCGACTTTAGGCGTTAACGTGGGTTCACTCGAATTATTGACGACGAAAAAAAGCCGCGAAGCATTTCTGCTCCGCGGCCAATTTGAAAAGTAAACGGTTTTCACTTCACTTGTTTTTCTCGCGCGCTCGGTGGCTCTGCGGTGGCCTCACCGTCTCTCGACTTTGAACGTCAGCCTATCTCCACTCCCCGCATCGACCACCACGTGGTCTCCATACAGCACTTCGCCATCCAGTATCTTCATCGCCAGCGGATCCTGTATCAGCTTCTGCACCGCGCGCTTCAGCGGACGCGCTCCATAGCTAAAGTCATATCCCTGCGCGAACAACGTACGTTTTGCCGCCTCCGTCAACTCGATAGAAATCTTCCTCTCGGCCAGCAGTCGCCGCAAATCTTCTAACCTCAACTCCACGATCTTCGACAACTGCTCGATGCCGAGCGCGTTGAAGATGATGATGTCATCCACGCGGTTCAAAAACTCCGGCTTGAAGTGCCCTTGCAACGTCTGCATCACTTGCGCACGCGCCACTGCAACTGCTTCAGGAGTATTCAAATCCACCATCAGGAACGCCGATCCGATGTTCGACGTCATGATCAGCACCGTGTTCTTAAAGTCCACCGTGCGTCCCTTGCCATCCGTCAATCGACCGTCGTCCATGATCTGCAGGAAGACGTTGAACACATCCGGATGCGCCTTCTCGATCTCGTCAAACAGCACCACCGCGTACGGACGCCGTCTCACGGCCTCCGTCAACTGTCCGCCCTCTTCGTACCCGACGTATCCCGGAGGCGCACCGATCAGCCTTGAAACCGAATGCTTCTCCCCGTACTCGGACATATCTATGCGCACCATTGCGTGGTCATCATCGAACAAAAATTCCGCCAGCGCCCGCGCCAACTCCGTCTTGCCCACACCCGTCGGCCCCAGGAAAATGAACGAGCCTATCGGACGCCGCGGATCACTCAATCCCGCCCGCGAACGCCGTATCGCATTCGAAACTTTCTCCAGCGCTTCGTCCTGCCCTATCACCCTCTGCCGCAGACGCCCTTCCATGTCGAGCAACTTCTTCACTTCGCCTTCCAGCATCTTCGACACCGGAATGCCCGTCCACTTGCTCACCACCCGCGCAATGTCTTCTTCATCCACTTCTTCTTTCAACATGCGCTGCTGATCGGGATTGCCATCCATCTTTGCGTTCAGCACCGCCAGGTCTGCCTCGGCCTGCCGCAGATCGCCATAGCGGATCTGCGCCACCCGCTCAAAGTTTCCGCGACGCTCCTCCGTCTGCTCTTCCAGCTTCAGTTTCTCGATGCGCTCTTTCAATTCACGCACCCGTGTGATCGCGTCCTTCTCCGTCTTCCATCGCGCCTTCAGTGCATTCGAGTGCTCGCGAAGCCCCGCCAGTTCCCGCTCCACTACTTCCAGCCGTTCCCGCGAATTGGGGTCAGTCTCTTTCTTCAACGCCTGCCGTTCGATCTCCAGTTGCGTCGCACGACGCTCCAGTTGATCGATCTCCGTCGGCATGGAATCAATCTGTATGCGCAGCGATGCCGCCGCTTCATCGATCAAATCAATCGCCTTGTCCGGCAGAAAGCGGTCGCTGATGTAACGATGCGAAAGCGTGGCCGCCGCCACAATCGCCGAGTCTTTGATCCTCACGCCGTGATGCACTTCGTACTTTTCTTTCAGCCCGCGCAGAATCGCGATCGTGTCGTCCACGCTCGGCTCGCCCACAAACACCACCTGGAACCTGCGCTCCAGGGCCGCATCTTTTTCAATGTATTTGCGATATTCGTTCAAGGTCGTCGCGCCGATTGCCCGCAGATCACCGCGCGCCAGCGCCGGTTTCAACATATTGCTGGCATCCATCGCGCCTTCCGCCGCGCCCGCCCCAACCAGCGTATGCAGTTCATCGATGAACAGAATGATCCGTCCGTCCGACTCCTCGATCTCCTTCAGCACGGCCTTCAAACGGTCTTCGAACTCGCCGCGATACTTCGCGCCCGCCAGCATCGCGCCCAAATCCAGCGACACCACGCGTTTGTTTTTCAACTGCTCCGGCACGTCCCCGGCAAGGATGCGCTGCGCCAGGCCCTCCACGATTGCAGTTTTGCCAACGCCGGGCTCACCGATTAATACCGGATTATTCTTGGTCCTGCGCGAAAGCACCTGCACCACGCGACGCACTTCCTCGTCGCGCCCTATCACCGGGTCCAGCTTGCCCCTCCGCGCCAACTCCGTCAGATCGCGCGCATAGCGCTCCAGCGCCTGGTACTTCGCCTCCGGATTCGGATCGTTCACCGTCTGGTTGCCGCGCACCGAAGCCAGCGCCTTTAAAATGTTGTCGTGCGTCGCGCCCACGGCTGCCAGCAGATCGCGCGCCGGGTCCCGCTTCATCCCCGTCATCGCCAGCAACAGATGCTCGGTCGAGACGTATTCGTCCTTGAAGTTCTCCGCCTGTGTGAACGCCGCATCCAGCATCTCCGTCGATGCGTCCGACAGGTTCGGTTGCGCCGCACGATTCGCCAGCTTGGGCATACGTTCAATCTCGCGCATCGCCGAGGCGGCCACCGCCTGAGCCTGTATCCCTATCTTGCCCAGCAAAGGCGCAACGATGCCTTCACGGTCTTCCACCAGCGCAGCCAGCATGTGCACCGGTTGCACTTCCGCATTGCCATGCTCGCTCGCTATATCGCTAGCCCGCTGCACCGCCTCCTGCGCCTTCACCGTCAATTTGTCCCAACGTATAGCCATCTCAATCTCCTAAACGCCAGCCTTGTTTTCAATGACTCAATAACTCAATACCCCAATGACTCAATGAAAAAAGGACCCGCGCACGAAGCACAGTCACCTTCCCAGATTCGATGACAGTCGCCTGCCGCTTCGATAATACCGCTCGCCCGCCTGTCCTTCTCCTTCGACTCCGGGGACTACTAACTTCAGAACTCTTTGATCTTGCACTCTCCGGTTCCCTAAAAACTTGTCAAGTACCTCCATCAGAAAAAAGTCCCTATCCATCTGATAACAAACACAATTCTCTTCGCGCTTGCATGTCCAGTTGGACCCCTCAAGTGTGTCATACTGGATATAGGATCAATTAAAGAAAAGGCCGCTCCTCCATTGAGAGGAACGGCCTTTTTCTATGTCCTTTGTTTCCAATATTATAATATCTAACACCAATGTTTTCAATATTTTGCGGACAATATCTCGCTAACCCTTTGAAAACAAGGCACCAGAAAGAGAGGAAAAAGGTGGGGGAGGGTCCCTGAAACACCCCAAACCTATCTGACTTCGGCAATCACACACTTCAGGTACGCTGTCTCCGGAACCGTCAGCAGATTCGGATGGTCGAGCGACGCACCGCGAGCCTCCAATATCCGCACCTGCCGCTTCGCGTCCACGGCCGCTCCGGAAAGCATCTCCCGGAAATCGCTCTCGCCCACGTGGAACGAGCAGGAACAGGTAACAAAAGTTCCGCCCGGCTTCAGCATCTTCAGGCCGCGAAGGTTCAGCTCTTTGTATCCGCGCATCGCCGTTTCCAGATTCTTCTTCGACTTCGCAAACGCTGGCGGATCCAGAACAACCGTGCCGAACTTCTCGCCTGCGTCGGAATAATCGCGCAGCAGATCGAAGGCATTGGCCTCTATCCACTCGATCTCGTGTCCGCCAAACTGCGCGGCATTAGCCTTCGCGTTCTCTTCTGCCGCTTCCAATGCCGGACGCGAGGAATCGACGCCTATCACCTTCTCGCAGACACGCGCCAAATGCAGGGCAAACCCGCCCTGATAGCAGAAGACGTCCAGCGCACGACCACTCGCATACTTCGCGGCCGCGGCATAATTCTCCCGTTGGTCAAGGAACGCACCAGTCTTCTGTCCACCGAGCGCATCCATCTGGAAGCGCAGACCGCTCATCGTGAACGTTGTGTTTGCCTCCACGCCCTTCGTCTCAAGGCCATCGCGCGTGTACACCACTTGCGACTCGCGCTTCGGTAACTGTTCCAGCTCGCGGACGCGCTCTTCCACCCGCTCCATGATCGTCGCCGGAGCCAGTTCCTTTACCAGCGCGCCGACATAAGCCTCGCGCATCGCATCCGAATCCAGCGCCTGTGTCAGCACCTGGAACGTCAGCAGGTCGCCGTAACGGTCCACGATCAAGCCGGGAAGAAAGTCCGCCTCGCTGAATATGACGCGATAAGCGTCCGTATCGCGAACCAGGCGCTTGCGGTAGGAAACCGCATCGGCCACGCGCTGCCGCAGCAAGGCCGGGAACTCCTTCGCATCCACCGCGACTGGCGATATGAGCCGTATAGCTATCTGCGACGCGCTGCTATATAGCGCGGTCCCATAGAAGTGGCTGCGCTCGTCGTGCACCGACACCAGTCCGTGCTTCGGAACCGGCTTCGGTTCGGTCTTGATGTCCGACCGATAGACCCACACATGCCCGCCGCGCAAACGTGCCGCGGCGCGGGCTGTAATAACGACTCGCGGATTGGAATTGCGTTCTGTAGTCAAAGGATTATTTTTGAATGGTCGACTGCTTATTGAGTTCGGCGATATTCGCCTGTGCCTTTTGCACGAGCGCGGAATCGCCGGGAGTTTCCTTCACAAACATCTCGTACTCTTTCACCGCATCCTCAGGCTTATTCAGATTCGTATAAGCCAGCCCAGCCGCGAAGTGGCAAAGAGCGTAGCCTTCGTGCGGCAAGGAATGTAGCCGAACTGAGGCGCTTACTACTTCGGTTGTCTTGCCCTCGATCAGTGCAGCTTCGCAAGACATCGACAACGCGTCAGGATTGAGTGGCTCCAACGACAGCGATTTTGTGAGCCTCTCACCGGCCTTTGCGTAATCGTGGTTCATCATGTCGATGCGCGCCAGGTTGACGTAGGCCCGAGCGAACTTGTCATTCGTATCGAGCGCCTTCTGGAAAGCTGCTTGTCCGCCCGTAGTGTCGCCCATCTTTACCTTGACCACTCCGAGATTGTTCCACGCCTGGTCGAACTTGGGATAAATGTCGGTCGCCTTCTGGAAGTGTGCCAGTGCGCTTACGTAATCCTTCTTAGCCAGGAAATCGTTCCCCTTTTCGAGCTCGTTCTGTGCCTTCGGTGGTGCCGCCAAGCTGGCAGCAGAAACCGTCGCGCCGCCGCCTTTCTCTTCGTGTTCTTTATCGCCCTTGCGGTGAATCTGGATGGTGACCATCGATCCGCCCCGACCGGGCTCTACATCCTCCAACCAAGCTTCGTCGATCTCAGCACCAAACACTCGGATCCGGTAAACAGCGTACTCCCGGCGTAGACCCGACCCTACCGAGCCCAACACCCGCATTCGCACTAGACCCTCTGAATTAGGCGACTGTTCGCCCACGGTCGAACCGTCGCTGTTCAACACCTGGACTCGTATCTGCATATTCGAAACTCCTCCGCGGGCCTGTTCCCCTACTCCAGCGCCGCTGCGAGAATCAACTGTGGGCTGCCCCGTCGAGCTACCGGGGCCGGAATTGGAGTACACAAGATTGATGCGGAGTTCGACAGTAGATTGAGCCCAGAGCGCAAGATCGGCAAGCAATGCGAATACAAACAGTGCTAGCAAACTGCTGCGGAGCCGCATAATCCCCCTTCGAAAGCTACTGAGTGCCCTCGACCGTCCGATTTCGGTCCGGAACCTGGCTCTGCAATTCCGCCAGCAACCCGGCGGGAAGCTCTTCCTTGGCGATGCTGTCCAGATCGGGTATCTCGTCCACAAAGAGCGGACGTCCTTCCGTCACATACTCCGAAAAAGCCTTTTGGTAGATCTGACCTTTGACTCGCTGGATAGGCTCCAGTGATCGTCCGGAAGTAGCGTCGTAGATGCGCAGACTGCAACTCCCTTTCGCATTCGTCAGCACCGCAAAGATGCCGTTCGCACTGCGATTCGAAAGGTACACCCACGACCGCTCCAGCGCTACCGAACTTGATTTCCCGCCACGCGCCTTTGTTTTTACTTCCTTCTCCGGTTCGGCGTTTGCAGGGTCATAGAAGAGGATTCGGCTGCAGGAATCGCACGTGTGAACGATATCGTTCATCAGCTCATTGAAAACCTGCGGCCGCAGCATTACCTGGCACCCGGTACAGCGCTGTTCGCGCGCTTCCACCAGTGCGTAGCCGCGATGCTTGAAGATGCGCTCGTAATGCGCCAGCAGTTTCTCGTCAATGCCAACGCGCAACTTATCGCGCTTCTCGCGAAGCAACTTCAGTTCCGCTTCGTCTTTCGCGGTGCGCGCTCGTGCTTCTGATTTTTCCTTCTCCACGGCGACCGACTCGGTCTTCAATAGACCTTCGGCCTCTTTCACCGCCGTGTTTTTTTTCTCCGAGAGCTCCATCGTTTCCAGGATTTTGTCTTCCAGCTCGCGGATCGCCTTTTCTGCGAAAGAAATCTCCTGGAGCAGCGCTTTGAACTGGTCGTTTGTCTTCACCGCACTCGATTGATCGCGGAATTTCGCGATCTTCTCCTGGTGCGACTGAATATCGCCCTCGTATTTGCGGCGCGCGACTTCATCTGCCTTGATTGTGGCTTTTGCCTTCTCGACCTTCTCTTTCGAAGACGCTAGCTGCGACTCGATCAGGGTGACGCGTTTAGGCAAAGCGGCCACTTCGGCGGCCAAACGAGCTATTTCGGCATCGACTTGCTGCATTTCGAAGAGTTTTGTGAGGTCTGAATTCATGTTTTCGATAGGATTGCTGTGGAAAATTCTAGCACGTTGCGGCTCCCCGCTGGATGCAGCCTCGGCAAGCAGCCTAAAGCTCGAACCAGCAGCGATTTAGGTTCTTCGCCGTATTGAGAGGTTCTATGTCTCACATTAGCATCGCTGTTATGCTCACCGAAATCACAAGACTGGCGCTGGGGCTGCTCATCTCGCTCTTTCATAAGCCGCTGTCCGACTATATTGTCGCGCAAGATCAAGCTCTCGTCGTGCTCGCCCGCCAGCGCGGGGTCAACCTTCCCGAAGCGCCCAAGCAGGAAACCGTCCGCAACCTTTATTTTTGCGTCGGTATTTTTGTGGCGAGTTACGAACTATTTCGCATCTGGACGATGATCCACTAATTCGACGTCTTCTCAATACCGCTATTGACCGCTATTCAACGGCACCTCGAAAAAGGTGAACTTGCTCTCAGAGAACCACATTGCGTCTCTCAATCTTTGGGATATTGAGTTAACCCGACGCCCGAGCGGTAGTTTCCCTCGCTTCGTAAGGAATTAATAAAGACTGCATGAATGCTGCTCGAATTGCACTCAGGCCAGCACAGGTTAGCAGCTTTGGAGGATGCAGGTTGGGTGTTTCGCTCCTGGCGGAAGCCTCCTACATGATGATTTCGTCCGCTCTGCGCATGATCGGATGCTGCTGTTCCCTTAGGTCATTCTTCACCATGTTCAATCCGAAGACGCAGGCCTCGAACTCGTTCGCCAGCTTTGCAAACAGCGGCGCCACCTTCTTGTATTCAAACTCTTCAAACTTCGACACGATGTAATAGCTCTCTTTTCCCGCCTTCATCCAATCGACAAAATTCTCCAACCGTTGCCGACGCAGACGCATATGGTTGATGCTCTCCGGAAACATTCCGGCAAAGAAGAGCGCGTAATCGCCAATGTGTTTGCGCACCTGGCGTTCGCGATCGAACGACGGCGCATCCCCATACACCGGATCCGACTCGATCAACATCTCCCCCACATCGTGCAACTCCCGGGCTTCGCTATTGCGTAGCTGATAGAGTTGCCGCGTATCGCAGAACTCGGTCAACATGTTCGCCACGTAGCTCTTCACCGCTGGGTCGCGCAGGCCTATCTCGTGGTCGAAGTGCGAGCTCACCAGCTCCATGAATAACTGCCGCAACGGATGCTCCTCCGGAATCGTTCCCATCAAAAGTTCCTCCTCCGAAGCGCTCTCACACGCGAATGTGATGTGAGTAGATAGCGCAGTCCTTCTCCGCGCGCAAGCGTTAAATGCCGCGTTGCTCACGACTTTTCAGGGGTGCTAGAGTTGGAGTGTGTTGCCGGTCAAAATGGTTGCAGCCAAAACACGGCAGCCACTGGCGTTAGCGCATTTCATCAGCACCCTCAATTCACGAGTGCTAAATCGCGAACACTTTAGTCGCGCCACTCAAGCCTTTGACGTTTGCTTTGGACTCTCCTCTGCGACGTTGGATGACCTCAAACTTGTCATGGAGCGGAGGCGCGCTTTTGCGCCGCAGTCGAATCCACCCTCTG
>JBBRZF010000151.1:0-8605 GCA_038236965.1 Terriglobales bacterium | reverse complement strand
CCCTGAAACCTTTCAGCCGTTTTCTTGTCAAGCCCTCAGCCACCTCCAAAATCCCTCAACTCTCACAAAACAAACCAAATATAATTCCGCTTCCCATGTCCAGTTGAACCCCTCCAATCTGTCATACTAGATATAGAGATAGAGATCAGCCAAAGGCCGCGCCCACTCAGCGCGGCCCTTTCATGTTTTGCCCTTGATCTTCAAACTGACAACTGGCAACCGACAACTGGCAACTGCTCTTAAGTTCTTTGTTTTCTATATTTCGATACCTAAAGCCATACAGCTCAATATTTTGCACTCACTCCGCCCGTAAACTCTTGAAAACAAGGATTTAAGAAAAGAGAAAAAGATAGGGGGAGGGGTACCAAGGGGTACCCCGGCACGAAAAAGGCCACCATTTTCAGGCGGCCTTCTTCGTCAATACACCCAAGACACACAGCAAAGCGGTTCTCAGCTAGTCGGATGACTCGGCGAAGCTTCGAACTTCTTGTTGCAAGCATCCGGTAACGCAATCTCGTTCCCATCGATCACTCCATTGCCGTTCTTGTCTCCGTACGCTTCGATCGGTAGCGGACACGCGACTGGTTGCACCGGCAACACCGGTGGCACCAGCAAGTGCGGCGTAGAGAAATCAAAGAACTCCGTCATGTCGTCGGCAGCGGCATCGCGTTGAGTAAGCGGTTGCAGGTTGAAGCGCGTCTCGATCAGTTTCAGGATCGAGGTGAATTCCCGATCGGTATGCGAAACGAAGTGAGGTTTCACCCATGGGGAGATTACAAGCAGCGGAACCCGGAAGCCGCTATAGGTGAAGTCGTCATACTTTCCACCGTCGGTGCTGTTACGCATGGGTAGCGTGGCATCAGGAGCCGGAACAGAATACGGAGCAACGTGGTCATACAAGCCTCCGCCTTCGTCGTGAGACAGGATAAAGACTGAAGATGACCATGCAGGACTGGTCATCAGCGCGCGGATGATCTTCTCAGCACTCGCCACACCACGTTGCACATCGTGTCCTGGATGCTCATCGAGTGCACTGATGTCCCCATTCTCCCCTGACGAATGTTCGATGAAGATGACCTGCGGCAGATCGCGATCAGCAGTCGGTCGCGACAGGATATCGAAGTAGTCCTTGATCTGCCACGCATTGTTCATGTACCGGTCCCAATCGCAGTTAGCGCAACCGCCCGGCTTGGTGTAGTTCGCGAGGAACACGCTTCCATCCTGGTAGTAGTATCGCCAGGTCACCCCCGCTTCACTCAGACGCCGGAAAATCGTTGGCGCCTCCGCCGGAAATGGATCCGAGGGACGGATCATGCCGCCCGATGTCGCCGACAGTAAAAACGATCTGTTAACGATCGTTCCCGAGGCGACTGAGGAATGGAATCGGTCGCTCGTTGCAAATTGAGTAGCGACTTCGCAGTAGAACGGAATGTCCGTGCAATCGTAATAACCCATCGTCCGCGTGTAATGCGGATCGATATTCGAAGGAATGGACGGCGTGCCCTGCTTCATCCATGAATCCATCTTGAAGCTGCCGTTCTGGTAGTTCGCGTAGAAATGGCTCTCGTTCCATGCCGGGCTCAGGTTGTCGGTGCGAACAGACCGCTGATGGAAGGGTTTTACGGCGTGGCCGTAGTAGTCAATCATGGCGATGTTTGGATCGAATCCATCCACATCGCTCGCAATGCCCTTCGCCTGCCGATACGCTCCGAGTACTCCGAAGTAGTTGTCGAACGTTCGATTCTCCTGGACGAAGAAGATGATGTGCTTGATATTCGCGAGTCCCGCTGCGTTACCACCGAGAAACGTTACGGTCGCAGAAGCCAAAAGGGTCGCGCCTGCGGCATCGCTCGCGGTCGCGACATAGGTGGTTGTAGCTGACGGTGCAACCTGTAGCGTGCCGCTCAGGTTTACTACCCCGATCTGCGGATCGATGCGAACAGATGTCGCATTCTGCGAGCTCCATGTGAGCACGCTCTTGCCGCCTGCCGAGATCGCCGCAGGCACAGCCGTCAGCGTGATCCCGAGCTGACTACTAGCGGCGACGGCAACACTCGCAGTTGCTGTCGCTGTGCCGCCGGTGCCTTTCGCGGTCGCAGTGTAAACCGTTGTCGTCAATGGCTTCACCTGCACCGTGCCACTCGCAGTAGTGAAGGTCCCAACACCCTGATCGATTTCTACAGAAGTTGCGTTCGTGGATGACCATCGCAGAGTCGCACTCTGGCCCGGCAGCAGCGAGTCTGGCGTCGCCGTAAGCGAGACGGTCGGCTTTCCCATTGTGACCGTTACCGTGACCGACCACGTTTTCGCATTGCCGTCTTTATCCGTCGCCGTAAGTATGTAAGTAGTGGTCTGATTCGGCACGAGGGTTCGCGAACCGGAGGTTGGCAACTCCAAACCGTCATCATCGTCGCCAAGATTCGGCGAAATGCTTACCGTCACTGCCCCGGTCGTATTCCAGGTGAAAGTAGTGAACTGTCCAGTTGTGACGGAAGAAGGGACGGCAGAAAATGTCGCGGCAATTTGAGTTTGACCTGGATTGGGACCGGGCGAAGAAGAACTCCCAGAACTTGATCCGCAACCGCTGAAACCGAGAGCTGTTAGTACGAGGACAATCAGGGCCGAAAATCGGAGTAAGCCATGCATGACTTCTGTGATTCCGAGCGCCTGAAGCGAGTTGGTGCTCTGCCTCACGCTTGAACGTGACATCGGCGTACAACCCGCGCGCAATCTGATGCCTCGTCCGCGAGGGAACGCACAGAGGAGCTTGGGCACTTTCCCGCACGAAAAGGCCGCCCATTTCCAGGCGGCCTTCGTCATCACGAAACTGTCACTTATCGCGGATTCACCGGAACTCCGAAGATGGTTACAGGCTGCTGACCCTGATTCACCGTCTGGAACTGGCCCGGATAACCTTGCGCCACCTGTCCGTTGGTTGCGTCCTGCGACATCACCAAGAAGTAGTAGCGAGTGTTCGGTTGCAGTCCGTTCAACTGCACCTGATGCGTCGTTACGCTTTGAGGACCTTGTGCAATCTGGCTCAGGTTGTTCGGGTCGCTGCCGTAGCGCACGATGCTGTTCGCAGGCTGCGAGGTGGACCACTGTACGGTCGCCGCGTTGGGCCCAATGTAGCCAAACACCGGACCATTGGTGATTTGCACGCCGCCCGGATATTGACCGTTGTTGGGATATTGACCATTGTTGGGATAGCTGGCCGCGTTGGTCCGCGGAGTCATGAACTGGCCGGTTGTGCGCACCGTGCCGTCGCGACGCAACATCTGCCAGTAGTAAGTCTGTCCCGCTTGCAGGTTGGTGAGTTCAGCCGTGTGGTTGCGTTCGCCGCCCTTTTCATAGGCGCGCTGCGTCATCTGGTTAGGCGAGGTACCGTAGCGTACGTCGGTGGCTGCGCGATCGTCAGTCTGCCACCACAAGGTAGCAGAGCTGCCCGTCAGATTCTGCACCACCGGACCTGCTTGTATCACAACGTTGTCCGTCGCCCTTGCAGGCTGTCCGCCCGGATACTGCTGACTTCCGGAGCTATTGCCGGCATTCTGTCCGTTCATCTGGAACTGAGCAACCGGACTCATTGCCTGCGTGCCGCTGCCGGAAGCGTGTGCCGACTCAACCTGGTAGTAGTAGGTCTGGCCCGGTTTAAGGTTGTTGATGGCGACGTTGTGCGTGGTACCGCCCCATGCTGCCGTCGCCGTCTGGTTCAGGCTATTGGGATTCGTGCCGTAGTGGACGCGCGATCCCGAGTTGACGTTGGTCTGCCAGGTGACAGTCGCCGAATTGCCGCCCATGTTCGCGATCGATGGGCCCCCCGTGATGGCCACCGCATTCGCGGCATTGGACTGCGGCGGCAGCGGACTGGCAAACGCGTTCGGAATTGCCGCTCCCCACGCCCCAAGGCTCATAGCCAGAGCCATCGTCATGATTGTTTTATTACGCATATATCTCCTCCCAGAGATTCTGTGGATGTTATGCAGTCACGTCACTTAGCTTTTGCTTCTTTACGTTGGATGCCAGCCCTGCGCACCAGGTGGGCAGGCAATCGCGAGCTGCTGCCATTTGCGGAACAGGCGAAACCAGCCTTGGAACAAGGAGTTCCGGAGTCTCTGCAGTTCGCCGCGCAGAAACTCGCACGGGACACGCGAACCGGTTGCTGCTTCTGAGCATCTGCCGCTCTTCGATTTGCGCCGCTGCCGTAAAATACGCAGACACAGGGGAGAGACCGTCTACATGGGCCGGAAACTTGGATGTGCTTTGATCTGGGTCGCAGTCATTGTGGTCGGCGTATTCTCGTTCGCCACCATTGCTCTCCGTCGCGGAGAGCCTATCAACGCCATGTGGCTCATTGCCGCTGCGCTTTGTACGTACGCAGTCGGCTATCGTTTCTACAGCAAGTTCATCGCAGCCAAGTTGCTCGCGCTCGATGATCTGCGTGCCACTGCTGCCGAACGTATGGATAACGGACGCGACTTCATGCCCACGAACAAGTGGGTCGTCTTCGGGCACCACTTCGCAGCCATCGCCGGTCCCGGCCCATTGGTCGGCCCCGTATTAGCTGCGCAATATGGCTACCTGCCCGGAACCTTGTGGATACTCGTGGGCGCCGTATTGGGCGGATGCGTACAGGATTTCGTTACTCTGGCTTTTTCCATACGCCGTGACGGCAAGTCGCTGACTGAGATGGCGCGCGAGGAGATAGGCAAGGTCGGAGGCGTGGTGGCCTTCCTTGCAGTCATGGTCATCATGGTCATCCTGCTGGGCGCAGTAGCGCTCATCGTTGTCAATGCGCTGAAGGGAAGTCCCTGGGGAGCATTCACGATTGCGATGACGATTCCCATCGCCGTGCTGATGGGAATCTATTTGCGAGTATTGCGTCCGGGCAAAGTGCTGGAAGCATCGATTGGCGGCTTCGTCCTGGTACTCGCCTCCATCCTGGGAGGGCAGGTGGTCGCACATTCTTCTTACGCATCGATGTTCACCTTCACCGCGCCGGTGCTGGCCTTCGCCATCATCATCTACGGATTCACTGCGTCCGCTCTTCCGGTCTGGATGCTGCTTGCGCCGCGCGACTACCTCAGTACCTTCGTAAAGCTTGGAACGATGGCTATTCTCGCCATCGGCATCATTGGCGTTCGTCCTACGTTGCACATGCCGGCGCTGACGAGATTCATCGACGGCACTGGCCCGGTATTCGCGGGAAAGATATTCCCCTTCGCTTTCATCACCATCGCCTGCGGAGCCATCAGCGGATTCCATTCGCTCATCGCCAGCGGCACCACGCCGAAACTGGTGCAGCGCGAATCGCAAATACGAATGATCGGATACGGCGCCATGATGGCCGAGTCCTTTGTTGCGATCATGGCGGTCATCGCCGCCTGCGTCCTCGACCCCGGCGTTTACTTCGCCATCAACTCGCCCGCGGGAGTTGTAGGCGCTTTACCGGCAGCGGCCACCAACACCATCACCTCGTGGGGATTCCCCGTCACCGCCGCGCAGATGACTTCGCTCGCTCAGGCCGTGGGCGAACAGACCCTCTTCAATCGCACCGGAGGCGCGCCGGCATTCGCCGTTGGCATGGCAAATATTTTCGCGCACTCGCTTGGCGGACAAGCGTTAATGGGAATCTGGTATCACTTCGCCATCATGTTTGAGGCGCTCTTCATCCTTACCGTGCTTGACGCAGGAACCCGCGTTGGCCGCTTCATGTTGCAGGATGGCCTGGGACACATCTGGAAGCCTCTTGGCCGTACCAGTTGGTATCCCAGCATTTTCGGCACGAGCGCTTTGATGGTCGGATTGTGGGGATACTTCCTATGGATGGGAGTACGAGATCCGCTCGGCGGCATCAACTCGATGTGGCCGCTCTTCGGAATAGCCAACCAATTGCTGGCAATCGTTGCGCTTTGCGTTGCCACTACTATCGTCATCAAGATGGGACGCGCACGTTTTGCCTGGATCACGGTGGGTCCGCTGGCATGGTTGTTGGCTGTCGTCTTCAGCGCGTCTTATCAGAAGGTATTCAATCCAAGTCCGCGTATCGGATTCCTGGCCCATGCCGACCAACTGCTCTCGTCGCCAGCACCAGCAGGGAAGGCCCGTGAAATCGCACAACTGGCCTTCAACGACCGCCTCGACGCTGTAATCACCTGCATCCTTGCAACGCTGGTGATCGTCGTCGTCACCGAATCGGTGATCGAGTGGGCGCGCGTTTTGAGCGGACGGAAATCCACGATGTCCACGGAAGCGCCGTTCGTGCGCACACAGTACGCGACGGAGGAGGCTTGATGACATCCTTATATATGCGGGTGTCTGAATCCGCAAAGCTCATCGCCAGAACCCTCCACGCGACCTTGCGCGAGATATTCGACGAGGCTGCTTACGAGCGATTCCTTAAGGTTCACGGGCTTGCAAATTCTCGCGGCTCCTATGCTCTTTATCTGCGTGAAAGCCATGCTGCCCGAGAGCGGCGTCCTCGTTGTTGTTGAAGAAGGGTAGAAGCAATCCGCGCCTTTCCTTTTTGATCCGGGCTCCAACCTCTGTTCCTTTAGTAGCTGATACCTGCCTCATCCTGCTAAACTCCACCTCGATGCGAGTCATGGGGATTGATTGCGGCGGAGAGTACACCGGTTACGGGGTGGTGGAACAGATTACGATTCCGCACCTGGCCTGCCTCTGCGCTGGGGCCATCAAACTGTCGCCCCGCGAACCGCTGGAGACACGCCTCGACAAGATATTCTGCAGGCTCATGGAAGTGATGGCCGAATTCAAGCCAGAGATTGTCGCCATTGAGGACGTCTTCTACGCCTCCAACGCAAAATCAGCCCTCAAACTTGGACACGTGCGCGGAGTCGCCATGCTGACCGCTGCGCGCTCCGGATTGCCCGTCATTGCTTACGCACCGCTTTCCATTAAGTCGGCCGTCGTTGGTTACGGACGCGCAGAAAAAGCGCAGGTGCAGGTGATGGTCACTCGGCTTCTGAAACTCGACGCCATCCCTGAACCGCCCGACGTTGCTGACGCGCTTGCCATCGCCATCTGCCACCTGCATACGGCGGGTACGCTCAAGCGACAGCAGGCTGGCGCTTCTCGTTGAGCGCTCATCCGATCTCCATGGGAGTCACGTTTTGATCTCTGCTCGAAGGGCCGCCATCCAAAGCTGTTTGTTGGCCGCGTTCGTTCTCTTGATCGCCCTGGCGGCACATTCGCAAGACTCTGCGCTACCCGCTGCTACTGCTGCCTCGGTCTCCACTCCGGCCATCGGCTTCGAATTCAACTGGGCGCAGGCTGACCCGAACTGGGTTTCCATCACCATCGCCGCCGACGGCAGCGCAATCTACCGTTCACAGGAAAAGCAAGCAGCCCACGACAATGCTGACGCACCCTACACCGTCAGGTTCACTGCCACCGAAAACACCCGGCAACGCATCTTCGAGCTCGCCAAAACGCTGGATTATTTCCACGGCAACTACGAATTTCGCGGCGGCAACGTCGCCAAGACGGGCGTCAAGACCCTGCGTTACATCAACGGAGCCCAATCCTCTGAGACGTCGCTCAACTTCTCTACCAACACGGACATGATGGACCTGGTCGATCTGTTCCAGAAGATATCCGCCACCATCGAACTTGGACGTCGCATCGAATTCAAGCTGCGTTTCGACAAGTTGGGCCTGGACTCCGATCTCAAGTTCATGGAAAGCCTTTCCACTCGCGAAGGCCTGCTGGAGGTTCAAACCGTAGAACCAGTCCTGCGGCGCGCCCTGTCCGACCGCGGAACCATGAACATCTCCCGCCAGCGCATCCAGCACATCCTGAGCCAGAGTTCCGCAAAGTAAGTTGCTTCCTTACAAATCTTTCCGCAACTACAATGCATTTGTAGAGTTCTATATAGGTAGTAGCCGAGGTGTTTATATGCTGATGCGCAGAGTTCCCGCACTTATGATTCTGCTGCTCGCCTTTTGTCTGGGCGCAGCTGCCAACAATGCACGCATCGTTCGATTGAGCATGGCCCAGGGAGAAGTCGAACTCGATCGCAACGTCGGGCAGGGAATCGAACACGCAATCGTCAACACGCCGATAACCTCCGGCATGCGTCTGGACACCTACGATGGTGCTCGCGCGGAAGTTGAATTTGAGAATGGCGGGACCATTCGCCTCGTGGGACGTGCCAGTGTCACCTTCCGCGAACTCTCCATGAACGCGAATGGCGACAAGATCACTGCCATCGACGTCCAACACGGAACCGTTTATTTCGATATTCATCACAAGGGTGACGACCGCTTCCAGGTCAGTGTTCTCGGTCAAGATGTGAACTTGGACAAGTCCGCTCACCTCCGCATCATTGCCGACGAACAGACTGCTACCGTCGCCGTCTTCAAGGGCGAAGCATGGCTCGATGGAAGAGGTGAACGCGCCGCTGTCAAAAAGAACGAAACGCTAACGCTTGAGAGCAACGACCCCGGACGCTACTTCCTCGCGAAGAATATCGATTCGCTAGCGGACGACCAGTGGGACCGTTCACGCAGCACCGAGCGCGATCAGTACGCCAGCAACTCCGGCTATCAATATTCCAACACAGCCTATGGCGCGCCGTATTCAT
>JBBRZF010000150.1:0-8629 GCA_038236965.1 Terriglobales bacterium | reverse complement strand
GGTCGAGGGTGCGAAACGCAGCCAACGGAGCACTATCCATGTCCGCCAGTATTGCGTCGAAGGAACCACCGTGAAGCAGGCATGCGGCCTCCGTCGGATCGTCGCAATGGGTGACGTCACAACCCGGCATTCGCTCCGCGATGTGGCTGCGGACTTCGCTATTTCCGGTAATGAGAAGTAATTTCACGGGGGCGATTGTTTGAATCAATTCATACTACTATACGGAGCGTCATTATTATTTGCAGTCTTGTTGGTGCCCATCCATTTCAGCCAGCCACTCCTTGTCCTTTCCGAACACGTCCAGCGCCATGCGGGCGGTTTGAGCAAAGTACGAGACTAGCAATGGATTGTCCTCACCCAAGGCTGCCATCAAACGCCTCACTGCTTCGATATCGCGTTTGGCCACCGGCCCTTTCCAGCCTTGTTTGCCGGCTTTAATGTAGCCGCGCAAGGTGCGGCGGAAGCAAGCCTCGGCGAACTCGACTGCATCCGGCGAAGAGAGTCCCGACTTGCGCAGACAATCTACGGCCGCCTCCACCAGTGGCGTAAACAGCGTGCCCGCGAACGCCACTCCTGCCGAGTAAAGCGGCTTCTTGCCGGCAGTGATTTCCATGGCGGAGGCGCCGGCAGCTTTCAGGAATCTGCGTATTTCGCGCACCGCGACGCGGTGGCCCTCAACTGCAAACCGGTTGGCGGCGAAGCCTTCCATCTCCTCGACCGTTCCCACGGAGGCGCCCTTTCCCGCTAATTCGGACATATCGGAGCTTTCCAGGCCGCTGCCAAACAATACCAGGGCTTTGTTGCACCAGTTGACAGGAGCCGTGGCCGCCGAGTGCATGGCCGCGGGAATGTCTTCATCGGGGAGAGAAAAAAGAACAAGCGAACATCCGGACATTTCTGTCCAGGACGACACTGCCCGGCCAGCCCGGAGTTGATTCGTAATCCTGCTCGCGACGCGCAACGACGAGGACTTAACAGGCCCCAATAATGAACTTAGGCGGTCAAGCTTCGCCAGAGCGGGGTTAATCTTCCCCGCTCCCACCAGCCCCACTGACGATGGAATCTTCATAGGATCGAGGCGCTTTCAGAGATTTGATTCTATCCCGTATCTGGGCGGCCTTCTCAAACTCGAACTTACGCGCGGCCTCGCGCATTCGTTCCTCCAATTCCTGTAAATAGGTTTGACGCTGCGCTGGCGTAAGATCGCCGATTTCCTCGTCCTTCTCCAGTGGTACGGTAACATAATCGCCTTCGGCAATCGCTACCAGGCTCATATCGATCGGCTTCACAATAGACTGCGGAACGATGTGATTTGTCACGTTATAATCCAACTGAATCTGGCGGCGGCGATTTGTTTCATCAATCGCCTGCTTCATACTACCTGTTAACACATCCGCATATAAGATAGCGCGTCCGTTCAGATGGCGCGCGGCTCTCCCGATGGTCTGGATGAGAGCGCCCGACGACCGGAGAAACCCTTCCTTGTCGGCATCGAGAATCGCCACCAGCGACACCTCGGGCAAGTCCAGACCCTCGCGGAGAAGGTTGACTCCGATCAGCGCATCGAACTCGCCCTTACGCAGATCGCGCAATATTTTGATTCGGTCCAGCGTGCTCACCTCGGAATGGAGGTAGCGGCACTTGACGCCGACTTCCGAATAGTATTCGGCCAGATCTTCCGACATCCTCTTCGTAAGCGTGGTGATGAGTACGCGTTCGTTGAGTTCCGTCCGCTTCCGGATCTCGCCCAGCAGGTTATCGACCTGACCTTTGATGGGACGTATTTCCACGGGCGGGTCTACCAGCCCCGTCGGCCGGATCACCTGCTCCACTACCACGCCGGCGGTCTTCGTCAATTCGTAGGGGCCTGGCGTCGCCGACAAATAGACAACCTGATTGACGCGATTTTCGAACTCCTCAAACGTCAGCGGGCGGTTATCGAGCGCGCTCGGTAGACGGAATCCGAACTTGACCAGAGTCTCCTTGCGCGACCGGTCGCCGTGATACATGCCGCGCAGTTGCGGAACGGTCTGGTGGCTCTCGTCAAGAAAGATTAAATGGTCGTGTGGCAGATAGTCGAGCAGGGTCGGAGGCGCCTCGCCCGGCAGACGGCCGGAGAAATGGCGCGAGTAGTTTTCGATTCCGTGGCAGTAGCCGATCTGCTTGATCATTTCCAGATCGAACATCGTTCGCTGATGCAGGCGTTGCGCCTCAACCAGCTTGCCTTGCTTTTCCAGTTCTCCGCGCCACCACGTGAGTTCGTTTTCGATCGTGCGCTGAGCAGTCTCGCGAATCTCCTCGGTCATGACGTAATGCGATTTCGGATAGACGGGTAAGCGCAAGTAGGTTTGGCGAACCGTCCCTAACAGCGGGTCTACCTGGGATAGGCTTTCAATTTCATCGCCCCACATCTCAACGCGAAAGGCGTTGTCGTCGTAAGTTGGATAGATTTCGATCACATCGCCGCGCATACGGAACGTGCCGCGGCGAAAATCGGAATCGTTGCGTTCATAGAGAATTTCCACCAGTTTGGCGGCAATGTCGTCGCGCGAAATATGCTGCCCTTTTTCGAGCATCAGCAGCATGCCGTAATAGGCCTCCGGCGATCCAAGACCGTAAATGCAACTGACGCTGGCGACGATCACGCAATCCCGCCGTTCGAACAGCGAGCGCGTTGCCGACAGCCGCAGTTTGTCAAGCTCGTCGTTAATGGTGGATTCTTTTTCGATGTAGACGTCGCCTGAAGGAATGTACGCTTCCGGCTGATAATAATCGTAGTAACTTACGAAGTACTCGACGGCATTGGCGGGAAAGAACGACTTGAACTCGTGGTAAAGCTGCGCCGCCAGAGTCTTGTTGTGAGCCAGAATCAGCGCCGGGCGGTCCAGCCGCTCAATCACCTTGGCCATAGTGAAGGTCTTTCCGCTTCCGGTGACGCCCAGCAGCACCTGGTGCTGTTCCCCGTCCAGGATGCCGCGTGACAATTGCTCGATGGCGGTTGCCTGGTCGCCGCAAGGCTTGTACGGCACGGAAACATGAAAGCTCATGCCTTCATTCTCTCCTGCTCGGCGTTATATTCGCATCCAACCAACACAATCACGGCGAGCAGATACATCCACACCAGCAGCGCGATGACGCCGCCAATGCTGCCGTACAGCAGGTTGTAGTTGGCCAGATGGCGCACGTACCAGGTAAAAGCGAGCGTGGCCAGCAGCCAAAAGAATGTTGCCATAATCGCACCCGGCCAGACGGAGCGCCTTTTTCGCGGCCGGCTGGGCCCGATGTAATAGAGTCCGGCTGTGACGAGAGCCACAGCGCTCAGTGCCACGGCATACCGGATCAAGCGCCCCACCCAGGCAAGCAAGCCGATGAACTGCAGGCTTGGATCGAGCAAACCCATTCCAGCCAACACCGTTTTTTCCGTGCGGTCGCCAAATAGCACTAGCGCCGAAGCGCCGATCGCCGGCAGTGCCGCGACGAAGACTAGCAGAATGGCAACACCTCGTTGCTTCAGAAAATTGCGTCCATGAGGGACGCGGTACGCAGCTTGAAACCCTTCCATCAGACTGGCCATGAGCCCGCTTGCCGCCCATACGGAAAGCAGGGTCGCGACCACCAGAAGAGACACAGGTTGCGCGCCGCGGATTTTGAACTGATACTCCACCAACTCCTCCGTGCCTGGCGGCACGACCTCGAACAAAAACTGGGATAGAACTCGCGAAACGGACTCCGCATTCGCCTGCACCAGAATCGCCGTGACGGAAGCCAGCACAGGGAAAAAACTGAGCAGCGCGGAGTAGGCGGCGGCCTTGGCGATTCCAAAGCAACCGTCCTTATAGGCGGCGATGAACGCGCGTCTAACCAGGCTCAGCTTCAGCATTCGGAGATCTCCACAGATTGGATTTCCCGCTCCAATTTCTCCGCGCTCCAACCGAGCCTCTCTCCCATCACCGTGGCATAGGGGCGCAGCGCATTTTGCGTCCAGGATCGTTCATAGCCCCAGTGAGTGGAGACATAAAGCAAATCGCGCAGCGATTGCGCCATCTCCTGTTCGACGGCGAACCGGATCATCGTCGAATCGTCGGGACGCTTCGGCGCTACCAGTGGAGTGAGGGCGGTTAAGTGGAAGCCATCCAGCGGGGGCGCAATCTCACGTGCCAGTAGGTCCACCGCCTCTTCGCTCATGACGCGGTAGGTGGTGTATTTTCCGCCGGACACATGAAGCACGCCGTCCGCGGAGTTCCATATGCGATGCTCGCGGCTCGTGGATGTCGCTGAGTCGGATTTGTCGCGCAGCAGCGGGCGCAGGGAACTAAATGTCGATATAGGCTTCGCCTCGGCATCGGGAAAAATCCGTTTGACCACTCCCTGCAAGTATGCGATCTCATCCCTCGAAATGGCCACTCGATCGGGCCCTTCCTGGTGATCCACGTCCGTGGTGCCCACCAGCGTGACTTCGTGACCGGCGACGCCCCCCCACGGGATCATGAATACGATTCGTCCGTCGCCGCCAAAGAATGCGACTGCGTTCTCGCTCCGATTCAGCCTCGGGACGACGATATGCGAGCCGCGCACCAGCCGCAGCTTTTCCGTTTCGCCGCTCCACGCGCCCATAGTGTCGACTATCTTGCGTGCGCGGATGGCGAAGCGCGCTCCGTTCAAGCGATCGAGCAATTCCACCTGCCACCACCCATCCGCGGTCTTGGAGTACGACTCGGCCCTCATATAGTTCGCAAGCCGCGTCCCGTTCGAATAGGCGTCCTGCAAATTCTCCAGCACGAAACGTGCGGAATTCACAAGGCAATCGTAATAGATCGCGCCGCCGCGGAGACCGCTGCGCTCCATGGCGGGTTCGATCGCTGCGGTCTGTCCGGGCGAAAGGTACTCCACATTTCCAATCTTGTGCTTTCCGGCCAGCATTGAGTACATGGCAATGCCGGCGCTGTAGAACAGACGGTCGAAGTAGCTGTAAAAAGGAATCAGCAGCGGAAGCGGTTCCACCAGATGAGGCGCCAGAGAGAGCAACGTGGCTCGCTCGCGCAGCGCCTCACGCACCAGGTGAAACTGGAAGTACTTGAGGTACCGCAGCCCGCCATGAATCAGATGCGAATTCTTGCCGCTCGTCCCGCTAGCAAAATGGTTCTGTTCCACCAGCAAAATGCGCAGCGGAGTGGATGATGACCGCGCGCGCAATGCGAGGTCCCGGACAACGCCCGCACCGTTGATCCCTCCGCCCAGAATGAGGGCGTCGACCTCGGTTCCACGCAGTTCCTCGGATCCGCTGCGTCTCATCGGATTAACGGCTGGCGCCGGGCTGGGATGCCGAAGCGCCGGTGTAGCGGCGGCGCAAACTCTCGAATTGCCGCTGCTTCCAGAGTCCGCTTGCATGAAGAATGTAGCGGAACAACAGTATCAGAATCGAGCAGCCGTAAACAGAACTCTGCACGAACGAGGCGGAGGAAGCCTGTGGGAAGTAGCGGGTCGGCACGGGAACCTCGTCAATTCGCATGCCGGCATTGACAAACTGCGCCATGATCTCCTGGTCGAAGATAAAGTTGTCGGAATTCATCTGCAAATTGACGATTTCCAATGCCTCCGACCGATAGGCGCGATACCCGGTATGGTATTCCGCAAGATTCAGGCCGAAAACCTTATTCTCAAGCCACGTTAAGAACCGGTTGGAAACGTATTTCCACCATGGCATGCCCTGCTCCATCACTCGCCCCGCGAGGAGCCGGGAACCCAACACCACGTCCGCCTTCCCATCGGCGATCGGCCGGATTACTTCCGGAAGCAGCGTGGGATCGTATTGGTAATCGGGGTGCACCATGACTACGATATCAGCCCCCGCCTTTGCGGCCTCGTGATAGCAGGTCTTCTGATTTGCGCCGTACCCGTAATTCCGGTTGTGCGTGAACAGTTCCAGGCCGAGTTCGCGGGCGATTTTCGCCGTCTCGTCCTTGCTCCCGTCGTCGACAACGATCACCAGATCCACCACGTCGTGCGGCAGTTCCGCATAGGTCATATGCAGAGTCTTCGCCGCGTTGTACGCCGGCATCACTACAACTACTTTTGGCTTGTTCGTCATCTTACACGCGCCGTCACAACAAACTGATAAGCGAACAGGCGCTTCCACACCTTCGCCAATCCGTAGGATATCCACTCCGCAACCCGGATGGGAAACGATGCCCGCCAGGACTTTGTGGCAAGTCCAAAGGGAATACAGGTCTCGTTGACCCGCCCGATGGCGAATCCTGCGTTTGATAAGAGCTCACGCCAGCCGTCCCAAGTATAGAACCGCACGTGCGTTTTGTCGAACAGTCCCTTATCGTATTGCGGAAACCTTCCCGACAAAACAACCAGGCGGAAATACAAATTGCCACTGTTGGGGAGCGAGGCAATCAACAAACCGCCGGGCGTCAGTATCTCCCGAACCTGCTTCAATACACGCAAGGGATCGCGCACGTGTTCCAAAACGTCCGCGCAGATCGCGTAATCGAATTTACCGTCTAACGCGGGGATGCCTTTTTCAAGGTCGGCCTCAACCAGACGCACCTCGGGGGGGAAACATTCATCCGTCCCTCCGCGTTGTTCAATGCCGGTCACTTCAAATCCCCGTCCAGCGAGAATCTTGCCTAAGTAACCGTTTCCGCAGCCGACATCCAGCACGCGTTTGCCTTTCCCATGCTGTGGCAGGCTGGCAAGGAGTAGGACGTGGCTGCTGAAAGGGGTAAGTTTGATTTCGTAGACCAATTCTCCATTGTCCACTATTCGGCGCATCCGCCGCCAAGCGTTGGCAATTTTGGGCCGGACATGTTCGGGGCTTCTACCGTAGCACGCCCAGCTTGGCGATCGGCCAATAAACGAACACCGCCTTGCCGTAAATTAAATGGCTCGGCACCGTGCCCCATGACCGGCTGTCATTGGAAGAACTGCGATGGTCTCCCAGCACGAAGTAGTTATCGCCCGGCACTTGCATCGAGGCGCTCGATTGGTGATCGCGATATTCGTCGGGAACGTAGCGCTCCTCGACCGCTTTGCCGTTGACCACTACCGTGCCGTCGTTGACCTCCACAATGTCGCCGGGTAGGCCGATCACGCGCTTGATGTACGATTTGGTGAGGTCATTGGGGTACCAGAAGACCACCATATCGCCGCGCTCGATCTTGCCGAATCCAAACCGGTAGACGAACTTGTTGATGAAGATTCGCTCCTGGTCCTGCAGCGCGGGCATCATGCTGGTGCCTTCCACCTTCACCGGCTGGTACAGGAACAGTATGACCACGATGGCGATTACCACTGAGAGCAGAAGGTCGCGCATCCAGTACAATGCAGAAGCAAGCTGTGAACGAGTCCCGGCTGCCTGGGATATTGGCTGAGGCTGTCCTGTTTCTTCCGTCATATGGGGAATTCAATCGCTATTCTTATCATACCGGCTCTTAACGAGGAATTGAGTATTGGAACCATGTTGTCCTCAATTCCCGCCGGGCTCTTTCGTGCTGTGATCGTGGCCGACAACGGCTCGACGGACCGCACCGCCGAGGTGGCGCGCGCGCATGGGGCGATTGTTGTCTGCGAGCCCGAGCGCGGCTATGGCGCAGCCTGCTTGCGCGCGCTGCTAAGCTTGCCCGACGGAGCTGAGATCGCCGTCTTCATGCAGGCCGACGCCAGCGAGGACGCCAACGAGGCATACACGCTCATCGAGCCGATCGCCGCCGGAAGCGCCGATCTCGTGATCGGTTCTCGCACGCTTGGCAACGCCGCGCCTGGTGCGCTGCTGCCGCATCAAGTATTTGGGAATCACGTTGCCTGCTTCCTCATACGCCTGTTTTGGGGCCACCGCTTTACCGACCTTGGACCGTATCGTGCGATAAGAATCTCCGCACTGAAACAACTGCGGATGCGCGACCGCAACTACGGTTGGACGGTCGAGATGCAGGTGAAGGCCGTCAAGCATCGCTTGCGCATCGAGGAAGTTCCAGTTAGTTATGGCCTGCGCATTGCCGGAGAGAACAAAGTCTCCGGCAACTGGAAGGCGAGTCTGCGTGCCGGCGTAAAGATCATTTGGACAGTGCTGCGAGCGGCTGTCCAGTCATAAGCCTTGCAAGCACCGGCAGGGGAATGGCACTCGCCTTCAATGCCTGCTCATGGAATTTGCTGAGGTTGAAATTGGCGCCTTCCTTCTTCTTCACCTGCGCCAGAAGCCGCCGCCAGTCGCGCCAGCCGATGTAGTATGTCGGCAACTGGCAGGAGGAAAGCTGTGCGCGGCGATACTTGCCGGTGGCTTCCTCTTTCTCCTGATATGTCTGGCCGATCATCAGATCGAGAGCCTCTTTTTCCGTCATGCCTTTGGTCTGCAGCTTGATATCGAGGATCGTATTTGAGATCATGCGCAACTGCTGCTTCATGAAGGTTAGCCGCAGGTCAGGATTGTTGTTCAGGTAGCCGGCATCGAGCATCGCTTCCGTCGCATAGACGGCCCAACCTTCGACATACGCGCCACTCGAAAAAATGGAGCGCAGCAGGCGGCGCGTCTTCGGCTCAAGCGAGTTCGCATATTCAAATTGCAGGTAGTGGCCGGGAATGGCTTCATGGATGGTGAGCAGGCGCACGGCATGGACATCGGCCC
>JBBRZF010000149.1:0-8635 GCA_038236965.1 Terriglobales bacterium | reverse complement strand
TTCGTAGCGGTCTTCCTCGCCTGCATCGTTCTTGCGGTTGCCGCCCTGCTGCTGCGAACCCGCGTGAGCCCGCGACACCGATTCATCCTCGATCTCCTTGAGGTTGAAAGCTCCACCGCTCGCACCGCCGGCATTCAGCCTCTGCACAAATCCTACCCTTCCCGTCGGAGCGCCGCT
Organism: Terriglobales bacterium; assembly: GCA_038236965.1. GTDB lineage: Bacteria > Acidobacteriota > Terriglobia > Terriglobales > Acidobacteriaceae > JBBRZF01. The sequence continues at coordinate 8,458 of JBBRZF010000149.1, read as the reverse complement.
TAATCGGATTTTCACCCCGCGTTCATCCCGCATTCATCTTCCTAAGTTCTAATCATCCCTAAGAAGAAGCTTTTCGAGGACCCGATGACCAACGTTCTTCACTCCTCCCGCACCGCCTCCATCCCGCAAATCCCCGCAACCGACCGTCGCATCGCGAGCTGGGTTTCCTGGTGGAAAACCTTCCTCGCCGAACTGCTGTGCCGCACCACCGCCGACGTCAACTAGCTTCCGCCCGAATCACCTTCGTGAACCTTTGTGAACCTCTGTGCCCTTTGTGGTTCAATGTTTTGACTTTGGTTCGTTCTCCGGTTTCCCCTTTGCGTCCTCCGCAACTTCCTCCCGCGACATTGTTTTGTCACAGAGCTTTCACTCCGCTGTAACCCTCCGTTAACACGCCAGGGTTACAAACAGAGCAGCAGAGCTTTAGGAGGAAATAGACTGTGAATCGAGTTATCAAACTTTTGATGTGTGTCGCGCTCTTCAGCGCATTCGCCCCCGCACAATCATTGAACGCGGCCGGAGCCACGTTCCCCTACCCCATGTACTCCAAGTGGTTCAGCGAATACAACAAGCAGCATCCCAATGTTCAGATCAACTATCAGTCCATCGGGTCCGGCGGCGGAATCCGCCAGGTTCTCGCAGGCACCGTGGATTTCGGCGCCTCCGATGGCCCCATGACCGACGAACAGCTTTCACAGGCCAAGGGAAAGATCCTGCACATTCCCACCGTCCTCGGCGCCGTCGTCCCCGCCTACAACGTTCCCGGAGTCTCCGGCGAACTCAAGTTCACTCCCGAAGCCCTCGCCGGAATCTATCTTGGAAAAATCACCACATGGAATGATCCCGCCATCGCCAAGGCGAATCCCGGCGTCACTCTTCCCGCACAGCCCATCGTCGTCGTGCATCGCTCCGATGGCAGTGGTACCACCTACATCTTCACCGACTATCTCTCCAACGTCAGCCCCGAATGGAAGAGCGGTCCCAGCAAGGGAACCAGTGTGAAGTGGCCCGTGGGCTTAGGCGCCAAAGGTAACGAAGGCGTCGCCGGAATGATTCGCCAGATGCAAGGCTCCATCGGCTATGTCGAATTGATCTACGCCGTGCAGAACAACATCAGCTACGGCAGCGTGAAGAACAAGTCCGGTGCATTCATCAAGGCTTCGCTCGACAGCACCACCGCCGCCGCCGCCTCCGCCAAGATGCCGCCCGACTATCGCGTATCCATCGTCAACGCGCCCGGCAAGGATGCCTATCCCATCGCCAGCTTTACCTGGTTGCTCATTCCAGAACAATCCAAGAATCCAGCCAACGGAAAAGTTATCGCCGACTTCCTGAACTGGATGCTCGGAGATGGCCAGAAAATGACTTCGCAACTAACCTACGCGCCGCTTCCTGCCGAGGTGGTTGCAAAGGTTCGTAACACCGTTAAACAGGTGCATTGATTTCTCGGTCCTCGCTTCGGCGAGGCCCGCGGTTTTTTACGATGAGTTTTGTAACCAGCATTCGAGGAGAAATGAAAGCGATGAAGTCAGCCCTCAGAACCTGCGTCGTGCTAGCGCTCTCCGCCAGCACCCTCTTGGCGCAGACCGCCCCTGTCACTACGACCAAGACGACAACCAAAACCAGGACGACAAGAAAGCACGTCGTCACCAAGGCTGCTCCCGCCGTCACAGCCGATGACCTGAAGCAACTGCGTGACATGATGGCCGCTCAGCAACAGCAACTCGATCAGATGCGCCAGGACATGCAGCAGCGCAATCAGCAGCTTCAGCAGACCCAGCAGCAACTGGCTGACGCGCAATCCGCCGCCCGCGAGGCCCAGGCCAAGGCCTCTGCCGTCGAAACCGCCAGCACCGAGCAGAAGGCCACAACCACCCAGTTGCAGAGCGATATGACCGACGTCAGGTCCACGCTTACCAACACCGCCACCTCAACCCAGGATGACCAGAAAAAGGTCAATGAACTCGCCGGACTTCTCGGACGCTTCCGCTTCACCGGCGATGTCCGTGTCCGCTTCGACGACCAGTTCCAGGATGCCGTCGCCAATCGTTACCGTCCGCGTATCCGTCTGCGCCTCGGCGTAGAAGGCAAACTGTCGGAAGATTTCTTCGGCGGTATCGCAATCGCCTCCGGCGGCCTCAACGATCCCACCTCCACCAACTCCACTCTCGGCGACGCCTGGCAGCGCAAGCCCGTGGGCTTCGATCGCGGATACGTCACCTACAATCCGCTCGCGCACAAGTTTCTTTCTATCACCGGCGGCAAATTCGCCTACACCTGGATCCGCACAAACCAGAGCTTCGATCCAGACATCAATCCCGAAGGCTTTTCGGAAAAGCTCTCGTTCGACGTGAAGAGCGTTCCTATGGTGAAGAACGTCTCCTTTACCGGACTTCAGCTCTACCTCAACGAGACCAACAACACCGCCACCAACGCCTCCGCCGCCGTTCCTAAGAACAGCAACGACACGTGGGCTTACGGTGGACAGCTTTCCGCGAAGCTGCAGCCGACCTCCTGGTGGACAATGACTCCGTCGTACACGGTGCTCAACTTCCCCAACGTGGACGCGCTCATCAACGGCTACGCCAACCTCGCCTCCGGAACCAGCGCGCTCGATGCCTCCAGGATCCCCGGACTCATCCTCAGCTCCGCCGGATTCGCACCCAACGGAATGACCAACGCCATCTGCCCCAGGACCGTCTCTGGCGTCAATATTCCGAAGTTCTGCTCCAACTTCCTGTACTCCGATCTGATCATCAGCAACGTCTTCAAAACCAGGAAGGCGAACCTGCCCATCAACCTCATGGGCGAGTACGAAACCAACCTCAAAGCCGCCAGCAACCGCTCGCATCTTTACCAGGCCGAGATCAGCGTCGGACAGACAAAGAACAAGAAGGACTACCAATTCGGTTACGCCTTCACCCGCTCCGAACAGGATTCGGTCATCGCATCTTTCGCAGAAAGCGATCAGCGCTTCCCCACCAACGTCCTGCAGCATCGCATCTTCGGCGTCGTCAAAATCGCGCCCAACACCACCTTCGGCTACACGCAGTGGTTCGGTCGCGCTCTCGATACCAATGTGCCCAACACCGTCGGCTTCGGATTCGTCGCCGGCAAGCCTTACGGCTACGGTCCCACCACAATCCAGGGTGGACGCGAACCTTGGGTCAAGCGCGGTCAACTTGATTTGATCTACACCTTCTAACATCCTCCTGGCCCGCGCCAACCAGCGCGGGCCGAAACACTCCTGTGCAGCTTAACCAAGCCGCGCAGGAGCTTCCGACCGGAATCACTCCGCCTGCCCTCCGCAAAGGGCAGGTTTTTTTCTTGCACGGCGAATCATTTTACTTTTCAAATCTCGAGCGAAGGCGCTATATTTCAGCAGGCAAATACGCACATAATCTCTATACGCAACAGTGACTCGCACGTATTGTGCTTATAATTGTTGCGCGATGCGGGCTCCGTTCTCCCCTGTGCACATCGGCACCCGCCAGCAGTTGGGAAAGGTCAGAATCGGCCTCGCTTTTGTGAACTCAATACTCATTCGGAGCGTATTCCATGCGGCGTCTAATTGTTCTTCTTTTCATGATATTTGTTTCTCTCGCAGCCGTTGCTCAACAAGACTATGTAGGTCGTTTCGATGTTACGGGTGGCTTCTCGTACCTGGCGGAGCCCAAATTGAATCTGGCCGAGCGCGGTCTGAACGGCCAGGCCGGTATCAACGTAACCCGTTGGCTGGCTCTTGGCGCCGACTACAACTATTTCTGGGGACACAGCACTCTTTACCCTTCGCAGTTGACAACTGATAAGCAGTTGGCGCTCGCTCCCCTCTTGGCACTTGGACAGCCGATCTTCGTTCCCTTCGACTCCAATACATGGACCTTTGCTGCCGGTCCTCAACTGAATTACCGCCATTTCAAGAGCGTCACTTTATTTGTGCGTCCGGTGCTAGGCGTTATGCACGAACAAGTGACGCTGAAGCCCACTAACCTCGCTTCAACCTTAGCCGTCACTGGACTACTCGGCGCGACCAATAAAAAAGACGATACTGCTACCTTCTACGGATTTGGCGGCGGCTTCGACTTGAACCTCACCAAGCATTTCAGGATTCGCGCTCAATCGGATTTCGTACACGTCTTCCTTTTTAAAGGCACACTGGCGAGCTCGCGCAATGCTGCTCGTGTCTCCATCGGCCCGGCCTTCAGCTTCGGCGGCAATGTAAAGTAGAAGCACTTCGCATCATCAGCGTGCCACCTCCTGTGGCACGCTTTTTTTGTGCTCGCTTCGACGGACTTGAACCGCCCGAGACTCAGATCCTCCAATTCATCCCTGTCTGTTGCTCCAATTCATCTTCCTGTAACATTCTTTTGTTAGTTTCGTACCGTGAACCTGAGTAACTCCAACATGGCCCCGGATTTCTCCAGGATCGTGCCCGTCGAGCGCGAACCTGCGCACGCTTCCGGCCTTCGTCCCGTACCGCCGCGCCAACCCAGGCTCTCTGCCGCATCGCGCGGAACCAAGGTCGCCGAGGTCGGATTCAAGTACGCCATGCTGGCCTGTTCGCTTTCCGTGCTGGCCATTCTTGTCATCATCGTTCTCGAACTCGTCCTGAAGTCGCAACTCTCGCTGCAGAAATTCGGCTTCCACTTCTTCATCGGTCGCGACTGGGATCCCGTTAACGGTGAGTTTGGCGCGCTCCCCTTCATCTACGGAACCCTCGTCTCCTCGCTGCTCGCGCTCCTCATCGCTGTGCCTCTCGCCGTCGGCGTAGCTGTCTTCGTCACCGAGATGTGTCCACGCTCGCTTCGCGGCATCATCTCCTTCACCGTCGAACTGCTCGCATCCATCCCTTCGGTCATCTACGGATTGTGGGGGATCTTCGTACTCGCTCCGCTGCTCCGCGAACACGTGCAGCCCTTTCTGGCGAAAACGCTCGGCTGGACTGGAATCTTCTCTGGTCCCGCATACGGCATCGGAATGCTCGCCGCCGGCATCATCCTCGCCATCATGGTCATTCCCATCATCTCGTCCATCACGCGCGAAGTCCTGCTCGCCGTGCCGCAACATCAGCGCGAAGCCGCACTCGCTCTCGGCGCCACTCGCTGGGAGATGGTTCGTATGGCCGTCCTCCGTAACGCCCGCGCCGGCATCTTCGGCGGCATCATCCTCGGACTCGGCCGCGCTCTCGGCGAAACCATGGCCGTCACCATGGTCATCGGAAACCGTCCCGAGATTGCAAAGTCGCTCTTCGCTCCCGGACACACCATGGCATCCGTCATCGCCAACGAATTCAGCGAAGCCTCTGACGACCTTTATCTGAGCGCTCTCATCGAGATCGGACTCGCCCTGCTCATCGTCACCCTCATCGTCAACGTTCTCGCGCGACTCCTCGTCTGGTCCGTCACTCGCGGCATGCCATCGAGGGCTCATGCTTAATTCTTCATCCACACCCAACTCCGTCGCACACGGCGCCCCCGGTTCCGCCTTAGTGAGGATGAGCATCTTCCGCCGCGCCTCCGATCACTTCGCAACTTTCGCTGCCGCCGCTGCCGCCGTGCTCGTTCTCGCGCCTCTGGCCGCCATCTTCGGATACCTCGTCTACAAGGGCGTTGGCGCCATCAACTGGCAATTCCTTACGCACACGCCTCGCCCTGTAGGCGAAGCAGGCGGAGGCATGGCCAACGCCATCGTCGGCTCTGCATTCATTCTCGGAATCGGCAGCCTCATCGGAGTTCCCCTCGGCATCGGTGCCGGGGTCTATCTCAGCGAGTTCGGCGGCGGACGCTTCTCCACTCTCATTCGCTTCACCGCCGACGTCCTCAACGGACTTCCTTCCATCGTCATCGGCATTGCCGCCTACTCGCTCGTCGTGCTCAAGCAGGGACACTTCTCCGCATTCTCCGGCGGCATCGCACTCGGCATCATGATGGTGCCCACCATTTCCCGCACCACCGAAGAGATGCTCCTCATGGTGCCGCACTCCATACGCGAAGCCGCGCTTGGCCTCGGAATTCCGCAGTGGCGCAGCACGCTTTCCATCACCTTGCGCAGCGCCGCCTCCGGAATCATCACCGGAGTCATGCTGGCCTTCGCCCGCGTCGCCGGAGAAACCGCGCCGCTGCTCTTCACCGCCTTTGGAAATCAATTTTGGAATCTCCGTCCCGACCAGCCCACCGCAGCACTGCCGCTGCAGATTTTCACCTACGCCATCTCTCCGTTCGATGAGTGGCATCGTCAGGCTTGGGCCGGAGCGCTCGTCCTCATCATTCTTATCGTCACTGCGGTGGCCGCCGTGCGCTTCGCGGCCCGTCGCGGACAAATGAGTCACTCAACGTAATCCTCTACCAAAGGAGCCCAGTAAGCATGGGTGTGGGAATCGAGGTCAAAGGCCTCAACGCCTGGTTCGGAAAAGCCCAGGTGCTACAGAACATCGACATGTCGGTTCAGCCCAACCACGTCACGGCCATCATCGGTCCGTCCGGTTGCGGAAAGTCAACCTACGTGCGCTGTCTCAATCGCATGCACGAAACCGTGCCCGAAGCGCGCGTAGAGGGCGACGTCATGGTCGGCGCCATCGACGTCTATGGCAACGGTACCGCCGCCGTCGACGTTCGCCGACGCATCGGCATGGTCTTTCAAAAACCCAATCCATTTCCGACCATGTCCATCTACGACAATGTCGCTGCCGGACTCAAGCTCAACGGATTCCGTGACCGCGCCGAACTCGATTCCACCGTCGAGCGTTCCCTCCGCCAGTCCGCACTCTGGGACGAAGTGAAGGACGTTCTCAAAAAGAAGTCCGGTGCCAGCCTCTCCGGCGGACAGCAACAGCGCCTCTGCATTGCCCGCGCTCTCGCCGTCGAACCAGAAGTCTTGCTCATGGACGAACCCGCATCCGCGCTCGACCCGCTCTCCACCGGAAAAATCGAGGAACTCATCTTTCAGTTGAAAGAGCAGTACACTGTCGTCATCGTTACCCATAACATGCAGCAGGCCGCGCGCGTCGCCGACTACACCGGATTCTTTCTCATGGGAAAGCTCATCGAATTCGACAAGACGCAAAAAATCTTCACCACTCCGTCCGACAAGCGCACGGAAGACTACATCACAGGCAGGTTTGGATAATGCTTCGTACCCGATTTCAGCAAGGGCTCGACGTCCTCAAAGAGAAGCTGCTCCAGATGGGCGGACTCGCCGAAAACGCGCTTGAGCGTTCCACCGTCGCCTATCAGAAACGCGACGCCCAACTCTGTCAGCAGGTCTTCGCTCGCGAACAGGAGATCAATCAGCTCGAACGCGAGATCGACGAGATCGCGCTCGACCTCCTCGCCATGCAGCAACCCATGGCCGTCGATCTCCGCTTCATCATCGCCGTCCTCAAGATCAATGCCGACCTCGAACGCGTAGGCGACCAGGCCGTCAACATCGCCCAGCGCACGCTCGACCTCCTGCAGGAATCGCCCGTCGATGTCCCCGTGGACATCGCGCGCATGAGCGCCACCGTCGCCACCATGGTGCAGCGCGCACTCGAATCTTTTCTCGACGGCAAAGCCGACCTCGCCGAAGCCGTTCTGGAAATGGACAACATCGTCGATCGCATGAAGGACGAAGCCTTCATCACCCTCGTTCGCCGCATGAACGAAGACCCCGCGCAAGTGCGCCAATACCTCGACGTGCTGCTCATCGCACGCAATTTAGAGCGCGTAGCCGACCACGCCACCAACATAGCCGAAGACGTCATCTTCTGGGTGCGCGGCGCCGACGTACGCCACAACGCATTCCTGGACCGCAACCAAAACAACCAATAGCCGTTGCTTTTGCTCTCGCTCTAGCCTTTGCCTTTGCTCTAGCCTTTGCCTTTGCTCTTGCTCTTGCTCGATGTGGCGCGAGCTCCCTCGCTCGCGGTTGTTGACGTTTTGACGTTGCTCTTGCCTTTGCTCTTGCTCTTGCCTTTGCTCTTGCTCTTGTCGTTGCTCTTGCTCTTGTCGTTGCTCTTGCTCTTGTCGTTGCTCTTGCTCGCGTGGGCCCGGACGCCCCCGTCCGTGGCGGGCGAGCAAAGCTCGCCTCCGACCCTCGTCACCAAGGAACCCTTTGTCCTGCCGCCAACGCCCGCCCTAATTCGCGGGGGCTCCCATCTTTCGAATATCCCCCAGGCGCTCACACCTCGAATCCCTATTCCGCAACCGTAATCTGAATCAGCATCATGCCCGCATCTGCGCCCGACGCCGATACATTCACCGCGTAACTGCTCGAGCGCGCCTGAGAACTCGTCGCTCCACCGCCGCCCCCGACGCGCTCTGCAAATCCATCTCCCAACGGCTTCGCATCAGGGCCCCCAAAAAACACCAACGGCAGACTGTTCGCACAGACTGCCGTCACCTTGCACGTTGAATTGGCTTTGCATTGCGTGGGCCCGGACGCCCCCGTCCGTGGCGGGCGAGCAAAGCTCGCCTCCGAC
>JBBRZF010000148.1:0-8679 GCA_038236965.1 Terriglobales bacterium | reverse complement strand
TGCAACGGCGGGAAACATCGTGTTGCGAGGCGTGCCGAAATCCATGGCAGACCGCGTTTCGCAAGCTTTGCTGGAGATAACTCCGGACTTCCGCATTGCTGGAATCTATATCGAGGAACTGGATGGCTCCTCGACCGACTTCCGCTTCCAGAACGAACGCCCGAACAGCCAACTTGCCGAAGAGCGTTTTCGCTTCACTCCGCCCGCTGGCGTAGAGACCATGGAAGCGACGGAATTGGCCCCGCAATAGGTGCAGAAAGCTTTACAAAACTAAACGAATAAAATAGCAGATTCGCGGTCGCTAACCGTCTACAATGCTTGGGTTTTCAAGATGTTAGACTCTATAAGGCTCTACCCTCCGGGCAGGATCGCGGGCGGTGCAGCCTAGTACCTGCGAGCTATGGCAGAATTCCTGATCAAGATGGCCGACGAGCGCGGCCGAGTGCTCGAACAGACCGAAGACGGCTTTTCGGAAGCCGAGGTTCGCGATCGTTTTTCGCAACAGGGCTTCCTGGTTTATTCGGTAAAACCGCGCGGCGTTATGTCGGGGGGCGACATTCGTCTGCCTATCCGCAAGCGCGTCAAACTGGACCAGTTCGTCATCTTCAACCAGCAATTTGTCACGCTCATCCACGCCGGATTGCCCATCACGCAGGCGTTGGATCTGCTGGCCCGCCGACAGCGCAATCCCTATTTCCAGGGATTGCTGCAGAGCGTTCGCGACCGCGTGAAGGGCGGCGAACTGCTCTCCGAAGCCTTTGAATCGCAGAACGTTTTTCCGAAGATCTACTCGACGACGATCCTTGCGGGCGAAAAATCCGGCAACCTGGAAGAGACCCTTTCGCGTTATGTCGGCTTCCAGCGCATGTCGCTTACCTTCCGCAAGAAGCTGATCGCCTCGCTGATCTATCCCGCCATTCTTGTAGTGGGCGTTTTCTCGTTGATCAGCATGCTGATCACATTCGTGGTGCCGCGCTTCGCCGATCTCTACAAGGACATGAACGCGCCGCTGCCATGGATCACGCAACTGACATTGAGCGTTTCGCTCAGCCTGCGCAGCCTCCTGCCCATCCTGGTGATCGCCTTGGGCGTGTCTGGATACCTGCTCTGGCGCTGGAGCAAAACGGATTCGGGCGCGGAGAGAATCGACCGATTCAAGCTGCGTCTGCCGATCTTCGGCGACATCTGGTTGAAATACCAGGTAGCCGTGTTTTCGCGCATGTTGTCCACACTGCTCTCCGGCGGACTTCCACTGGTGCCATCGCTGGATACGGCCGGCGCCTCCATGCAGAGCCGCTTGATGAAAACGGCCATCAAACTGGCGACGCAACAGGTTCGCGAAGGACGTCCGCTTTCCCGCAGCATGGAAGACAGCAAGATATTTCCCGAACTCGCGGTGGAGATGATCGAGGTTGGCGAGCAGACGGGCGCGCTGCCAACCATGCTTACATCGATTTCCGAGTTCTATGAAGAGGACGTGCAGAACGCGCTCTCAGCGGCTATGTCGCTGATCGAGCCTGTCATCCTGATCTTCATGGGACTGGTGGTCGGCTTCATTCTCATTTCGCTTTACATGCCGATTTTCAGTATCGGCGTAAGCGGCGCTGCCGGCGGCGCCGGCGGCCAGTAACCTATCTCGGGAGTTTGAATGGCTCAGATCTTCATACAAGGCGGCATCGGGACGGACCCCGAAGGCGAAGAGAGTCGGGGACGCGATCTAGCGCGGCGTTATCGCTGCGAGTTCGTCGATCTGCGTAATTTTCATATTCAGCACGAACTGCTTAAGAAGATCCCGGTCGACCTCATGTTCCGGCACAACTTTGTTCCGCTGGATGAGAGCGAAGATGGGCGGCTGGCTATCGCCATCGCCGACCCAAGCCAGTTGATGATGATCGACGAGATCAGCCTGATGCTGGGCCGCCGCATACAGCCCAAAGTGGCCACGCTCTCGCAAATCACCGACATTCTGAAGAAGACCGAACAATCGCAGCGAGTGCTCGATGAAGCCAGCGAAGGCTTCGCGCTCGACGTCATCCCGGAAGACGAGAACTCCGACGACACCATCTCCATCGAGCGCCTCACGGCCTCGGAGACGGACATCAGCCCCATTATCCGGCTGGTCGACACAACGATTTTCACCGCGTTGCAGCGCCGCGCTTCCGATATCCATATCGAGACGCGCGACGATTCCGTGGTCATCAAGTACCGTATCGACGGCGTGCTGCAGCAGGCCATGCAGCCCATCGCAAAAGAGCACCACTCCACCATCATTTCGCGTATCAAGGTGATGAGCGAACTGGACATCGCCGAGCGCCGCATCCCGCAGGACGGCCGCTTCCGCGTGCGCTACAACGCGCGCTCCATCGATTTCCGCGTCTCCATCATGCCCTCGATCAATGGCGAAGACGCCGTGCTCCGCGTGCTGGACAAAGAGTCGATGAGCGAAAAGTTCCACAAGCTCACGCTGGACGTGGTCGGCTTCAGCGAAGACGATATCCGCAAGTTCCGCCGCTACATCGCGGAACCATACGGCATGGTGCTGGTCACCGGACCAACCGGTTCCGGCAAGACGACCACGCTCTACGCCGCATTGAACGAGATCAAGACCGACGAAGACAAGATCATCACCATCGAAGACCCGGTGGAATACCAGATCCGCGGCGTAACGCAGATTCCGGTCAACGAGAAAAAGGGACTCACCTTCGCACGTGGATTGCGTTCCATCCTGCGTCATGACCCTGACAAGATCATGGTGGGTGAGATTCGTGACACGGAAACCGCCCAGATCGCAATTCAGTCGGCTCTGACCGGACATCTGGTGTTCACTACCGTCCACGCGAATAACGTGGTCGATGTGATTGGGCGCTTCCTGAACATGGGGGTAGAGCCTTACAATTTCGTTTCCGCTCTCAATTGCATCCTGGCCCAGCGACTGGTTCGCATCATTTGCGAACATTGCCGAAAACAGGTGCATTACACTGCCGAAGCGTTGGAGGCCAGCGGCCTTAACGTAAAGGAATGGGGCGAGTTCCCGTTCTACGAAGCGGAAGGCTGCATCGAGTGTTCGGGAACGGGGTTCCGCGGACGCACGGCGATCCATGAATTGCTGGATCTGACCGACCGCGTACGCGAGATGATCCTGGAGAAACGGCCGAGTTCGGAAGTACGCAAAGTGGCGCGCGAAGAAGGAATGACGTTCCTTCGCGAGTCCGCTCTTGCTAAAGTAAGGGCCGGCATCACGACGCTAAAAGAGATCAATAAAGTCACCTTTATCGAGACCACGCGCTAGAACGCGCAAGCGGGGCAGACAGTCGAATGGCACACAAGAACAGCGGGCGTCCGCGCATAGCTTGCGAGATATCGGCAACACGGGTGATAGCTGCCCGCGCCAACGCCGAAGGAGGCATGGTCGAGGCTGTGGAGTCGCGCATGTTGCCGGAAGGCGCCATTAATCCGGCGCTCACGGCGGGCAACGTGACCCAGGCGGCGGCCTTGCAGCAGGCGATTGCAGAATCGCTGGACGGACTTGGACAGCGCTCGCGCGACATCATCGCCGTGCTGCCCGATGCAGCCATACGCATCGCACTGCTGGACTTCGACGTGCTTCCCGAACGCAAGCAGGAGGCCGACGGCGTCGTTCGCTTCCGTCTCAAGAAGTCGCTTCCCTTCGACATCGACAAGGCAATACTGAGTTATGACCTGCAACAGACCCGCGACGGCATACGCGTCATAGCCGCAGTCACACCAGCGCACGTCCTTCTGGAATATGAAGACGCATTCCGCGCCGCCGGATACAATCCGGGCTTCGTGATGCCCTCAACGCTGGCTGCGCTCGGTGGCGTGGATGGCTCCAAGCCTACGCTCGTGCTCAACGTGGAAAAGGATACGACCAGCGTTGCCGTACTCGACCAGGACCAGTTGCTGCTCTTCCGCACGCTTGAAAACAGCGGCTCCGGAAATACCGGTGAACGGCTTGCCGAAGATGTTTATCCTTCCATCGTCTTTTTTCAGGACACCTACGGAGTGAACGTGGAGCGGGTGCTGGTGGCGGGAGTTGTGAATCTGCATGAAGTGGCGCCGGCACTGGAATCGCAGACCGGGGCTCGTGTACAGGAATTAGTAAGTGCGGCCCAGCTAGGCGTATCGGCCGGGTCGCTGCAACGTTCGGAATTGGCGGGCGTAGTCGGCGCCCTGATCGGGTAATGGATCGAACATGCGCGTAAACATCAATCTCGCGACAAGACCCTACCAGGATGTGCGGCAATTCCTGCTGCGCTGGGGAGCGGTGGTTGCACTGCTCGCCATATTTTCCGGCGTCCTGCTGTACTACGCAATCCATTCGTGGCGTCAATCTCGCGATGTGAATGCCAGCATCGATTTGTTGCGCAAGGAGATCTCGCAACTCGATCGCGAGCGCCAGCAAGGTATCGACCTGTTGAATCGTCCGGAGAATCGCGACGTCACCAGCGAGTCGCGCTTCCTGAACCAGGTGGTCATCGCACGCAAGGCATTTTCCTGGACGCGCGTATTCGAAGACCTGGAACGCATGATGCCGCCGCGGTTGCACGTGGTCAGCATGCAACCGGAACTCGACGCGAACAACCAGTTGCAACTTCGTCTGATTGTGGCCGGCAACTCACGCGATCGCGCCGTGGAACTGATCCGTCACATGGAAGATTCGCCTACCTTCCGGCACGCCCAGCTTCATGCGGAAACCGTAGCCACGCCCAGCGCCGGAGCTAATTCCGGAGACACCATCCAGTTCGAGATCACTTCGCAGTACTTGCCGAGCCGCGAACCGATGTCTTCCGCGAAGGATGCGAAGTCTGATAAACCAGACCAGCCCGCCAAAAAACAGCCCGCAAAATCCAAGGCGAAGGAGCTAAAAGGATGATTCAGAATGTCCCCGAAGCACGCCAACGCCTGATGATAATCTGCTCTGTCCTGCTGGTTCTGGATATTGCAGCCGTTGCCCTCTTGCTCTCTCCGGTTGGACGCTCGCGCGATACGCGGACCGATGAGTACAATCATCTCCGGGCCGAATTGAGCGAGAAGCGTCGCGATGCGCTGCCTGCACGCGATATGGACAAGAAGCTGGAAACGGCGCGCGAGCAGATTGCGGATTTTTATAAACAACGCCTGCCGCAGCGCTACTCCGATATGTCGGAACAGCTCGGCAAACTCGCAGCCGCGAACCACATACAGATCGCGTCCATCCGTTACGAAACCAAGGGCGACAAGAAAGACGCGCAGGAGACGCCCGGCGCAACCCGCGTGCTTCTGGATGCCCAGCTTACCGGAGACTACGTCAACGAGATGAAGTTCATCAATGCCATGGAACGAAGCAAGCTTCTTTTCGTGGTGAGCACCGTCAATCTTGCCGAATCGCAAGCCGGAGTAGTGCGCTTGCAAGTGCGGTTTGAGACCTTCCTCAGGACGGGAGCATAAGTGAAAGTCGGAGCAGAAAATCGCACCTCGCTCATCGTCGCCGTTGTACTGATGGCCGTCGCTGTCGGTAGCGTTATCTACGCTGTTTCGGGACCGAGCACTCCGGCGGCCAGCACGGCAACGCCTGCCGCTACTGCAGCTACGGGTACCGCGCGTCCTGCAACTACCGCGGCCAACAAGAACGCGTCGCCTGCTAATTCCATCGATCCCACGCTTCGTCTCGACTTTCTTAAGGCCAGCGAAGACATAGAGTATCTAGGCAAGGGCCGCAATATCTTCCGCGCACAGGCAGAAGCTCCGGTAGAGATTCCCAAGCCTGTCGTGGACCCGCGCAAGCAACCGGAAGTCGCAAAAGGTCCGCCTCCACCTCCACCGATCCTGCTGAAATTTTTCGGGTTCGCAAATCGCACCGGCGAGAACAAGAAGATATTCCTCTCGCAGAATGACGATATCTTCGTCGCCGCGGAAGGCGACATCGTAAAGGGCCGTTACAAGATCCTGCGCATCAACCCGACCTCGATCGAAGTCGAAGATGTGTTGAACAACAATCGCCAGAGCATCCCGCTCACGCAGAGCTAAGCAGTTTTCCCATGAAGTCCTTTCTCCTCCATCGCCGCCGCGTCCTCAACCGTGAGGCGCAGTCTGGCTACATCATGATCGCCATCCTGCTAATGCTGGCGCTCATGGTGATTGCCATGACCGTGGCTGCCCCGAAGATCGCGCAGCAGGTAAGACGCGAGCGCGAAGTGGAGATGATCCATCGCGGCACCGAATATGCCCGCGCGGTGAAGAAGTATCACAGGAAATTCAATGCCTACCCGGCTTCTATAGAACAGTTGGAGAACACCAACGGCGTCCGCTTTCTTCGCAAGAAGTACACCGATCCGATGAATCCGGAAGGCGCATGGCGAATCGTGCGCTTCGGCGAGATACAGATAGCAGCACCCATGAACGGCGCGAGCGGAATAGCCGGGAACTCGGGAAACACTGGCACTTCGAGTTCGGGATCCACTTTTGGCTCTGGCAGTTCAGGCGGCTTCGGAAGTGGCAGCACTGGTGGGCAGACTTCTCCGCCCATCGTCACCACCCCGGGCGAACAGCCGATGCCGGATCCGAGCGCTCCCTCCGGCACCCCAGGCGGCACCCCTTCTGCCTTCGGAAATTCCAACGGACAGGCGATTGGGGGCGGTGCCATGATGGGCGTGTCCAGCATGAGCAAGGCCAAGGGTATTCACGAATTCAACAACAAAGCCGAATACGAGCAGTGGTACTTCGTCTATGTCCAAGCCCAGGACCGACCCGGTCTGCTGCTGCGCGGTCCCTACAATCCAAAGGCCTTGTTCGGCGGTGCCGGCAGCATTCCCGGCGCATTGAATCCCAATCAGCTGAACCAGCCCAGCCAGCAACAACAACAGCAGCAACAGCTGCAACAGAACAACAACAGCGGCGGAACGGTTAATCGCTAAACTCCCGCATTTGAGCTGCAAAAAGCCTCGTCCGAAGACGAGGCTTTTTCTTGAACTAATGAACTGTCGCGACTAAGCGCTGAAGGACGAACCGCAGCCGCAGGTGCTCTTTACGTTGGGGTTCTCGAACTTGAAGCCCGAACCTTCGAGCGTCTCGACGTAATCGACGATCGCGCCGCCGAGATACATGACGGAGGTGGCATCGACGAAGACCTTAAGTCCGTCGAATTCGAACACCTTGTCCATGGCACCGGGGCCGTTCTCGAACGACATGCTGTAGGAAAATCCGGAGCAGCCGCCGCCCACAACACCCAGGCGAAGTCCCGCTGGGACTGGGTTTTGCTGGGCCATGATCTCCTTCACCTTGGCGATTGCCGTCGCCGAGAGAGTGACCGGGGTTTTAACTTCAGGGGTGGTGGTGGTTGCCATTCTTAGTCTCCTGGAATACTGATTGAAAGTGAATTATAGCAAAATCTCACAAGGCCCTGTGACATAAAACCATTGTCCCGGCAGGGCGAAATCGTAAACAAAGCTTCCCTAATAGATGCCTTGCAGTCGGGATTGGTCGCAGGAATTTACCTGGATTCCGCCTTTTTAGTTGTCTCCGGAAAAGTGCAGTTTGGCGAATATTTCCGGCCTTTTATCGTGGTGCCGGAGCTATAATCGCGGCAACAAGGCCCCAATACCCGCGGCACTGTGGGGGTTCCATCAGGGCAACAGGGGTTGGAACCGCGCAGTCCAACGAGTGGCGGGAGCAGAAGCTGAGGTGACGCATGTCGCTTATCACTGTGCTGCTGACAATCTGGGCCGTACTCACCACGATCCTCGTGATCCTGATCATCTATCGCAGCACTCTGACGATGCATGAGGACGAACAACTCTTTCTCGACGACTCCAATTCGCACATGGAACTCGAGCAAAAGGAATTGCTCGTCAAGGTCAACCGGATCACTCCCATCGTGGGATGGTTGGGCGCAACTTCTGGAGTCTTGATCCTGGTGATTGCCGGGCTCTGGATCTGGAAGGGCTTGACGATGCAGTAAAACCGAGATTTCGCCGGCGGGGCCTTAGGTCCCGCCGCGCTTTGCTGCTTTCTCAGAAGCAGACGTGTGCGGTGTAGCTTTGTAGCGCAGCCACTCTCCCGCAGCCATGGACTATTCTTCCGCCAGGCTTTCGAATACCAGCGGGTTCGCCTTGCTCACGCTTCCCACGCGGACATAACGATCTCCGTTCAAAATCCCCAGCAACGGTGTTCCCAGAATTTCTCCACGCCAGCCTTGCAGAAGCGATGGGGACTCATTCTCGTCGGGCGCGATGCGCCAGCGCACCAACGCCTGAAGGTCCGAAGTAGTGGCCAGAAGGGCAGGGTCGATGCGGAATTCCGCAGCCAAACCGTTTGCAGCCACAGAGAGCAATTTCGCCAGCACGGCGACCTGCGACGGATCTTCGCGACGTTCGTTCGAAGGCAGTTCTGCTTCCGACATTTTCTGCGCGGTAACCACGGCACCGATGATCTGGTCCACGCCTTGACGTAGAAGTTTGCGGTCGAGTCCGCGCAACGCGAACAGGTCTTCCGAGGTTGCAGGCGAGCGCCGCGCAATCTCCACCAGCATGCTGTCGCCAAGAACACGGGTTGCCGGTATATTCAGGTCGCTTGCGCTGCGGTCGCGCCAACGCCACAACTCGCGCAAGGTCGCCAACTGCCTGCGGCTTAGACGCGAACTGCCTGCTACGCGCCAGCGCTCTTCTTCGCGAAGCACATCCT
>JBBRZF010000147.1:0-8903 GCA_038236965.1 Terriglobales bacterium | reverse complement strand
TCGCCGGTGTCGGCCGGCGGGGTCCCTACGGCAAGAAACACCACCGAGCTGGCGCGTACTGCATCCGGCAATGAGGTGGTGAATGTAAGGCGCTGGCCGTGGTGGCGAGCCAGCAACTCTGGCAGAAACTCTTCGTGAATCGTGTTCTGTCCTGCCTGCAGGGCCGCGATCTTATGCGGATCGTTATCGACGCAAATGACGGAATGGCCGATCTCCGCCATGCAAGCGGCTGCAACCAACCCTACGTATCCGGAACCTATCACTGCCACTCTCATCGTGTGAATGTCCTATTCCTTTGGGGTGGTCAACATCAGCTCACCTTTTCCAATACGTTGCCGCGAGCAGCGCCGCCTTCAAGTTCCTCGATGGAGATGGGCCGCTGCTCCTGAATATCGCTATAGCCTTTATCGTTGAAAGAAGTCGTGTAGTAGTGGTGAGCGCGCTCCCAGGCGGTGTCGTCGGGTTGAGCGCCGAACGTCTGCACGTAGAGCGGGCTGCCAGGGAACGGAAACATGGGAACAGGTTCGCTCACCCAGACGCCGTGCGCCTTGAGATGTTCCTGCCAATGGCGGATATCTTCCTTGTCATCCTTTTCGGTGAGGATCAAATTCGCCTGCACCCACGGAATGCGCGTCTTGGCGTAGATGAGTAGCTCGCTGATGCGGTCGGTATTCATGCGGCAATTCTTGTTGAGTTCGTCGCGACCTTCCTCGGTGATGGACTCGATACCGACTTCCATGGAAATACAGCGGGCGCGTCCGAGCAGGTCGAGAGACTCTTCGTCCCAGAGATCGATGCGCGTCTGGAAGCCGATCTGCACGTTGCGTTCGGCGATGCCTTCGAGCAGGCGACGCACGTTCTTGCCGACCCCGAAGATCTCGTCGATGAAATAGATGTAGTCCACTCCGCGGGCCACCAGGCGATCCACTTCGAGAAGCACGTCTTCCACATTGCGTTCGCGGAACTTGTTGCGGAAAAGAGTCTTGTTGCAGAAGGTGCAGGACCAGGGACATCCGCGAGCGAATTCCAACTCGGCTCCACGGCCTTCGCCGAAGAAAACATGATGGCGGTGGGTGTGGGCCTCCACGTTGTAGTTGCTGAAGTTGAGAGCGCGCAAGGTCTTCATGTCGACGACCCCGAGCGACTGCGTAAGGTGAATCCCTTTTTCTTCTTGCCAGCAGCAGCCCTCGATCATCTCCCATGGCTGAGTTGCGAGATCGGCGATGGCCTGATCTGGTTCGCCACGGAGAACCACGTCTGCTGCGGTTTTGCGAAGAGCGGCGCGGGGAGTGGCGGAGCCGTGGGGTCCGATCAATACTTTCTTCGCGCGACCGCCGATGCCTGCAAACCATTCGATGGGAACGCGCAGTTCCGGAGGCGGACAGCGCCAGAACAGGTACGACGGCGCGGAAGGCATGATGAGGAAATCAGCGTTGAATTCGTTGACGCGACGCGCGGTTTCCTGCAATGAGAGTTTGTCCGTCTGGGAATCAACGAGCAGAGCATCGTGTCCAGCTTCGCGAACTTTGTCATACGGGAACATGAGTTCCAGGGGAAGGTGCGCGTCGCGACATCCGAAGTAAGTGGAGCCCGTGAAATCCCAGTTGGGGTTAACGAATGCGTACCTCATGCGGAGCGCCCCAGTTCGGCAGCAGAAAGAGCGCTCTGAATTTCCCTGATCTGCGAAACCGGAAACAGGTCGCGATTGCGCTTGAACCAGGCATGCAGGGATTCCACCACGCCGCGCACATTGATCTCCGGTTTCCACCCGGTCATTTGCGTGAGCTTGGAGTGGTCGGTCACGTAGATCAGTTGATCGCCAGGACGCAGGCGTGTGCGGTCAAACTGAACCTTTGCGCGCGCGGTCTCCTCGATGAGAGCCATGAGTTCCACCAGCGAGACCGTGTTGACCGGTCCTCCGCCGACATTGAACACCTGGCCCTGCGTCTGCAGGCGGTTCTGGTACACGAGCTCGAAGGCTCGCGTGAGATCGCTGACGTGGAGAATGTCGCGCACCTGCAGTCCGCTGCCATAAATGGTGAGCGGATTCCCGAGCAGCGCGGAGTACAGGAAGTGAGCGACCCAGCCCTGATCTTCGTTGCCGAACTGGCGTGGTCCGGCGATGCAGGACATACGAAAAACCACGGTAGGCAATCCGTAAATGCGGGAATAATCGTGAACATACTGGTCGGCTGCGCCCTTCGAGCATCCGTAAGGCGAATGGAAATCGAGCGGCTGATCTTCGGATGTACCGGTATTGCTCTCGGCTGATACGTAGCGGGTGGCCTGCGCGATCGCGTTGTGACTGGAAAGATTGCCGTAGACTTTGTTGGTTGAGGTGAAGAGCAGGAAAGGATTGTTCCCGCTGCTTCGCGCTGCCTCAAGAATGTTGAAGGTGCCAGCTACGTTCACGTCAAAATCGTTGCGCGGATCAGCAACCGAGGAGGTGACCGCCACCTGCGCGGCAAAATGATAGATCTCCGTCGCGGGTTTTACCGCGCGCTGAACCTTGGCCTGTTCGCGAATATCGCCAATAGTGATCTGAAGGCGCCCCGACTTTCCAGCGATTTTTTGCAGGAACTCGAGGTTATGGCGCGAGCCTTTGCGCGAAAGATTATCAAATATGTGAATCTTGGCTTCAGTATTCTCCAGGAGTTTCTGCGCCCAATTGGAACCTACAAATCCGGCTCCGCCAAAAATGAGAACAGATCGAAAACTTTCCTTCTTAGTACCCATCGCTAAAGTTTCTCCGAGCGCGAATGTGGCAATCTACTTTCCACGACGAATCTGATTCCTGGAAGCACTTAGAGGTTTATTCGTTTTTTGCATGGAACTTTCCCACGCTTTGCGCGGCCAAAGCTCCGCATCTCAAGGTAAGTAGATGCCCGGCTATCAGTCTGTGTTTCCTTGGAAATACGAAACTATGAATTTTCCCAATTCTTTTTTTAAAGAAGTGAGACAACGAAATCCAGCAACGCTGCCTGAAGGCGACACTAAAGAAGGGCACGGTTGGACCGTGCCCTTCTTTTGATACCCATGAATCAGCCTTTATGCAGGCTTTAACACCGTGCAGACGGAAGCACAGATGGGGCCGCCGATGTTGAAGGTAGCGGCCGCTTTCGGGTTCTTCACCTGCAGACTTGCGGGCGCCTTACTTAGCAATTCCCAATAGCACCAGCCCAACATGGCAACTCCGGTTGCGCCGATGGGGTGTCCCTTGGCGATGAGGCCGCCGGAGAGATTGATGCCGCACTCGCCGTCTACTTTCGCGCGTCCATCGACCCAATACTTTGCGCCTTTGCCGTACTCGGCTTTGCCGATGACTTCCGTGCCGATGGCGGCCATGACGGTGAAGCAGTCGTGGATCTCGGCAACGTTCACGTCCGCCGGAGTCACGCCAGCCATCTTGTAAGCCTTGTTCATGGCGGAGTAAGCGCCTTCGGGCTTGAGGACGTTGCGGTCCGCTTTGAGCAGCGGATCAGTGGCCTGTGCGTATCCGGCGATTTCGACGCATGCGCTTTTGGGGACGCCGAGTTTTGCTAGACCCTCTTCGGTGGCGATGAGCATGGCAGCGTAGCCGTCGGTGATCTGCGAGCAGTCGTAGGTCTTGAGCGGCAGTCCTTCTACAACATAGCGATTGATGCCCTCGATCTTCATGGCGTCATCGACGGTGATGCTGACCTTGCTCATTTGCGCGAAGGGATTGCCGTGGGAGTTGGCGTACTCGTCGACGGCGATCTGGGCCAGATCTTGTTCGGTGACGCGATGGTGCTTCATGTAGCAGTCCATCACTTCGGCGAAGAGATGAGGGAAGACGTAAGTCTTGCCGACGCGCTCGTCAGGATGCGAAAAATAGCCGAGAGCCTTGCCGATGAGTTTGCCATCCATTTTGCCTTCGGCATCGCGCATCTTCTCGTAACCGAGGGCGACGCCTACATCGCCCCATCCGCATTGGAGTTTCTGAATGACGCTGAGTATGGCCTGACCGCCGGAGGCGCAGGCGTTCTCGACGGACTCGATGGGCTTGGCAGCCATGCCGGGCAGTTGCGCCATGAGTCCGGAGACGAGTCCCTGCTCATTGAGAGAGATGTTGCAGGCAGCGCCGATGGAACCGACGTCGATCATGTTAGTGGTGGCGCCGACTTCCTTGCAGACACCTTCGACGGCGTTCTGCACGATCTGCGGCACGGTCATTCCAAGAAGCTTTCCGAACTTCGATTGGTGGTAGGCAGCAATGTAGATATTCTTCATGATTTTCTTCCTTCGAAGGCGCCGCTTGCGCGGAAAGATGACTTGCACAGAACTCAGACCTGGGCCGTTGATAGGTGTTCGCGCTGATAGCGCTCTAGCAACTCGCGTTTCAGAACCTTGCCGTAGGGCGTATGCGGCAAGGAAGTGACGATGATGAATTCGCGCGGAATCTTGAACTTTGCTAATCGGGCCGCAAGGAACGCGGAGAGTTCTTCCTGCGTAGCAGACTGGCCCGCGCACACGACCACGAATGCCACTCCGACCTCGCCCCAGGTCGCGTGCGGCACTCCAATGATAGCCGCATCCTGCACACAAGGCGAAAGCAGCAACTCGGCTTCGACCTCGGCGGGATAGACGTTAACGCCACCTGAGATGAACATGTCCTTTGAACGCCCGGCGATGTAGAAGAATCCGTCGGCGTCGCGACGCGCCTGGTCTCCGGTGTGGAACCAGCCGTCGGCATCGAGCGCGGCGGCGGTGGCTTCGGGGGCGTTCCAGTATCCGCGACAAACGTGAGGGCCACGGAGCAGGAGTTCGCCAACGTCAGAGGCGGCGACTTCGTTGCCAGAAGCATCCACAAGGCGAGCTTCGGTAAACATCATGGGCTTGCCGATGGAACCGACTTTCGCGACGGAGTCAGCGGCAGTCATGGCAAAGCAGTTTACGCCAACTTCGGTGAGTCCGTAACCTTGCTTGAAAATGACACCGCGCTCCTGGTAGGCCTGGATGAGATAGAGCGGCAGAGGCGCTCCTCCACTGATGAACCAGAGGACGCTGCCAAGGTCAGCGGTCGAAAACTCGGGAGCGTCCATCAGGAGTTTGTAGATTGTCGGCACACCCATGACGACCGTGCAGCGCTCGGCTTGCAGGGTGCGCCAGATCTCCGCGGTGTCGAATCCACGGTGGAGAACGATGGTTCCGCCGATGGCGAACAGCGAAGTGAGGAATACTCCAAGACCGCCCGCGTGACACAAGGGGGTGAAGATGGGGCTTACGTCGTCGTCGCGGAGTTGCCAGGAAATAGCCGTGTTATAGGCGTTCCAGTTCACCATGCGATGCGGAGTGATGACGCCCTTGGGCTTGCCCGTTGTGCCGCTTGTATAGAGCAGGCAATACGTGTCCTCGGGATCGCAGGGTGTATTCGTCCATGCCGCGCCCGCGAGTTTCGCGCACTCCGAGTGATAGTCGAGGTCGGAAGAAGATTGTTTCGCGTCGAGGGAGATGTAAGTATCGAGGGGCAGCGTGCGAAGTTCGGCAACGACGTCGGCGAATTGAGATTCGAACATCAGAGCGCGCATGCCGCTATCGCGCACGATATATCCGAGTTCATGCGCGGTGAGGCGCGTGTTGAGAGGAACAAGAATGATGCCTGATTTTCCGGCGGCGAAGAACGCGTGAATGAATTCAGGGCAATTCTGCGCGAGGATGCCGACGCGATCACCCTTCTTCAGTCCAGCGATCTGGGTCCACAACAACGCACAGCGGCGAGAACGTTCGTCAAGTTCGGCGTAGGTAAAGCGCTCTCCTGTGGAGGCGAAGACCAGCGCCGTATTTGAAGGCGAAAGTCGCGCGCGCTCGGAAAGTATGTCGCCGTGCATCACCTGCTTTTCTCCACGGGAGTTTCTGCGAGCGGTCTGGGCTCCGGCAAAGGATAACCGAGTATCTGTGCCAGAGCGGCCCCAAAGGCTTTAGGACATTCCTGTTGGGGTACATGACCACAACGCGGCAGCGTTGTGAGGCGCGCGGCAATGAGGTCGTTACGCAACTTCTGCGCGTAGACAAGCGGCATCAGGCGGTCGGACTCTCCCCAGAGGAGATCGACGGGTGTCTTGAATGTAGCGAGGCGATCGTCCATCAGATATTGCTGCATCTCGGGTGCGGTCTGGGCCATTCGGGCCATGGGACCGTGTTGCGCCTGGCGAACAATATCGTCGAGCACGAAGTCGGATGGACGGGGTGAACCAGCATCGATGACGGCGTCGAACATCTTTCGTGCATCTTCGCGAGAGGACGGAACATGCGCGTAGGCAGGTGTTTCACCCTTCACCGCTCCTCCGTCTACAAGAACAAGACGTGTCACGCGATCGGGATGTTTCTCCGCATAGAGCATTGCGACCCATGCGCCGAGCGAATTGCCGACGAGGATGACGGGCTTGCCGGGCGATTCGTGATCGATGATGTCGCTGAGTGCGGCGAGCACGGTGCCGACGGAAAGAGGACCTTCGGCAGGAGCGCTCTCTGCGTGTCCGGCGAGGTCGGGGACGACCACGTGATACTGCGACTTGAGTTGCGGAGCGATGTTGGACCACGACCCTCCGTGGTCACCGAGTCCGTGCAACAGAAGAAGGGTGTCTCCAGTGCCTGCGACCCATACGGTCTGCTTGCCTGCGGCGGTGTCCACCTGCGTCTTCTGGAAGCCGGCATTCTTCAGCATCCGGCGATTATTCCAATTGAAGACCGCGAGCGGATAACGCCACACCACGAAAACAAAAGCGAGGATGACCAGTATCAGCAGGAATCCGAAGGCGAACACTAATTTCTTCATGGAAAACTCTCCGAAACATCGATGCGCCGGCGAGGGAGGCGCGAATGCGATCCGCGTTAGGGCATGCGGAAGGCGCAAGCTGCCTGGTTATAACCTACGCCGGATCCGACCATGACGACGAGATTTCCGGGGTGGATCTTGCCCTGCTCGATGGCGTGGTCCAGCGCCATTCCGACGCAAGCCGAGCCCGTGTATCCATACTCTTCCATGATGGTGTGCGTCTTCGCCATCGGCAACTCGAGTTTCTGCATGACGAGTTCGATGGTGGGCTTGCGCACCTGCGTGAAGATGAGCTGATCGATATCGTTCAGCGCGAAACCACCATGCTCAGCGACTTCGCGAACCAGCTTTGGCCAGCCTTCGTCGTTGATCTCTGGCGGATAGCGGCGCTGCATCTTAACCTTGGTGCGTCCCGCCTGGATGGCTTCGCAGGACGCAGGCTCCACGGTTCCACCAGCGAAGACCCCCCAACAGTCCGAGTACGTTCCGTCCGCCAGAAATGCGGAGGAGATGAATCCCGGCTTATCGCCGGCTTCGAGGATGGCGGCGCCCGCGCCGTCTCCGTAGAAAAACGTCATGGGATCGTTGTGGTCGGCGAGGCGCTGCATCATGTAAACGCCGAGCACGAGCACGGTCTTCATCGAAGGATTGGTGGCGAGTATTCCGGCGGCAATGGTGAGACCCGTGGGGAACGATGCGCAGGCGCAGCCAACGTCGAATGTTCCGGCGCGCTTTGCGCCGAGTTTGCCTTGCAGAACGACCGAAGTTGCGGGCGTGATGTAGTCGGGCGAATCGGTGCCGAGGATGATGAGGTCAAGATCCTCAGGCTTGCGTCCGGCCTTGGCAATTGCGTCGTTGGCTGCGCGCAGAGCAAGGTCGGAGGTGGACCAATCGGCGGGCGCATAAAAACGCTGACGGATACCGGTTCCGGCTTCCATCTTGTCGGTGAAGTCCGGGGCGATGTCCTTGAAGCGTTCGCGAAATACGTCATTGGGGACGCAGTTCTCGGGAACGTAGCGCCCGGTAGAAATGATGTTGGCATATCGTGACATAAATGCTCCCTGCTGAATATTTATGCGCTAGGTTCCGAGCACAAGTCCGCCGTCCACGGAGATGGTGGTCCCGTGTACGAAGGTGGCCTGGTCGGAGGCAAGCCAGCAATAGGCGTTGGCAATGTCTTCCGGTTCGCCCATCCGTCCGATGGGCGTGTGGGCGACCATGTTGTCGATGACCTTCTGCGGCATGGCCTTGAGTATTTCCGTGGCTACGAATCCGGGAGCGACGGCGTTGACGCGAATATTATATTTACCGAGTTCGCGCGCCCAGGTCTGGGTCATGCCGATGACGCCGGCTTTAGTGGCAACGTAGTTCGTCTGGCCGAAATTGCCGTAGAGTCCGACGACGGACGAGGCGCTGAGGATGACTCCTCCGCCCTGGCGGATCATGTGCGGAGCGACAGCGCGTGTGCAGTTGAAAACGCCCTTGAGGTTGACGGCAATGACGGAATCCCACTGTTCGTCGGTCATGGTGGCGACGACGGCGCCGTCTTTCCACTTGATCACTTGTGAATCGCGCACGATGCCCGCGTTGTTGATGAGCACGTCGATGCGATGGAATCTGCTGATGACATCCTCCACACCGGTTTCGACCGATGCGGCGTTGGCTACGTTGATGGCCGCGAAGCGACCTTCGCCGCCGGACTTCTTGATTTCCGAGATGAGAGCTTCCGCGGCTGAATCGTTAATGTCCCAGCCGACGACGATGGCGCCTTCTTCGGCAAAGCGCAGTGCGGTTGCGCGACCGATCCCGGCGGAGGCTCCGGTTACTACGACGACCTTTTTCCGTAATCCCGTGTCTTTCACGATTGCATTGCTCCCGTAAGAAAAAGTCCCGCTGCCAGCGGGACTGAGGCTGGCAGCGGGAGTTGCAGGGTTAGAAGCTGTACTTTGCGCCGAACTGAATGACGCGCGGACCGGTCGTTGTCCTTACCACCTGGCCGAAGTTGGCCGAGGTAAGCACGTTGACCGGGTTCGCGAAATTCGTGGTATTGAACAGGTTGAAGAATTCCGAACGGAATTCCAGCTTCTGGTTCTCAGTGATGTGGAAG
>JBBRZF010000146.1:0-8970 GCA_038236965.1 Terriglobales bacterium | reverse complement strand
CTGGTTCACGCCTCGGATGAAATATTCGATTTACATCTCAACATCTGTAATGGCGGCATCGACCACCGCATCAATGCCCGGGAGCATCTCCTGGCAGTCTTGCCCGACTGAATCACTTCAGATTCCCCGGACGATACTCAGATGTCATCCGGCGATGGGGCAAAGTTCTATCCGGATTTCTCCGAGCGGCTACGCGCTCGCTTGGTGTCTCCTCAGCGAAGCGTCCATCTCTAAGGGCAAAAACACCGAGAAGATGCTGCCTGTGTTCGTTCCGCTCGTGCGACTGCGTACGCGCGTGCTGCCGCCGTTCTTCACGATCAGCCCTTGTGTCACCCACAATCCCAGGCCCGTTCCCTTCTCTCCCTTGGTAGTGAAAAAAGGTTCGAATATCTCTTGCAGATGTTCGTGCGCGATACCCGGCCCGTCGTCGCAGATGCAGATGCGGACACCTTTTACTTCGGGCTTTCGCCAACTGCGTCCTTCGCGAACATGGACAACGATCTTCCCGCCGCCTGTCATGGCCTCGATGGCATTCACCACCAGGTTGGAAATTACTTGCCTTATCTCGCCCGGAACCGTCCGGATGCTGATCCTGCACTCATAGCGGCGTTCGATGGTTACCTTCGAGAGTTTCAACTTCTGCCCATACAGGGCGAGCACTCCGTCCACCACCTCGGTGATATCCAGCGGCATTGGCGCCGTGGAATCGCGATAGAACATCAGCGTCTGCCGCGCGATGTGTGTGACCCGCAGCAGTTCGGCGTCGGCCAGCTTCACGTAATCGCGCGCCGTGGGAAGCAGCGTCGGGTCCCGCTTCAGCAGGTACAGCAGATTCGAGACTGCCGCCAGCGGATTGTTGATCTCGTGGGCGATGGTGGCCGCCAGCCGTCCGGTTGCCGCAAGCTTTTCCGTGCGACGCAGAACTTCTTCCTGCTGTTTCTGGTCGTGTATATCGGTGCAGGTTCCGAACCACTTCAGTACCTGCCCGTTCGCATCGCGCAGGGGCACGCCTCGTGAAAGGAACCAGCGGTAGGTTTTGTCGCTCCCGCGCTGCAGCCTGTATTCGCATTCGTAAACGTCGCCCGATTCCAGCGACCGCATCCACTTCCCGCGCGATTGCAACTTATCTTCCGGATGCACCACGCTCTCCCAGCAGAGGCCTGATAATTCTTTCTGCGTGAGCCCGGTGTACTCGCAACAGCGCGAATTGCAATACTCCAGCACGCCTTCCGCGTTCGTCGACCACACAAGTTGCGGGATCGCTTCCGCAACGGATCGCAGTGCCGCTTCGCGCTCCAGCAGTTCCTCAAAGGAACGCTTGCGCTCCGTGTTCGCGCTTCGCAACGTGAACTCCGTTTCGCGCAGCTCCTCCATTGCCTCGTTTCGTTCTGACATCACGGCGGCCATCAATAGCCCGGTCACGGTGAGTACCGCGATCGATCCCTGCAATTGAGCAACCTATTCAAGGAGCGGGACTGTCAGTGAGGATTCCAGATGGACCAGCGCTGCGCCGACCGCCACTGCCGTCGCGCACATCCCGGCCAGTACCGCACCCAGTTGTTGGAAGCGCAAGGCCGACCAGACCACGCACGCAAAGACCACGTAACTTACCGGTCGCATGAATCCCGTCGACCGTGCGAACACGATGTAGGAGCTGCTCATCAACAACACTGCGATCGTCGCCAACTCCACATAATGCTTTCGCAGCACTTTGGTCTTGGGATGGCTTGCCAGCACCATGACCGCCGAACCGACCACCATCACTCCCAGCGCGTCGCCCACCCACCACGCAAGCCAGTTCTCAAACACCACTGCGGAAGCTATCCGTCCGGTGAAGTACATCGTCGCCGTCCCCACCGTTGCGCCCACCAACCCTCCGCCTATTGCTCCCAGCAACAGCAGCATCGATACGTCGCGAACACGGCGCAGGCCCGGAGAGAAATTTCCTACCAGAAGCAGCAGGCAATACCCCGCCAACCCTTCCAGCAAGTTTGCGAAGGAGATGCCAAGAAGGCTCATCGAAATAGCGTTGGTAGCTGCGCCCGCCAGCATCGAGCCGAAGAAGATCGCCGGAGCCATATCCCAACCCAACAGCACAAGGGCTGCCAGGCCGATTCCAGTCGGCGGCCAAAGCGGCGAGGCGCTTCCTTCCACTTTGCCGAAGCGCAAGGTCAGGATGGCAGCCACCGCATAGACGGCGGTCACCAACACAAACATCATCACGCGCTTCATCCATGTGCGATGAGTCGTCAGGTGCAATTGTGCAAACGCCAGGGAACGCCTGGACCTGCTCATATTCTCAACCTCTATGTCACGGGGCCCAGTGCGAAAGGTGTTCGAGCGGACGGGTCCGCAGGGAGGATTCGCAGAACGTTTGATGATGCTGCTTGTGAAAAGTAGCCAGAATCTCTGAATTTTTTGTTTGTTTTCTTGATGCCCCTTGTTTCGCGGATTACACCCCCTTCGCCTCGCCTTGCAAAGCGGTCGCCGCCCTAACGTCACTCCTGCTTGTGCCGTCGGTCACAGACCCTTTGTTAATAAGAAATCACAATGGCTATCTGTCCAGAAAGGATGGGACTTATGGCTACCACCGCCGCCAAGCCCGAGATTCAATCCCTGCGCACTTTGCCCGGGGACGATGTACGCCAAATCCTTTGGCGATATGCAGATAGATACGACCTCCAGATGCTGGTGCAGTCCTCGCGCTCCGTGGCCCGAGGTCTGGTCGCACGCCTGGTCGCCGAGGGCGCCCGCAATACTCATGAATGGACGGACCGCAAGAACGAACTTCTTCAGGCTTATGACGATGCCGGCATCACCGCCGCCTTCATGGAACCCGAAGAAGGCGGATTCATCTCCGGCCCCAAAAATCTCGCTTTATCCCTCATCGCCTACGAACTCGCCTGGGTCGATGCCGGCGCCGCAACCGGTTCCCTTGCCGGATGCCTTGCGCTCTCTCCCATCCATGAGCGCGGAACCGAAGAGCAGAAACAGAAGTACATGAGTCTTTGCGCCCCCGCCCAGCCCGGCGAAGATCGCAAGCCCTGGCGAGGAGCCTTCTGCCTCACCGAACCCATTCCCTACGTCGGCGTTGACACCGGAATGTTGAATGGCAAGGTTCGCATCCTCGATTGGAAAGACGGCGATGAGCCCATGCTCCAAGTCGAAAAGCGCGGACGCTTCATCACCAACATGGGCTTCGCCAATTTCGTCACCGCAGCCGTGGACACCGCCGACCCGCGCATCAAGTCCAGTTGCATCGTCATCCTCGAACAGGGCGACGAGGGCACCTTCGACCGCGGCACGCCTACGCGCAAGATGGTGCACCAGCTATCTTCCACCAGCGACCCCATCTTCAGCCTCAAAGTTCCCGCCAGCCGCATCGTCGGCGGATACACGGTGAAAGACGGCGTCATCGTTCCCAACTACTCGCACAGCGAAGTCATCGAAGCCGTCTTCAAGCGCACGCGCGTCACCGTCGCCGTCATGACCTCGGCCAAACTTCTCTCTGCCATCGAACCCGTCATCCGTTATTCCCGCGGCCGCTTCCGCGGAGCCGAACAGGCAACGCCCGGAACCCTCCGCTATGAACTCGGACTTCAGCAGCGTGAAGACGTTCTCCATCGTCTGCTCGACATTTGGGCGATGGGCGAAGCCGGAGCATCCCTCGCCTTCGCCGCCGCTCGCTGCTTTGACGTCGTCGATCCGCTGGAAAAAGAGAAGACCCGCATCCTCGCGGAAAAAGGTATCGCCGGCGGCAAGTCCGAAATGAAATTCTTCCGCACCGTCACGAAGGACGCGCTGGAATTCCTCGAACTTTGCAACACATCGCCAGAAGCGCGCAATAGCGTGCGCCTGGCCGATCTGCACGATGACACCCTCGTACAGTTCGCCATTCTCGATTCCGTCGCCAGCGTCCTCTGCCCCGCTTCCAAGCTCTGGAATACCGGCAAAGGCTCCGTCGCCCTGCGCGAGGCCGTCAGCCTCATGGGCGGATACGGCATCACCGAAGATTGCCCCGGCTTCCTCGGACACAAGTGGATGGATTCGCAACTCGAAGCCACCTACGAAGGTCCCGAGGCGGTGCAGCGCCGCAATCTCACGGTCACCATGACCAACGAAGTCTTCCTCGCTCAGTTCCGCAACTGGATCATCGAGATGCGCCACGTCGCTTCGATGAAGCCCGGCACCGGTGCCTGCGCGCTCGCCTCGGCCATGAAGCTATGGCTCTGGACATTCGATCATCTACAGACTGCGACCGACGCCGATGGCGGCAAGCTTTATCACAGCACCCGCCAGGCCGTGACCTTCGCTCTGGCCGACGCGCTCTGCTGGCTGCTCGCCTCCCGCCAGCAGATTCTCGACGTCCTCGAACTCGAAGCCAAGGGCCCGGAAAATCCAATCGTCGCCGAAGGTCTCGAAGGAACCGTACAGTTCCTCTCTGACCTCGCTCACGTGCAGGTTGCAAAAGCCGCTGGCGAAGTCGGACGCATCTGCGCCGAACTCGTTTACGGATACAACCGTCATCCCGCGTGGACCGATTCCGACCACAAGGGCTGCTATCAGTCGGAAGACCTCGACTTCCTCGAGGGACTCATCCCCGGAATCTCCGCCTGCGCCGTCGACGTCGTCGGCCCCAACGGAGAGCATCCGGCCAAAGCGGGTCCCTGCCCCGGCTGTCGCGGAGAGGAATCCTTCCAGCGACTTCGCAGCAAACTCGATGGCTGTCTCACCGGAGTCCTGCTCGCCAAGGATCGCGCTGCCGAAGCCTTGCAGAAGGTCATGATTCCGGAAGCACTCGACTACCCGATGTAGAACGGAAAACCGCACGCGCTCTCGCAATTCGCGGAGCGCGCGTCGCGTTTTGGGAAGGCACCTATGCACCACGGCGAACCTCAGGAACCGGAAATCGAGCGTCCCAGCCTGGAAGTCGACATTGCTTGCGTCGGCTTCGGTCCGGCCATGGGCGGATTCCTCACCACGCTCGCGCGCAAACTCGTCAACGAAGACGGCTCGAATGTTGTCGAGAGTTCCGCAATGCCCGGAATGCCTCCGCAGGTCATCTGCTACGAACGCGCCGACGACCTCGGCTTCGGCGTCTCCGGCGTGGTCACTCGTGCCCGCGGCATCCGCCAGTCCTTTCCTGACCTCAACGCCGCCGATATTCCCATGGCCACTGCGGTCACCAACGAGAAGGTTCTCTACCTCCTCGATCCCGTGGGAGCAAGCCGCCGTTCCGCCGCCTTACGCATCGCCGACAAGCTAATCAAGAACTTTAAGTTTCTCTCCAAAACAGAACTAAACGCAGTTGAGTTGCCCTATACGCCTGAATTCCTGAACAAGCATGACGGCCTGTTGCTTTCCATCGGCCAATTCAACCAGTGGGTCGGTTCGCAACTCCTCGGCTCAGGCTCCGTTCAGATCTGGCCCGGCATGCCCGTCGACAAAGCCTTGATAAAAGGACACGATGTCGTCGGCGTTCGCCTCGTCGATCAAGGCGTGGACAAGACGGGCAATCCCGACGCCAGCTTCATGGCCGGCATGGACATCAAGGCCGCGCTCACCGTCGTAGCCGACGGTCCCGTTGGCCCCGTCGGGCGTCAACTCGACGACCATTTCGGTATGCCCCACGACCATCACGTGCGCGATTGGGCCATCGGCATGAAAGCCGTCGTCGACCTCCCGGCTCACGTCAACCTCGAGCCCGGTACCGTCTTCCACACCTTCGGCTATCCCGAACCCGAGATCTTCGGATTCATGTACGTCCATCCCGACCGCGTCGCCACCATAGGGATTTTCGTTCCCTCCTGGTTCGATTCACCCGTCCGGACCTCGTATCGCTATCTGCAACACTTCATGATGCACCCCTATTTCTGGCGCTACCTTGAAGGCGGAACGCTGCGTTCGTGGGGCGCGAAATCGTTGCAGGAATCCGGCAAGCGTGGCGAACCATTCCTCGCCGGCAACGGATACGCTCGCATCGGTGAAGGCTCCGGCTCCACCAACGTCCTTACCGGCTCCGGCGTCGATGAAGCATGGACCACCGGCACTCTACTTGCCGAAGGCGTCATCGATCTTCTAAAGGACAAGCTTCCCTTCACCCGCGAAAATCTCAACAAGGCCTACGTGGACCGTCGCCGCCAAAGTTGGGTCGAGCGCGAAGGACGCATCGCCGAACACGCGCGCGACGGATTCCAGCACGGCGTCGTCAGCGGACTCATCGGCATGGGCCTCGCCGGATTGACCAACGGCGCAATCGCCTTGCGCGCCGAACCCGCTCCTCCGCACGCGCGCATACAGTCGCCGGAAAAATACTTTGCCGGAAAACTCACGCACCCCGAGATCGAGCGCATACGCGAGCAATGCCTCGCCGACAACGCGAACTTCCACGACGCGCTCATGGATCGCTGCGGATGGCCCGCCATTCCCTACGACGGAAAACTACTGGTCACTCACCAGGACGCGCTGCTCGTAGGCGGCAAGGTGCAGGCGCCCGCCGGATACGCCGACCACGTCGTATTCGTGCAGCCGGAGATTTGCAAGCAATGCGGTTCGCGAACCTGCGTATCCATTTGCTCCGGTCAGGCCATTACCGAAGGCGAAGACGGCACGCCCAAGTTTGATCGCGAAAAGTGCGTGCACTGCGGAGCCTGTCTCTGGAACTGTTCCCAGGAGATTGCTCGCAACAAAACCAATATCGAATTCCGCGCCGGAGCAGGTGGACTGCACTCGGCAGAAAACTAGACCCATCATCTTTATTATCGTGAAGCGAGTCCCATGAAACCTTTTCAAATCGTCGTATGCGGTGGCATTGTGCCTGACCCGCTGCAAACGCTGGAACCCATTTCCAGCCCCACAGGCCCCGCGCTCAAAAATGAGCTTATGCTTCCCGCCGTGCTCGATCCCTGGGCGGGGCATGCACTTTACGAAGCTGCCAACCTGGCCAAAAAGATTCCCGGCAGCAAGGTCTACCTCGTCGCGCTCGGTCCCAAGGCCAAGCTGCAACAGGTCATGATGACCGTCGGACAAAAGGCGCCGTTCGAACTCGTCGCCATCGATGGCCCCGGCGGCGGATTCACCGACGCGCATGAAACCGCCGCTGCCTTGGCTGCCGCCATCCTCGCCATCCCCGGCTACGACAAGTCCAGCCTGCTGCTTTTCGGCGGATGGGAATCTGCTACGCGCGGCGCCGGAGCCACGCTGCAAATCGTCGGAGAAATGTTAGGTGTGACCGACCAGTTCCAGGGTGTGGACCGCATCACCGTTCGCGACGACGGCTCCTTCGACGTTCTCGAACGTGTCGAAAGCGGACATCACCAGGTCGCAACCTGCGCCGGAGCCCCCGCCGTTCTCGGCTGGGCCACCGGAGACCTAGGCGAACCGCGCAACGATCCGCAAGTCGGAATGGCCAACATGCGCGCCATCATGCCCGCGCTGCAAAAGGCCAAGCCCGTTAAAGTTGGAGCCGATGGATTGAGCTATCTCAAGGTCGAGTTGCCCAAACAGCAACGCCAGACGCGCATTGAAAAAGATATGAACGCCGACCAGATCGCAGCCGAAATCTTCGAATGGATTTCCAAGTGACCGCGCCACCAACATTGGAGACACAAGTGGAAACGATTCTTTTCCTCGCACACACCGAAGCCGATGGCTCGCTGGCGAAAGCCGCGCTGGAAGCCCTCACCGCCGCGCAGCAACTCGCCGTTTCCATTCCCGGCTCCGCCTTCTTCGCCGCTCTCTTCGGACAGAACCTGACCGCCGCAGCCAATACCATCGCCGCCGCCGGAGCGCAGACCATCTACGGAATCTCCGGCGAGGATTACAGCACGCCGCGTTACGCAACCGACGCAGCCGCAGTGGAAATTCTCTGCCGCTCTTCGCGCGCCACCATCGTTATCGCGCCCGCCACCTCGCGCCTCTCTCGCGTCGTGCCCGGCGTAAGCTTCCGCATCAACGGACGCGTGGATACGCACGTCAACCGCATCGCCACCTCCAATGACGCTCCCGTCATCACGCGCTGGTTCTATCGTCAGCGCATGGTCGCCGAACTTCAGCGTACGCAACGCCCGTGGATGTTGCTGGTCGATAGCGGTTGTTACCCGGCCTTCGACGCCGCGCCCGCCGTAGCATCGGTCGAAATGCTGGCCATCGCCCTCGGCGACGCGCACAAGCGCACCACCGTGATCGGCATCGAAGCCTCCAAGTCCGACGAGCAGACCATTCGTCCGGACGCCGCCCTGCTCTTCGTCGCCGGCGCTGGCTGGACCAAGAAACAGAAGGATGGACAATCGCATCCGCAAGAAGCCGAAAACCTTATCCTCGGATTCCTGCGCGCCAGCAACGCATCGCTAGGCAGCAGCAAATCATTGGTTGACCTGAGCGGCGAAGGACAGTCGATCCTGAAATTCATGTCGCACATGAACCAGGTCGGCCAAACCGGCGCAACGCCTCGTCACCCCAAAGGCCTCTCCACCTGTTGCCACGGCGAAGAGCCTCACGTAGTAGGCTGGCGATTCATCAACGAACGTCGCGCCATCAACCTCGACGCAAACTGCGGATGGGCGCGCGGCAAAGCCGACGTCGTCTACGTAGCTGACGCCTTCGAGGTAATGACGAAGTTGAACGCCTTGGTGGCAGAAAAGAAATCCTCCACCGTCAACGCCTGATTCCGTATTCAGCAAACTCAAAACGCGCCTCCCACGAGGCGCGTTTTTGTTTTGCCGTAGCCTTTGCCAAATGTGGCTCTGCTCTTGCTTATTCCGTTGACTCTGCTTGATGTGGCGCGAGCGCCCTCGCTCGCGGTCTTTGACCTTGCTCTGCTCTGCTCTAGCTCTTGCTCTTGCCCTTACACTTGCAATTGCTCTCGCTCTTGCTTTTGACTTCAGTGCCGGAGGCACGGCTGACCATAGCCCCGCACGAAGTGCGGGGTACCGCATCTCCATCGATTCAAGTGCCGTAGGCACGGCTGAG
>JBBRZF010000145.1:0-9171 GCA_038236965.1 Terriglobales bacterium | reverse complement strand
TGCGTGCCATGCTGGACGGAGCAGCAAAGTTCAGCAAGAGATGTGGCTTGCTGGTTCTTCGTGGAAGCACGGCAACCGGATGGCAAGCACGCGGATTTGCCGACAACGACATTTTCCGAACTGTTTCCATCGACGGTACGCGCGGGCTCATTGCTCGCGTACTGAACAGCAAGCTTCCGGCAGGTGCTGCCACGGATGAATTCGATTCGAGCTTCGCCATTAGGTTCGGCTCGCCGGCAAACGGGAATGTTTCGCTTCTGCCGCTGGTGATCAAAGACAAAGTCGCTGCTCTTTTGTATGCCGATGGCGGAGACGAAGGTTCCGACGGACTGGATTCCTCCGCGCTGGAACTACTGGTGCGCTCGACCGGACTCTGGGTGGAGCTGCTGTCCTTGCGTAAAGCGGCAGCGCCCGTGGAGGGGTTGCAGCCAATTGCCGCGCCTGTTCATCCAGTGAGTGCAGCGCCGTCCCGACCCGCGCCTCCAATGCCGGAGAGGCCCGCGGTCACCACCGTCCCAGCTTCGGTGATACCCGCTCCAGTCATCTCGCAGCCGCCCCCTGTGATTGGCCCGCCAACTGCGGTGGCAGCGCCTCCAGCAGATGCCAACGAAGACCCTGTCCATACCAAAGCGCGAAGGTTCGCCAAGCTGTTGGTGGACGAGATCAAACTCTACAATCAGACCAAGGTCAACGAAGGCCGCGCCAACTCAGACCTCTACGACCGACTCAAGGACGACATCGACAAAAGCCGGGCTGCCTACGACAAGCGTTATGGCACAGCGGTGGGCGACGTAAATTATTTTCGTCAGGAATTGGTGCGTATCCTCGCAGATAACGATGTCTCTCTCCTGGGCCAGAACTTTCCACGTTAAAGAGAGTTAAACTGGGTATTCAACATGCGTATCCAGTCCCTTTTTGTCTTCATACTCGCTGCCATAATTGTGTCCACCGCCACCGTCGGAGCGCAGACGGAATCTCCTGCAAAAAAGAAAACCCATTCCGCGACGAAAAAGAAGCCGACGGATTCATCCGCCTCTTCCAAAAAGAAGAGTAGTAGCGCGAGCAAGAGTTCGACCAGGACTGCGGCGAAAAAGAACGCGAAGAAGCCGGCCAGGAAGAGTAAGGTCACCGTGGCGCGTTTGCGACGTGTGAACCGTGCGTTCGTGACCTCCGCCGACTTGAGGCCTATGTCGCGTCAACTGGTGGAGAGCAGGACAGCGGCGGCGTATGGAGGCGTGGAGTCGTATGCGCGCAGCCATCAGGCAAGTGATGCGGGTTCGCTGGCATGGCTTGCCATTGCCTACGCGCACATTCTCGACAAAGATTTCGCGAAGGCCGCCGACGCACTGGATCGCTCCAAGGGACATGCGGGCGAACTAGCGGATTACGTCAGCTACTTCGAGGCGCTCACCTACGGCGGGTCAGGACAGAATGCGCAGATCGTGGAGTCGCTCAAAGACTTCGACAAGAATCATCCCGACTCCATCTTCTCGCGCGACATAGTGGACATCTACGGCAACGCGCTGACCGCGACCGGACACTCGCAGGAGGCCGCGCAGTATCTGGAAGCGAATCGGTTGCCGCAACGCGCAGACATCGAGTTGGCGCTCGGTCGCGCGTACATCAAGAGCGGCGAGACCTTGAAAGGCGCGGATATTCTGCGCCGCGTCTATTACCTGATGCCTGTCAGTCCGCAGGCGCCGTTGGCAGGCTCCGACCTGGATGGCCTGAACGGCACTCCGCTGCCGCCCGTAGGTTTTGGCGATCGCAAAACACGTGCCGACCTGCTTGGTAAGTCGAATCGCTGGGCCGATGCAGCTCGCGATTACCGTTCGCTGGCGAATGATGCTCCGCCCGAAGAGCGCACCAACATGACGGTGATGTTGGGTGTTGCCTTGCGCCGCAGCGGCAACGTAGCCGAGGGCCGCCGCATTCTGGAACAGATGGAAGCCACCGGCGACGCCAACGCGCAGCGTCTTTTTAATCTGCTGGAGATTGCGCGCACGGAAGAAAATGAAGGCCGCCTGATGGATCTGCTGGGACAGTTGAGGACCAACGCTCCCACCAGTCCCTGGTTCGCTTCGTCGCTGCTTTCGGCAGGAAATATGTATCTGCTGAAGCGCGATTACGACAAAGCCATCGACCAGTATCGCGAACTCGACCAGCGCTTCCGCAACGACCCGCGAGCGAGCTACGCTCACTGGAAATCAACGTGGTTGAGTTTCCGGCAAGGTCGCACGGAGGAAGCTAAAGCGGAATTCCAGCGTCACATAGAACTCTATCCCGCCTCCAACGAAGTCCCCGCAGCACTGTATTGGCGCGCGCGGGTTGCTGAAGAACAAGGCGACCTGGTCACGGCGCGAAATTACTACGCGAAGTGCGCCGACCGCTTCAAGAATTATTACTACGGCGTGATCGCCCGTCAGCGAGTGGTCGCCTTGAAGGGCCTGCCCAATTCAAACGACGACGCATTGCTCAACAGGATTCCTGCGCTACAGCCATTTAAGGAAGAGGCGCAATCGGAAGATCCGCCGCTCGACGATCTGCGCGTGCAGAAAGCGAAGCTGCTGGAAAACGGCGGCCTCATCGATTTCGCGATCAAAGAGTTGCAAGGCGCGAACGGCGGCAAGGGGCCCAACTGGGCGACCCTGGAGATCGCGCTCATGTATCGCGACCTGGGACAGCATCACCGCGCGTTACAGTTTCTGAAGCGCTCAGTGCCGAGTTATTACTCCCTCGACTTGAAGGCGTTGCCCCGTAAATATTGGGATCTGCTCTTCCCGCGGCCTTTCTGGACAGACCTGCGCCGATACTCCATGGAGAATGCGCTTGACCCCTACATGGTCGCGTCGCTGATTCGTCAGGAATCGGAGTTCAATCCAGGCGCGCTCTCGCACGCGAACGCATGGGGCTTGATGCAGTTGCTTCCCAACGTCGGCAAGGGTGAGGCCAAGGAATTGAAATTGAAACACTTTGCCACCGAGCAACTGTTGGTTCCCAACATCAATCTGCAACTTGGCACTCGCTACTTCAAGGAAATGACGAACAAGTACAACGGCCAGGTTGAATACGCGCTCGCCGCCTATAATGCGGGTTCGAATCGCGTGGATGACTGGCGCTCCCAAGGAAATTTCCGCGATGTCGCCGAGTTCGTGGAGTCCATCCCGTTTACCGAGACGCGCGAATACGTTCAAGCAATCGTAAGGAACGCGGAAGTTTACCGGCAGTTGTACGCCGGAGAATAGAACGAATCGTACGAGGTTTCAGCATGATGTCAGCAAGTGCGCAGTGGACAGACAACGAACGCTTCCTCGCCTCGGCGACCAGCGGGCACGCCATCGTGGTCGATGCCGGGCTGGAGAAAAGCGCTAACGGTCCGATGGAACTGGTGCTCATCGGCCTCTGCACCTGCACGGCGACCGACGTGGTCGCCGTTCTAACGAAGAAGCGCGAGCCCTTTACTAGCGTGCAGGTACGTGCCGAGGCTGAACGCTCGGCGGAGATACCTGCAGTCTTCACTTCCATCAAACTCATCTATCGGGTTGGCGGCAAGGTAGCGCGCCGCTCGGTGGAGCACGCCGTGCAGTTGTCAGAGGAGAAGTATTGCTCGGTGGCGCAGATGTTGAGGGCCTCCGTGAAGATCACTTACGAGATCGAGTTGCCGGATGCAGTCTCTTCGTAAGATTCGAAAGGCCAAATACTTAGCTTTATTCTGCATCGCAACGCCCGTGTTTCTCGTCCATACTCCATCGCTGAACCCTTTGGAGTAACATGACGGAACCTAAGAAAGTAATACTGTTCACCCAGCCTGGCTGACCGCCCTGCTTCGTCGCAAAGACGTTCCTCGAGTTACGAGGAATCGAGTTTGAAGAGCGGGATGTGAGTGCCGACCAGAAAGCAGTTTTCGAACTGGTCAGGACCTACAATAGCCGGACTACGCCCACGCTGGTGATTGCAGGCGAGGTACTGATAGGGTTTGACCCAGAACTTATCGAAGCAAAACTCCGAGAGTGAGCTACCTGCGCAGGCGGTGCGAGTGACGGGACATCCGTTCCGAGGATACCTCTTCATTGCGGCCGCAACGCTTTGTTGGGGCGCGTCGGCGGTATTGGGACGCGCGGTATTCACCGGACGCTATCACCTCGCGGGCGAGGCGTTGCAGCCCATCGATCCCCTTATCCTGGCGCAGAGCCGAACGACTTTTTCCTTCCTTGTATTGCTTCCCATCTTGCTGTCAAAACGTGGCACTCGCGGACTTCGCACCTCGTGGACCGATATCCTGCGCTGCGTCGCGCTAGGAGTGCTGGGCGTGGCCGCATCCAATTACTTCTACTACCTGGCTATCCAACGGACATCGGTAGCTACGGCGATCATCCTGCAATACACGGCGCCGGCGATGGTCTTGACCTGGTTGCTGCTGCGCGGTGTACAGCAAGCGACTGTGCCGCGCGTCGCAGGCGTTGTGCTGGCGATCACGGGAAGCGTCTTTGCCATCGGAGTCGTGAGCTGGCTCGGACATTTCCCTTGGCTCTGGATCGGGCGCGAGTCGCTCAAGTTCGACAGCATCGGCGTGATGGCTGCGCTCGTCGCGGCCGTTTCGTTCGCGTTCTATAACATCTATGCGCGCGGAGTCATCCAGCGCATCGATCGCTGGCGCGTCCTGCTCTACGCGCTGATGGGTGCTGCGATCGGATGGATACTGGTGAACTCCCCGGCAAAGATAGTCGCCGCCCACTACTCGCGCGCTCAGTGGGAATTCCTGTTGCTCTTCGCAATGTGTTCCGTGCTCATCCCGTTTTCGCTTTACTTCACGGGGCTGGAATGCCTCGACCCGACGCGAGCCATCGTAACCAGTTGCCTTGAACCGGCGTTCGCCATCGTGATCGCCGCCGTCGCTCTGGGCGAAACGGTAGGGCCATTGCAAGTGGTGGGAATCGGAGTCGTGCTATTGGCGACCGTGCTGGTGCAATTGCCCGAACGCGAGCGTGGCGAAGTGAACCTGGTGGAACCGATCGACTAGAAAGTCGAGCTACTTCAGTGTTCGAAGGAACTTCGTCATCTCGGCAATTTCCTTGCTGGTCAAGATGCCTTCGTAGCCGGGCATTCGTCCTTTGCCCTTGGCGACCTGCGTCTGTATCTGCGTGTCGGTGAGCGACTGCGCTTCTTTTGCCGTTAGGTCTTTTGCGCCGACTTTCTTGCCGATCTCGGTTTGTGCTCTGCCGTCTTTGCCGTGGCAGAGAGCGCACTTCTCGCTGAAAACGACCTTGGGATCGTTAGCTGCGAAGGCGGTGGCCATGCTGGCAAACAAAAGTGCTGCGGCGGCAATGCTCGGTACGCTCATCATTTCAGTCTTACCTCAACTCGTTCTTAGAACACCTTATTCGAAGAAGTATCTCTAAGGCAGATTGATTTGCCAGGAGACTCCGAAGCGGTCGTTCACCCATCCGAACATGCGGCTGAAGCCGTAGCAATCAAGCGGCATCAGAACGGCGCCGCCCTCCGCGAGTGCGACGCCGACGCGCCGAATCTCATCTTCCGACTCGCAGTCCACGAACAGCGAGAACGCGGGAGTGAACGTGAAGTCGTGTTGTATAGGACTGTCCGTACACATCACCGACTGTCCGGCGATGGTGAAGGTCGCTACGACTACCGAGCCCTCTGCGCCCGGCCCCTGCGGACCGTAACGCACAATGTTGTTCACTTCGCCTCCAGTGAAGAGCGAGACATAAAAGTTCATCGCCTCTTCGGCTTTTCCCTGGAACATCAGGAATGGGCGTAACTTTTGCAAGGTCTGTATCTCCAATGACGTCGTCGGTCGTCAGCTCTTACGCGGCGAGAGTGATTCCATATGCTTCAGCATACGGAAGAAGCGCTGTGCGTATTTCACGTCGCGGCCAATCTGTTCTTTGAGCGCGTCGGGGCTGGGGAACTTGATCTCATCGCGCAACCGATTGAGGAACACCAACTCCACCGCCGTCTGCGCCGTCAGGTCGATAGGGTGGAAGTTGAGGATATGTGTTTCCACGGCGAATCCATCATCGCCGAAAGTAGGCCGCACGCCTACGTTGGTGACCGCATCGAACGTCTTTCCGGAAACAATGATGCGCGTGATGTAAACCCCGTTCGCGGGAAGCAGCTCGTCGTAGCGGTCGAGGTTGATGGTGGGAACGGTGTAACGCGTGCCGTATCCGCGTCCGTGCGCAGGAGTGGAGAGGATGCTAAACGGACGTCCCAGCAGGTGCCGAGGACGATCCATTTGTCCGGCCTGGATGAGCTTGCGTATCTGCGAACTCGAGACAACATGCCCGCGTAAACGCATTGCCTCGTAGATGTGTACGTCGAAGCCCAGTCGCTTACCCGCCGCGCGAAGTTGTTCCACGTCGCCTTCGGCGCGATGTCCGAAGCGGAAGTTGAAGCCTTCGTGAACCTCGACCGCCCTCAACCGCGAGGAAAGAACTTCCTCCGCGAACTCGAAGGGCGGCATGATCGACAAGTCGCGCGAGAACGGAAGCACCAGCGCGGCGTCAATCCCAGTCGCGGCCAGCAGGCGCATCTTCACGTCGATTGGGGTGATGAGCGGCGGCGCTTCACGTGGGCGCAAAATGCGTATCGGGTGCGGATCAAAAGTGAGCACCACGGCCTTGGCTCCGATTTGCCGTGCGCGTTCCACCATGCGCCCGAGCACGTGCTGGTGCGCGCGATGCACGCCATCGAAGTTTCCCACCGAGAGGACGGTAGACCCAAAGTCCGCGGGCAAGTCTTCTAGTTTGCGAAAGACTTGCATGCTCACAGCTCGAACTCCAGGCGCAATCCGTCGTAGGCGAGACGAACGTGTGCGGGGAGTGTCGCGTTCGTGATGGCGTGCCCCAGGTCGTGCGCGATGTGCGTGAAGAAGGTGCGGCTCGGCCGCAGTTCCTCAACGATCTTCAGCGAGGCGGCGACTGTCGAGTGCGTTGGATGCGGATTGTGTCGCAATGCATCGAGAAAAAGAATATCCAGGTCGCGCAGTTGCTCCAGCGACGCATTGGGAATCTGGCTGAAGTCCGTAAGGTAAGCGGCCGAGCCGAAGCGATAGCCGTAAATCTCCGCCTCGCCGTGGATCACGGTCACAGGCGTGAATCGTGCGCCGAGAATATCTACCGGCGCGTCGATCTCGTTCAACTCCACCTGCGCGAGGCCGCCGAACTTGTAGTCGGAATCGAAGATGTATTTGAAGACCGAGC
Source organism: Terriglobales bacterium (assembly GCA_038236965.1). Taxonomy (GTDB): domain Bacteria; phylum Acidobacteriota; class Terriglobia; order Terriglobales; family Acidobacteriaceae; genus JBBRZF01. The sequence goes on along the minus strand of JBBRZF010000145.1, from coordinate 1,948 downwards.
GCAGCACACGCGCGGTATTGGCGTTCGCATAAAGCGGGAGCTTGCCGCCGCCGGTGACGCGCGGAAAGCTGAGCGGGCGCAAATCGTCGAGTCCGAGGATGTGGTCGGCGTGTCCGTGCGTGTAGAGCACCGCGTCAAGCCGGTTGATGCGTTCGCGGATAGCTTGCGCGCGGAAGTCCGGAGTGGTGTCGATGACCACGCGATGCCCATCCCACTCCACCATCACCGAAGGCCGCGTACGGCTATCGTTCGGATCGGCGGAGTGGCAGACGGCGCAATCGCAGCCTATCGTCGGCACACCCATGGATGTGCCGCTGCCAAGAACAGTGAGAGTGGCGCGCATCGTGCGGCGTCGCTCCTATTTCAAACCCATGCCGGGATCGGGGACCAGTCCCGATGGCGGATGAGTAAGCGCGTTGGTGACGTCGATGTAAGCCATGCGCAGTTCGTAGAGACAGTTGCGCAGAACGTTGTCCTCCTGCAGTGACAGGTTGCCCTTGGTCTTCTCGGCGAGAAGCGCGAGCGTGTCGATAGTCTGTCGCGCACCGATGATGTCCGCACGAGGCTGTCCGCCCTGTTCGTGTACCAGGCCAAGCTGCATCAGGGCCGTCATGTAGATGGAGGCGGTGAACTTCTCGAAATTCATATCGAAGTCCTGCACGCTGCGTCCGCCGCCACGCGTGTCGAGTTCCTTCTGCAGACGCGCATCCAGTTCGCCGGTGCGCTCCTTGTAGAACTTGATCTGCTCGTTCTGCTCTTCGGCCGAAGGCGGCAGAGGCGTGGATTCGTCTCCCTCCTCCTGTGCAGCCATCGGCATGGAGATGACGTTGCTTTTTGGCGCATCTTCCGCAGGCGTTGCCGCCCCTGGCGGAAGCGCAACGGCGGGAGTCTCTTGCTCCTCAACGGGTGCGTCGGGGCGAACTTCGCCTTCGAAGTTGAATTTGCGGCGGTCGGTGACAGTGAATTCAGGCTTCTTGTTTTCAGACATAAGTCGCGATTCTCATTTCTTGAAGGGGAGCGACGCCACCTTGGCCGTCGTCTCGCCGAGATGAACTTGAGTTCCTGGTGCGGCGTGTTCGCGTCGCAGATAGCCGAGCGCGAGCGTACGTTCGCCGCCTGAAAGCGGGACGCGGGCGGAAGTAGTGATCTCGCCTACGTCCTTGTCGCCGACGCGGACTTTTGTTCCGCGTTCAACCGGTGCGGGGAGTTCGAATCCCGTCAGTTGGCGATGAACATTGCCGCGTGAATGTATGCGCTCCACGATCTCCTGGCCCACATAGCAGCCTTTGGAATAGTGCAGGGCGCGATCTTGCGCCGTCTCCTGGGGCAAGTCGCGTTCGGCGATATCAACGCCAAATCGTGGCACGCCCAGCAGGATGCGTCGCCATTCCAGAGCCTCTGTGCCGACGGGAACTGCCCCGGAGGAAACCAGCGCGTCCCAGACCACGGTCGCGTTGTCGGGGTGGAACCATATCTCGAAGCTCGAATTCTGTTCGCTGTCGCCGCGTGTGATGGAGAGGCCGACATCGTTCCACGTGATGTCGGCAACTTCCAGCGGATGAAGCGCAGAAACCTGCATGCCCGCTTTCGCAAGTGTTTCGACCGCCAGTGGCCCTGCGAGACCGATCGACGCAAGCTTGTCGGTCACGTCGCCCACGTCCACGTCGTCCATGATGATGTAGCGTTCGAAGATTGCGGTCAGCGTTGGAAGTTGCTCAAGGTCTGTTGTAACCAGCAGGTATTCTCCGCGCTGAAATGCATAAAGGTCTCCCTGTATGCGTCCCTGCGGATTCAACACAAATGCGTAGGTTCCGCGATTGAGCGGCAGGTCCCGCACGTTTCCAGTAACCATGCCGTTCAGCCAGCGAACCCGGTCATCGCCGCTCAGCACCAGTTTGCCCCGCCAGTTAAGGTCATAAACGGCAGACGACTCCAGCAGCGCCCGCAG
>JBBRZF010000144.1:0-9270 GCA_038236965.1 Terriglobales bacterium | reverse complement strand
GTCCCGAGCGGTTGCAGCATCGCGTTCATCTCCTGTTCCGTGTAAGCGCGTCGTACGGACGCCACCGAATCGTGCCGCGTCAGGCGCGAGCGATACAGCGGCATGCCCGCATAGGCGAAAGCCAGATGCAGTGCGCTCCGTCGCAGATCGTTGATCAACACCGCCAGACGCGCAACCCGAAGCGCCTCACGTGCGAACCGCGCTAGTTCCTCGGGCTCCAGGTGATGCGCAAACAATGCGCAGCTTACGATGTCGAAGGAGTTGTCGGCGAAGGGAAGTGCCAGCGCGTCGCCGATGACGGTGGTTGCGTTGGCGGGCAGGTGGGACGCGTTTGCGTCCAGCAGCGTAACGTCGAGACGTACGTCTGGAGCCAGTCTCCGTCGCACCGTGAGCGGAATGTCTCCCGAACCAGCCGCGATTTCCAGCAACGAAAGTTCGCGGGTACCGATTTCGTGCACCACCCGTCGTACCAGTGTCTCTGTTGTGCTTGTCCCGCCAAAGGCGCGATTGATCCAGCGCAGATCAGCCAGCGACTCCGCGATCTCCCGCGGGGTGCCGCTGTCGCTATCGAGGAGTTCTTGAGTCACGGTGCGCAGCATGAGCGTTCTTGGTGCTTCCACTACGGAGCTGGCTAAACCGTCTCCAGCTCTTCTTCCAGCAATTGCTTATTGTATAGCTCGGTGTAGTAGCCGTTCATCGCCAGCAGTTCTTCGTGCGTGCCGTACTCCACAATGGCGCCGCTGTGCAGCACCGCGATGCGGTCAGCATTGCGCACCGTCGAGACGCGATGCGAGATGAAGATCGTAGTCCGTCCCTGCATCACTTCGCGCAGATGGTTCAGGATGTGGTCTTCCGTTTGCGTGTCCACACTGGCCAGCGCGTCGTCCAGCACCAGGATGCGCGGATCGCGAATCACCGCGCGCGCGATGGCTGTTCGCTGTTTCTGTCCGCCGCTCAGGGTGATGCCGCGCTCGCCGACCGTCGTATCGTATTTCTCGGGGAACTCTTGTATCTCGGTATCGATGCGCGCAATCCGTGCCGCTCGTCGCACTTCTTCTTCGTCGGCCTGTTCCGTGCCGAAGGCGATATTCTCGCGAATCGTGTCGCTGAACAGGAACGTCTCCTGCTGCACGAAGCCGATGTTCTTCCTCAGTAGCGCCAGCGGATACTCGCGTATCGGGCGACCGTCGATCAGTACCATGCCCGCCGCCGCGTCGTAGATGCGCGGTATCAGCGAGACCAGTGTCGATTTCCCCGAACCCGTCGGCCCCACGATCGCCAGACTCGTACCCGCAGGAATCTTCAGGTTGATGTTCTTCAACACCAGCGCGCCCGGCGGAATCTTCTCGCCCGGCTTTGCCGCCAGCGATTCGCTATCGTAGGCAAAACTCAGATTGCGGAATTCGATTTCGCCGCGTATCTCCGCATCTTCCGGCACGCGCACCAGTGCCGCATCATCCACGATCTCCGGCTTCTCGCGAAGTATCTCGTTGATACGTCCCATCGAGGCCGACCCGCGCTGGAAGATGTTGATCACCCATCCCAGGGCTATCACCGGCCACATCAACTGCGCCATGTACATGTTGAAAGCGACAAAGCCGCCGATCTTCAGGTGACCTTGCAGCACCTCGCGTCCGCCCACCCAGAGCACGATGACGATGGCTATTTGCAACATCAGTTCCAGCGTCGGCCACAGCATGCCCATCAAGCGCACCAGCGGCAGCGAACGCGCGATGTACTCCTTGTTGTCCACTTCGAAGCTCTCGACCTCGGCCTGCTCCTGCGCGTAGGCGCGGATGATCCTCGCCCCGGAGAAGTTCTCCTGCGCGCGTGCCGAGATGTCGCTGAACATCGCCTGTATGCGTTCAAAGCGGTCGTGTATCTGCTTGCCGAAATATTGCACGATGATGCTGGCGATGGGCAGCGGCGTGAACGCCCACAGCGTCAGCCTGGGACTGATGCTCAGCATAAATACCAGCGCGCCCGCCGTGAACACAACCGTGTTCGCCGAATACATGATGGCCGGCCCCAGCAGCATGCGCACTGCATTCAGGTCGTTCGTCGAACGCGCCATGATGTCGCCCGTGCGATTGCGCTGGTAATACGAATGAGAAAGCGATTCCAGGTGGCGGAACAAATCGTTGCGCAAGTCGAATTCGATCTCGCGCGAAATGCCGATCACCACCCACCGCGTCAGGAATTGGAAGATGCCCTTGATGACGGCCACTCCGATGAGCAGCCCGGCGTAGGTGATCAGCTTCTCGCGCGTAACCCCCATGTAGAGGTCATCGATCGCGCGTCGTATCACCAGCGGAAACAGTATCCAAACGCTGTTGTTGCAGATGACCGAGATCGTCCCCCAGACGTAGCCCTTCCAGTATTTTCGGAAGTAGGGAAACAGGGGTCTGAGGTTCTCAATCATGAGGAAAGTTAGATGTGATTCTAGCAGGAGGGATTCAGTCGTGCTCGGCGTCCGTCGCTCGTTCTACGTCGGCACCTTCAATATCATGTAGCCGCCCGCCAGCGCAAACAGCACATCCGGAGCCCACGCCGCCAGCGCCGCTGGCAGGTAGTTCGTGTTCCCCATCGCTTCGAACAATCCCGAGGTCACCCAGTACACCATGGCGATGCCGATCGCCACCGCTACCGAAGTCAGCGCGCCCTTCTTGCCCGCCGAGAGCGAGAAGGGAATCGCCAGTATCGCCATCACGAACGTGATCAGCGGGAAGGCAAATTTCTTGTGCAACTGAACCCGCAGGCGCACCACGTCGAAGCCGCTCTGTTGCAGGTCTTGTATGTAGCGACGCAGTTCGTCGTAGTTCATCTCCGACGACTGCTTCACTTCTTTCTTGAAGTAGTTCGGCTGTTCCGTCGCCGCCGCCATCGTATCCACATCGAAGGTGCGATAACTCTCGATCGCTGAACTGCTGAAACTCCGCTGCCATCCGCGTTCGAAGACCCACTTCTGCAGTGAGTCTTCCCAGTGCGCGCGCGTCGCATAGACGCGTTGCGTCAACTGGAAGGTCGCCGGGTCGAACACGAACATCGACAGACTTCCAAAGCGGTTCTGGTCGGGATCGAAAAATTCGTAATAATAAATGGAGTGGTTCTCGCCGAAAATCCACTTGCGGTCAGGACGCAGATACGTCTGCGCCGGTTTGCCCTTGATGGTGTTCCTCAGTGTTTCCTGCCGCTGGTTCGCGCCCGGAATATAGAACTGGTCAAAAAAGAACAGTCCTGCCGAGAGCACTCCCGCCACCACCAGTATCGGCACAATGATGCGATAGACGCTGATGCCCGTCGCCTTCATCGCCGTTATCTCGCTCGATTTCTGCATCAAGCCAAACGTCACCAGCACCGCAAGCAACACGCTCAACGGCGTCATCAGGTAGATCATCGAGGGCGTCACGTTCGCCAGGTACTCGCCGATCATGAATGGCGAGACGCGGTTGCGCACAATGTCGCCCAGCAACTCGAAGAACGTGAACACCAGCATCAGCAGGATGAACGTCAGCAGGATCATCCCCAGGTATTTCGAAAAATCTTTCAGTATCAGGTCGTCCAGTATCAGCGGAAACTTCGCGCTGAAGAAGCGACGCCTGCTTACCGCCCGTTCGAATGCGCCCGTCTCATCGGCGTCCACTGCTTCGGGTTGCAGTACCGTCCCGCTCTTCAAGCGGTCGCGCAATCGCACGAACCACGCGCGCGGCGAGCCTATCTCGATCGGATTCCTGTCCGCCCGCCACAGCAGGAACAATCCTGCAATCAGGAAAATGAAGTTGGCGCTCCACACGCCCACCACGGGAGACACCTTCGCCGACCTGCTGAACGAAATCCCCGAAAGTGATATCAGGTAATAAAGGAACACCAGCATGATCGTCAGCACGAATCCCGTGGACTTGCCGCCCTTGCGTGACGAAAGCCCCAGCGGGACGCCCACCAGCGCCAGCACCAGGCACGCCGTCGGCAGCGCGAATCTCCGATGGAATTCCACTCGATACCAGCGCGCGCGAACCTCCGGCGACTCCACTTTGCCCGTCTGGTTCACCACTCCGCCCTCGGGATGGTTGGCCCGGTACCAGAGTTCCGACGTCGTCATCTCCGCGACCGGAATCAGATCCTTCCTCGCCACGGCACTGTCCGCCGGACGCACCTGTATTGGAATGTCCGTCTCCGTAAAGGTCGAGATCGAGTACTTCTCGGGATCGCGCGGTTGTACTTCCTGCTGCGAGCCGTTCATCAGGTGCAGTCGCACCCGGTCGGGCCCGTCGTTGATCACCAGTCCCTGTTGCGCCAGCGTGATGCGAGGCGCCGACGGATTCGTCACGTCTGCCAGGAACACGCCCTTCCACACCGAAGCGCCCACGCCGCTCTTCACGTCCTGCACATAGAGAACGATGTTCTTGAAGTCTTCGTAGAAGACCCGCGGCTGTATCTCGAACGAGGCTTGCGATGTCTTCAACCTGTCTTGCAGGCGTCCCAGCGCGGCTGCCGACCTCGGCGCAACCCACACGCTGTTCACCAATGCCAGCATCCATGCGGCAAGCGCGAAGATGGAAATGATTTTGACGAAGGTGCCTGCGCCCAGTCCGCTGGCCTTCATGGCCGTCACTTCGCTGTCGGCGGCCAGGCGGCTCAGTCCGATCAATATGCCGACCAGCGCGCCCATCGGCAGCGTCACCGTCAGTACCGTTGGCAAAGTGAAGAAGAAGATTTCCGCTACGCTGGGCAGCGGAGCGCTTGCCCGAACCACCACTTCCAGGATGCGCCACAGGTCACGTGTGAAGATGATGAACGTGAACAGCGATGCCCCTATCAGGGCGTTCGACAGCACTTCTTTCAATATGTAGCGGGTAAAGATGCGCACTATTTTCGACCTTGCACCGCGCCTTCCCCGGATGGCACGGCAATCGCGGTGTACCACATCGGCTCACCGCGTGAAGATTGAGTCTAGCATGCGCTGGCAAGCGGCACGTTGTGCTGTATTCTGTGGTCTGCATACCTCTAACGCGGCAGTAAAGGAATCGAACCGACGGATGGCTAGCACTGGGACTCTGCGCGTTGCGTTGTTGTGGCACATGCACCAGCCTCTTTATAAGGACCTCGTCTCCGGCCAATATCGCCTGCCGTGGGTCCGCATGCACGCGCTCAAGGATTACTACGGAATGGTGAAGCTGCTGGACGAGTTTCCGCAGGTCCATCAGACCTTCAACATCGTCCCTTCGCTCGTACAGCAGTTGCAGGACTACGTCGCCGGAACGGCCAGCGATCCCTTTCTCGATGTCGTTTCCAAACCCGCTGCCGAGCTTGAGCCCAAGGAGCGACGCTTCGCCCTCCAGTATCTTTTTCAGGCCAACATACAGCGACTCATCGGACGTTATCCGCGTTTCAAGGAACTCTACGATCTCTATCGCAGCGCCGGAGAAGATCCCTTCCGCGCCGAGGCGCGATTCTCAATCCGCGATTACACCGACCTCCAGGTCCTCTCGCAGGTCGCCTGGTTCGACGAATTTTTTCTCGAGCAGCCCGACCTTCGTGAACTCTTAGCCAAGGCGCGCGACTTCACCGCCTCCGACCTCGCCTTCGTTCTTCACAAGCAACGCGAGATCATGGCCGCCGTTCTGCCCGCCTACGCCTACGCCGCCAAGAGCGGGTCCATCGAGATTTCCGCCACGCCCTTTTACCATCCCATTCTGCCGCTCGTGTGCGATAGCAACATTGGCGCAACCTCCTCGCCCGGATTGCCGCTTCCGCAGGAACGCTTCCGCCATCCGGAAGACGCCGAGGCGCAGATTCGCCGCGCACTCGACTTCCACGAAAAGACCTTCGGCGTACGTCCTCGAGGTATGTGGCCCAGCGAAGGCAGCGTCAGTGAGCAGGTACTTTCCATCGCCGCCGCCCAGGGAGTTCGCTGGCTCGCTACCGACGAAGGCGTTCTCGGACGCAGCATCGGCCACAACTTCGACCGCGACAACCAGGGACGCCTCACCGGCGACGGCCCCGAAAAGCTCTACAACGTCTATCGCTACCAGAAGTCTGGCACGGAGATGAACCTTGTCTTCCGCGACCATAGACTCTCCGACCTCATCGGTTTCGTCTATGCCGGAATGGCCGCTCACGAAGCCGCCAGCCACCTCCTGCGAAGCTTGAAGGAAGCCGCGCAACCTGTTCTGGATAAAGGGAAAGATGCAACCGTATCCATCATCCTCGACGGCGAGAATGCGTGGGAGACCTACGAGCATTCCGGACGCGAGTTCCTGCGCCGTTTCTACGATTCGCTCCAGCGCGAACCCGGTGTCGAGGCCGTGACCGTTTCCGAAGCCATCGAGCGCACCACGCCAAAGAAGATGAGCCAGCTTCGCCTGCTCGTTCCCGGTTCGTGGATCAGTGCCAACTTCAATATCTGGATCGGAGCGCCAGAAGACAATAAGGCATGGGACGCACTCAGCGACGCTCGCGACTTCTACACCGCCCATGAGAAAAAGGCGACCGCCGACCAGCGTGCCCTAGCTTACGAGGAACTGCTCATCTCCGAAGGCAGCGATTGGAATTGGTGGTACGGCCCCGAGCACCACTCCGCCAACGATCGCGATTTCGACGAACTCTATCGGACGCATCTCTCCAACGTCTACACCGCGCTCGGCGGCACTCCGCCCGAATATCTCTCGCAGCCTATCGCTCACGGCGTCGCCCAGCCCAAGATCATTCCGCAACTCGCTTATGTCCATCCCAACATCGACGGACGCACCGCGCGCTACTTCGATTGGCTTGGTGCCGCGCTCTATTCCGCCGACCGCACCACCAGTTCCATGCATGGCCGCGAGTTCGCGCTCGAATCCCTCCAGGCCGGTATCGACGATACAAAGCTCTACGGACGCCTGGATTTCACCGGCGGCGCGCCCGAAGGGAAGTGCGAAGTCATCGTCAACATCGAGATGGGGAATAACGGCACGCAACACTCGCTCCAGTTGTTAACTAGCATCGCCGACGCGCACATCACCGAGTGGGAGCTGCGCGAACCCAAGGCCAAGTCGCCTATCGCCACCAACGTATTGCCTGCGGACGTGGAAGTCGCCGTCCAGCACGTCTTCGAATTCGCCATTCCGCTCGCCATGCTAGGCGCGGAAAAGGGAAGCACCATCCGCTTGCGTTTCAGCCTCTGGCGAGACCGCCTGCCCGTGGACGCCCTCCCCATGGAAGGCGCCGTCGAACTCCCTGTCCTCCCCGAAGACGAACTAGCCGAATACTCCTACGCGCAAACATCCAGCTAACTCTGACCACCCCACTCGTCATCCTGAGCGCCCGGTGCCCCACGTTCGCGCCGCGCCTTTCGGCGTTAACGTGGGTTAAGTACAATCTTCTTCAAACCGGTTTGTGTTCAGAGTTGTACGTTAGCCACTTGTAGGCTAACCCCTCTCACTCCGCCTTCAGCAACACCTTCCCCATCGATCCGCGCGATTCCACCAACGCATGAGCTCGCGCCACCTCCGCCAATGAGAAAACGTCGCCGACAGCCGGTTTGATCGCGCCCTCCCGGTATAGCTGCATCAGGTGTTCGATGATCGGTTGCAGTCGGCCGACCTCGTCCCACAGCAGAAGGATCTGCACTCCTGAAATCCCGCTGTTGGTCTCCAGCAGTTTGAATGGGTGATAGACACCGCCCTTCACCAGGTCCACCGTGATGCGCCGCCACTCCCGCAGCGCGCGCCAACTGAAGCCGATGGGCGGAACCACTCCGGCTGCACCTATCGTCACGCAGTGTCCGCCCGTCGCCAGGCAGCGCATTCCTTTTCGCAGACCGTAGCCGCCCAGCGAGTCCAGTACGAACTGCACGCCGCGTCCCCCGGTCAGCCGTTTCACCTCATCCTCAAAGTCGTTCGCCCGGTAATTGATTCCGTGATCGAGACCATGCTGTCGCGCAAATTCCAATTTCTTCTCGCTGCTCGCCGTTCCATAAGTCGTCAGCCCAAAGTGTTTTGCCAATTGCAGCGCGGCCGTACCCACGCTGCCCGCAACCGCCTGTATGAGGATGGATTCCCCGCGCCTGACGCGCATCACGTTCACCAGCGAGTGATATGCGGTGATGTAAACCGCGGGCAGCGCAGCGGCGTCTTGCAGAGGCATTTCGTCAGGAATGCGAATCAAGCGGTCGGCCCGGGCTATCAGCGCCTCCGTGTATCCGCCGAAACGTGTGATGGCCGCAACCCGCGCTCCCAGCGGAAGCGCAACGTCGCTCGCTTTGTCGATGACCTCGCCCGCAACCTCGAAGCCCGGACACGCAGGCGGACGTCCTATCCACTTGTAGTACCCGCGGCGCGCAATAATGTCGGCGTAATTTACGCCGATGTAGCGCACCCGCAACAACACCTCGCCGGACGCCAGCGCTCGCACGGGAGCGTCATCCCACTCGAAAACATCCGGTGATCCATAACGTCGAAAGATCATGCGGCGGAACAATGTCTCACCAGCCATTTCATCCCTCTGTGACCAAGAACCGTTTCGAATCCAGTCTCCACCCCACTCCCACACCAGGCAACAGGAATCTATCCATCACCGAATCGCCCCAATAAAAAACGGCGACGCATTAAGCGCCGCCGCTGCCTTCAACCTCTAAATCCGTAAATCCTCAAATCCGGAAATCCGTAAATCGCTTTACTGCTCGCCTTCCACCGCTATCGGACGGCTCAATTCCATAATGATTTCCGTTCCTGCCGGCAGCACTTCGGAATTGCGCTTGATCAGCCAGCTTCCGGTTGACGCGCTTGCGCCCACAGCCGCGCCCACCACCGAGCCCACGCCTCCGCCGAAGATGGCTCCGGCAACTGCGCCGCTTCCGGTCGCTCCCGCCAGCACGATATTGTCGGCCTTCGTGCGACCCTTGCCCTTGATTCGGCCTTCATCCGTCACCGTGTAAAGCTTCGGATTCCCCGTGTCCACCACCATGGCCGTGATGTTGAACGCCGTGCCATTAGGCAGCGTGACCGTCTCCGGACGCAGGTCGATGCTCGGCACGCCAGCGAAGCGCCGAGGCTCGCTCAGTCGCGTAACGCGTCCGCTCAACGACGCGCCCGCCGGGATCACCGTATTGCCATCCACGACGACGTCTTCCGTCACGCGCCCGGTAAAGGTGTCGCCGTCCTGGCTCTGGTGCGTGGAGATCGCGCTCTGCAACTTCATGCGGATAGCCGTCCCCGTTGGTATTGCCGGACTCTCGGAAAGTTGTCGCGTCTGCAGCGCAGGCTTTTGTTTTTCGGCGTACGCCGGATTCTT
>JBBRZF010000143.1:0-9362 GCA_038236965.1 Terriglobales bacterium | reverse complement strand
GACATGGCCGCCATCCTTCGCGAAAAAGGCGCCAAGGTCCTCGCACTCCCGGCGACGGATTTTCAGGAAGTTCTGGGCGTCAACACGCGAGCCGAACTCGCTCTGCTTGACTCGGTTCTTCGACGCCGCAAGTGCGCGGAACTCATGGCCGCTGGTGTCAGCATCTTCCAGCCAGACACCTGCCTCATCGATGCCGACGTAACCATTGGAGCAGACACGGTCATCGAACCTTTTGTACAGCTTCTTGGACGCACCACCATCGGCGGCGACTGCCGCATACGCTCTTACTCGGTTATTACCAACTCGCGACTCGGCGATAACGTACTCGTGCGCCACGGATGCATCATGGAAGAAGCCGTCGTTGAAAACAACGCGCTGCTCGGTCCCTATTCCCACCTGCGCCCTCAGAGTCATATTGGCGAAGGCGCGCACGTCGGCAACTTCGTCGAAACGAAAAAGACCCGCCTCGGGCGCGGCTCCAAAGCAAACCACCTCAGCTATCTTGGCGATGCCGAAATAGGCGAAGGCGTCAACATTGGCGCGGGCACCATCACCTGCAACTACGACGGCGTGAACAAACACGTGACCGTCATCGACGACGGGGCCTTCGTCGGCAGCGACAGCACGCTGGTCGCGCCCGTCAAGATCGGCAAGCGAGCCTATGTCGGCGCAGGTTCCTGCATCACGCAAGACGTGCCCGCGGACGCGCTAGGCCTCGCTCGCGGACAGCAAGTGGTGAAGGAAAACTGGGCGAAAGAGCGTCGCGCCAGGCAGAAGAAGAAAAGCTAGTAGCGTTCTCGTCAGCGGTTTCCCATTCGCTGACGTATGATGAGGGTTATGACGAAGAATCGGAAGAAGTCTTACTCGGAACTGCAGTCGGAAGCAGAGCGCGAAAAGCAGCAGGCTGCGCGCGCTAAAGCCCAGGCAGAGCGCCTGAAACCCGCAGTAGAGACCCCCGCCCCAGAGCAGAAGAAACCCGCGCCCGCGCAGAAGACGCCCGCCCCAGAGCAGAAGAAACCCGCGCCCGCGCAGAAGAAACCGGCTCCGAAGGCGAAGAAAAAGACTGCCAAGTAGGCGATGGCGGTCTTTTACTCGCCTTTTTCCGGAACTTCTTCGAGCGGCGTGACCTGCACGGTGCCGCTGCCGTCGCACATTTCGCAATCGCAATAGCTCAGCCCGCAACTGCGGCATTCCATCGCTGTTGGCGCCACGTTGAGATCGATTTTTCCGGGAGCAGTCTGGGCTTTCGCATCGGTTTTCATGACTTCATCAATATCACCGCTGCTCACGTCGGGCGGTGACGAGCATCACTCCCCTGTTGTGACGCACTGCAGACCAGGAATTCCAGAGGCAGCCCTCGAATTCTCCCCACCCAGCTCTGGTTCCTTGCGAAAATCGTTCTTATGAAGAACTCAAACTCCGATAAAAAGCTGAGAGATCCAGGCACAAATCCCGAGACCATCCATCGCGACGGAGGCATCAATCCGTCCGCGCCGAGCGTAGGAACCGAGGGCTACGGCACCACCAGCGATGAGCGCACGCTGATTGGCGGAACCAATCCGGGCGCATCGAAGCCCAGCGCCAAGGGCGCCGGCGATGTGCGTCACACCTCTTACCCAGGCAACGAGAAGGACGAGAATCCAGCAGCCACCGAATCGCACGGACACACCGGAGAGATGCGTAAACGCTCGCAACAGCTTAGCGACAATCCCGATGTGCGCGGAGAGAAGGTCTTCAACTGCAACGAAGTGGGTCCCACCGGCTGCACTTGGAGCGTCGTCGGCAACAACGAGCAGGAGATGATGCCCGACATAGAGAAACATGGACGCGAAGCCCACGGCCTCTCCATCGACGAAAAGCTTCGCACACGCGTACACGACGCCATACGGGATCGCGCGGCTTAAGAATTTCCTCCCACCCAACAAAAGGAAGGCTTGAATCGGCCACTCGCAGCCCCTAAGCGGAATTGCTGCCCAAATTTCAACGCCGCCTGGCAGAAACTTTCGTTCGGGTACAAGAGGGTTGCTGGGCGCACGTACTCTCGGTGTAGCGGCTTTCTTTCGCGTCTTCGCCCTCAGTCTCTTCCCGTAACCCGCCTTTTCAGTGCTGCGATCGGCTGGCTTATTAAAAGAGTGATCTTGCAGCTAACCCCGGACGTACTGTACGCCTCCTAGACAACAAGACGTTCAGCCAACTCAAGGAGAAACACAATGAAGAAAACTATAACCATGCTCATGTTCGTGCTGGCCGGTTGTCTCTTCGCTTCGGCGCAGGGCGACATGTCCAGCGGATCAATGAAAGACAAGAAGACGGATCACGACGGCAAGATGATTTCGATGACCGGGTGCATCGCTGAAAAAGACGGCACCTACATGATGATGGACAAGAAGCACCCTGACGGCGTTCAACTCATGAGCTCCGAAGATCTTAAGCCGCATATCGGCCATAAAGTCAAAGTAAGCGGAATGATGGAAAAATCGGACATGGCTGGAAGCGCCATGAAGTCCGATGACAAGATGGCGGCAGATGACAAAATGAAGTCCGATGACAAGATGATGAAGTCCGATGACAAGATGATGAAGTCCGATGACAAGATGATGAAACACGATCACATGGGCGCGATGGCCATGAAGGTTAGCAGCATGAAGATGGTGTCAGAGCAGTGTGACATGCCAAAGGCGAGCAAGTAATACTGCCCTCTCGGGGAAAAGCGCAGCTCTCTGGGAGCTGCGTTTTTTAATTACCGGTAGGGTGTCGTCCCAATCCGCAAAACTTGGCTGCAATTTCTTGGAGCACTATACATGAGCGCTCGCGTGTTGCTGGCCGCGTTCTTCGTCGGGGCGGGAATCTTGCATTTCGTTGTTCCGGAGACCTACGTTCGCATCGTGCCGCCGGCTTTTCCTGAGCCCCGTCTACTTGTGCTAATCAGCGGGGTCGCGGAGATCGCTGGGGGAATTGGCCTGCTACTGCCATTTACAAAGCGTGCGGCTGCGTGGGGGATGGCATTGTTGCTCGTCGCCGTTTTCCCGGCCAACATTTACACTGCGGTCTCTCACGTGCCGTTCTCCGGATTTTTTGGCCAAGGCTGGGTGCAGTGGCTTCGTCTTCCGCTCCAAATCCCCTTGATTCTGTGGACCCTACGCTATTCCAAGCTACAGCAGTAGACGATACGCGACGGTAGAAGGCCTGGTGCCACAGGTTCGCCCCGCGCTTTTGCGGCGTTATCTGAGATTCCACAAACCCGCTTTCTACGGCCTTTGACTTCGCTTCCGCTTCAGCTCTCTTCAGAACTTGCCTTTCTCCGTGTCTCCTTCGCGCGCAGTTTTGCTCCGATCTGCGTGCCGTAGGCACGCTCCGAGATTAGCCCAGCACGAAGTGCTGGGAACCCGTTCCGCTACGAACTCAGTCCCGTAGGGACGGCTGAGATAACTCCACCAACTCGATCCACCCGACCGTCGAAAAACTCAGGTATATTCATCGAATCCCGTCGATCGCGGATTATGAGTAACGCCGGACGAGTGGGCGTGGAGCGGTTTCCGCCACTACACACACGGCGAGGCAGGATGTGTTGAGATTGAATGGGAGTCGACGGCTAGAAAACGCGAACGCGCAGCAGGAACACTCTGCCCAGCAGTATCTGCGCCCCGCTCAAGCCAAAGGAAGGCTTGAATGTGCCGCCCACTACGCTGCTTTGAGGCGCACGGGCCGACCGCTCGGAAGCAACGCAATTACGATGACACGGCATCGCTGGACGAACCGCTTCGGCGAAAGATGTTTTTACTTGGGAGGCCCCTCTTATAGAACCCGGCCATCCTTACGCTGCGGAAGCGGCATAAGGATGGCACTCTACTCGGGAATGGTTACTTGCGGATTCTGCGTCGCACCATGCCAAACAGAGAAAACAGTCCTGGGCCGAGCAGGGCAATGCTCGCAGGTTCCGGAACGGGGCTATTATCAGCGGAAAGGCTTCCGCTCAAACCATCGCTGCCTTCCAGCCCAGTTCCCACACAGCCGATAGAGATGGTGTTCGTATCCATCGTCACTGCGCCGTTTTGCGCTAAGGCCCTACCGCAGTCAATGGTTGCACCGGTGTTTAGAGTGATGCTGGTGAGCGCAAGAATATTTCCTTCAAATGCTGTATTCGTGCCCAGGGTCGCGGAACTGCCGACCTGCCAGAACAAGCCATTATTGGGATTTGAACCAAGGTTGATGATGTGAACATTCGAAGCGCTCGCGGTCGTGAGAGTGCTGCCGATCTGGAACACCCAGAAGGCATTGTCGTTCCCTTGGGCATCGAGAATCAGCGCTCCGGTCAACTGAGCGGAGCTGTCAAAATGATAGACGCCTGAAAAAAGGGTGAGTCCACCCAGGTTTTGACCAGTCAGATTGGTGGCAAACGGCATGGCTGCCAGACTATTGAACGCGGTGTTGTTATCAGCTTGAGCCTGAGCGGCCACTGCATTAGCGGCGTGTATCGTTCCAAAAACGGTGCCCGGTGGGAACCCGGTTACTGCCGAACCTGGCGAGACGCCCAGATTTCCGCGGACAATTGTCGCGCCGGTGTTGGTTACCGTCGAGCCGCCTAAAACTGCAAAACTACCTGCGGTTCCAAGGGCAGTGTACGCATAGGCATGGAGTGTCAAAATTGGCACAATCAGCAAACAAAAATAGCGTAAGCGCATACCGTTTTCCTCCGGCGCTCCACCTTGGTGGGCACCTATGCTTTACGCCTGAATGGAGGCGAGACTATCGAGGGAGCGTTCTTTACGCCTGAATGGAGGCGAGACTATTGATGGATTGGGCCGGCCCGCACTGCAAAGATAGGTAGGGGGAAGCCTATCTGGCCCTGCGCAGTTGTTATCAACAATAAGCACCTCAGAGGCCATTCCGTCGCTAGTTAAAATCAAGCACTTGCCTGTGATCAGCAACGGGGAGGCGCAATCCTTTGCATAAGAGTGGGAAACATTGAACCGCGGGTGGCCCGTTCAAGGCTCCGGACTACTCTGAACCTCGTGCCTTCACGACTCAAACTCTTCCACCAATCCGGACAGACGCACTTCATCACCTTTTGTCTGTCACCGTCGCCGGACATCGTTTCTTTCCGACTCCGCCAAGTACACCTTCGAGCAAGCACTCGAATCCGTCGCAATTACCGCCTCTGTGTTTACGGATACGTCGTCATGCCTGATGGTGAATCAACGGTAGCCGAAAAGGGGCGGGAACACGACGACCACCAGTGCCGCCCATATGGAGTACACAGGCAGATAGGTGATCTGCCATCGCTCGAGGGTGGCAAACGAGCCCCGCCGACGCAGGAAGCGCGCATAGAGCCACGCCGTCCACGCGAGGTTGACGAGCAGAATCAGATTCTCGCCAAGAGCCGCCACCCGGTTCGGAGTGAAGCCAAACTCGGAGATGCGGGCTACGATCGCCGCGAGCGCCACTCCATCGACCACCAGCGCGCTGACGATGAGCAACAGTTGTAGTCCGTCGAAGAAGTCGGGCGGCGCCTGCGGATCGCGGGCAGAGGCGGCGTAGAGCACCAGTCCAACGACCACCACCAGCAGCAGGTCGAAGCCGATCAGTACCTCGCGCTCCACCTTGATGGGGCTGCCTGTCCATGCGATCGTGGCCAGAAACACCAGTAGCAAAAGCGTGAACAGTGGCGTGAACAGCCTGGTCAGCACGGGCGCCATGTTTTCGATGACACTTTGCTTTGCCTCCACGAGCCACGATCCGATAATGACCGCCCCCATCGCTCCGCAGGGGATGATCCAGCCCTCCGCCAGCCATTCAGCGTTCATCCCGATCGACTGGAACATCATCATCGTAAAGCCGGTGAGCACGCCGCCGCCAAGCGCGATGAGCACGTAGTAGATGACCAGCTCGCCCGAGAACCGCACGAAGTTCATGCGCCCGCCGTCGGCGAACCAGCGGCTTCGGACGTACGCGAATCCAACCACCAGCCATAGCGCGATCGGCAAGTGCAGAGCCGTCAGCATCTCAGTGTTGCTGCCCGTGCCAAAGGGGAAAACGTTGGCGAAAACACCCGCGGCCGCAAAGGGCAGCGCCAACCACAGGCGGCTTACAACCTCCGTCCCGCGCTTCCACAGGAAGTAGGCGGTGAGCAGCGGAAACACGAACAGGCTGGCGTTACGGGCATAGAACGCCGCGTCAGCACCGCCGAGCCGGAGTCCGAACAGCGCCGGCACCTTGATGGCCAACGCCGCGGCCACGGCAAGGCCCAGTACCACGAACGCCTCAGTGTGCGACGTGTTCGCCGAGGCCTCGACAGCATCGGGGGCAATCACCAGCTGCTTCCACAACCGCTCGGAGTGCGCGCGCGCAAACTCGCGTGACAGCTCATCGAGACTGCCCATGCGCTTCACCGCCACCAGGAAAGCTTCATCCCCAGCTAGACCGGCCTCGGTGAGCGCCGCCAATTGATCGCGCAGATGTCCCTCGAGCTCCTCGACATCGGCACCGTGAAGCACCTGCCGGCGGCTTACGTAGGCCCGCCACTGTGCGATTTGTTCCTCAAGCGGCTGATCCGTAAAGGTCGTCATGCGGTGCAAGCCTCCATCATCCAGATACCCCGCAGGGTTCCGTCCACGACGTTCCATTGCTGCCGCTGCGCTTCGAGCTGCGCCCGGCCCTCGTGGGTGATCGAGTAGTACTTACGCCTGCGGCCGTTCTCGGAAGCAGACCACTTGGCCGCGACAAGACCTTGGCGTTCAAGCCGGTGCAGCACGGGATAAAGCATGCCGTCGGTCCACTGTAGGTGGCCGCCTGACAACTCAGCCACTCGCTTGATGAGGGCGTAGCCGTAGCTATCGCCTTCGGCCAGAATGGCGAGCACGAGCGGCGTGGCAGAAGCAGCAACAAGATCCTTACCCATATCCATACGTAGAAGTCTTATACATTGCACTTCTATGTATGTCAATCAAGTTCTATGTAGGTCAAGAAATGAGGTTCAGCGGGCGGGTTCTATAAGGAGCGGGTGAACAAGAGCATGCTCTTTGGCCTCGGATTCCAGGTTCCGACAACCAAAAGAAAGAACTTTGCTTCTCAAATAGTATTTCAACCAGAAATTGAACCGAAACGAACGCGGTGAGGCGAACGAACGAAGCTGCGGTTACGCAGCGTAATTCAAAAGGAGATAAATGATGGCGACACATACGGATCCGGTTTGCGGCATGAAGGTCGATGACCAAAATGCTGCAGAATCGACATATCGGGATACTACCTACTACTTTTGCGGCCAAGGCTGCAAAAAGAAGTTTGATGAAAACCCACAGCAATACGCCAGTCAAAAGCCAGGAAGTTGAATCCCGTCGGGCAGGTCTATCACGGACCATGCCCCGAGCCGGTCCTCGAAGCGGGGCTTGCGCTCAGATTGGAGGGTAAGGTCTGCAAACTTTCCCGCTCGCGATAAAGAAACGAATGATGAATACGGAGGCACGGATGAAACCACAGAACGGAATTGTCCTTGTTACAGGAGCCAGCGGAATGATCGGAAGCGCGGTGATGCGCCGGATGGCCGGACGCTTCGAGAGCATCATCGGCTTCGACCGTGAGGCGACCAATTCACCGCCGCCCGGTTGTAAATACATACCTGTCGATGTCACCTCGGACGACAGCGTGGCGGAAGGACTCCGTATCATCCGTGAGCACCACGGAATGCAGATTGCCGCAGTAATTCATCTCGCGGCCTACTACGATTTCCTGGGAGCACCGACCACGAAGTACGATGAGATCACCGTGCGTGGCACCGGACGACTCCTGAGTGAGTTGCAGGGCGCTGGCTTTCAGGTGGCCCAGTTCGTTTTTTCCAGCACCATGCTCGTGCACGGACCGGTCGAGCCGGGTCAGTTCATCACGGAAGACTCGCCGCTGGCGCCCACTTGGGCTTATCCCGAATCGAAGGTCCGCACCGAACAACTCATCCGGGAGCAGCGCGGTGATATTCCGGCAGTCCTGCTCCGCATCGCCGGGGTTTACGACGACGGCTGCCACTCCATCCCGTTGGCGCATCAGATCCAGCGTATTTACGAACGCCAGCTCAATAGTCATTTCTATTCGGGCGAGACCGCTCATGGCCAAGCCTTTCTCCACGTGGATGATTTGGTGGACGCCATCGCGCGCGTAGTGGATCGTCGTGCCCAGTTGCCGCACGAGCTTCCGCTACTTGTAGGTGAACCAGAGGCGCTGAGCTACGACGAGATTCAGCACACGCTGGCCAGGCTAATCCACGGCGAATCCTGGGAAACGTACGAAGTTCCCCGCCCGATCGCGAAAGTTGGCGCATGGGTCGAGGACCAGCTTCCCGGCAAACCGTTCATTAAGCCGTGGATGATTGACCGCGCCAACGACCATTACGCGCTCGACATCACCCGCGCTCGTACTTTGCTCGACTGGGAGCCCAAGCGTTCGCTCCGCGAAACGCTTCCGAAGATGGTGGAGGCGCTTAAGGCTGACCCTTCCGGCTGGTACCGCGAGAACAAACTGGAGCTACCAGCAGAGATTGAGGAGCACCCGCCGAAATCAAAGAGGTCCGCATAAGGTGAAACCTGACCACACTCACCAGGTCGATCCTGCACCTCCGCCAGCGCATAGTCCAGCGCACACGCCCAGCGCCGATGAAGTGACGCGAAAGCACGAGCCCGATACGGACGGGCCCGGAGCGATGATGGCACATGGCCATGCAGCGCCCTGGCCGCACTTCGCCAACATGTTCCTCGGCGTGTGGCTCATAACCAGTCCGTTCTCTCTCGGATATCGCAGCACGCCTCTTGAGGCCAGTGATTTAGTGAGTGGGGCGCTGGTGATCTTGTTCGCGGCTCTTTCGCTGTACCCCCGCTTCTTCTGGGCCCAATGGGTGAATTCGCTTGTCGGCGTGTGGCTTCTTGCCGCCCCGCTCATCTTCTGGGCGCCCACGGCGGGCGCCTACGCCAATGACACCCTCGCCGGTGCACTGGTGATCGTCTTCGCGATTCTCGTGCCAATGCCCGGTATGCGTACGCTGCCCGGCCCGGACGCGCCCCCGGGTTGGTCGTATAACCCTTCCACGTGGCCCCAGCGAGCACCGATCATTGTGCTCGGTCTCGTTGGCTTCCTCCTCTCGCGGCAAATGGCGGCCTTCGAACTCGGCCATATCCGCTCCTTCGCCGACCCGCTATTCGGTCTCGGCACGCAGAATGTCCTCACTTCCACGGTCTCACGATCCTTTCCGATTCCCGATGCCGGCCTCGGGGCGTTAGCGTACATGATCGAGTTCCTCATGGGCTTCATGGGCGACAAGTGCCGGTGGCGGACGATGCCGTGGATGGTGATGTTCTTCGGCATTCTCGTCGTGCCGCTCG
>JBBRZF010000142.1:0-9429 GCA_038236965.1 Terriglobales bacterium | reverse complement strand
CGGGACGCGGTGCGGGTTCGCAAGGCGAGTTGACGATCGCGCACAGGCGCGGCATCCCGGTTTACCTGGTTGCAGGAATGCCGGTGACGAAGATCAGCGGATGGCTGCTGGGCTGCGCGACGGAAGTGTTCGCAGACTTCGATGAGTTGAAGGCGTTTCTGGCGATGCAGTCGATCTCGGGAAGCATGGAGGCGACGTGCGCGGGAAAATGACGCCTACAATAGCGGCCCTGATCGGCTTCGGCTGGTTTGTGCTGGGATGCGCGCAATTGTATGACGGCCAACAGGACCCGCTGCACAATCGCCATTTCTGGTTGGGAATAATCGGATTGATGCTGGCTGCGATGTACGCGTTTCGCTGGAAAAAGCTTTCAGATGCCGCTGACGGAGAGCAGGGAAAAGGACGATGAATTTCACTAAGGGAAGTATTGGCTGGATCGAAGTTGTCTGTGGCCCGATGTTCAGCGGCAAGAGCGAGGAATTGATCCGCAGGCTGCGTCGGGCGGAGATTGCGCGGCAACGCGTGCAGATATTCAAGCCCGGTATCGACCAACGCTATTCGGACGACCATATTGTCAGCCACAGCGAGTTGAAGATTCCGTCGGAAGCCGTTAAGGACTCCGCGGAGTTGGAAAGAAAGCTGGATTGGCGCACAGAGGTGATCGGTATCGACGAAGCGCAGTTCATGGGCGATGGAATCGTGGACCTTGTGGTTCGCCTCGCCGATATGGGCAAAAGGGTCATCATCGCGGGACTGGACACGGATTACCTGGGAAGGCCTTTCCATCCGATGCCGGAGTTGCTGGCGGTCGCGGAAGAGATCACGAAGGCGCTGGCCATCTGCATGCAATGTGGCAATCCGGCGAAGCATACGCAGCGATTGATCGCCAGTGATGATCTGGTGGTGGTGGGCGCGGCGGGAATGTATGAAGCGCGCTGCCGCCGATGTTTCGAGCCGAATATGGAGCGGCTGAAAAAAATGCAGGACTCGGCCACGGCAGCGTTAGGCAAGGGCGCAGGCGTGAAGAGTTGATCGCAAAGTTGTGAGCAGGCCGCCTCTGGGCGGCCTTTTCCATTGGGAGTATCTGTGCGTAAGGAGAACAACGTCATTCGGATTTACTCGCCAGCGAACCCCGCATCTGCTACCCTGCTTCGTTCAGCTCACATCAGGAAAGCACAGGAACCATGCGTAAAAAGATCATTCGTATTCTCGCAATCTCCGCACTCGTCATTCTCATCCCGACCATCGCCATCACATGGGGCAATGAAGGTCATATGGCTATCAATAGGGTAGCCGCCCAAAAAGTCACGGCAGATATGCCGCAGTTCTTAAAGAACTCGTCGGACACCTTGGCCTACCTTGGCCCTGAGCCCGACCGCTGGCGGGAGAAGTCGGAAGCCACGCTGAAGTATGCGCAAGAGCCCGAGCACTTCATGGATATGGAGATGGTGGATTGGATGAAGCCACTTCCCAACGACCGCTTCCTGTTCATCAAGGCCGTTTATGAACATCGCGCGCAGATGAAGCCCGGCGACAAAGAGTACGACACGATGACGCCGGAAAAGATCGGATTGCAGCCTTACGCAGCCATCGAAATGTACGACCGGTTGAAGGTGGCATTCCGCGAATATCGCAAGGCGCAGAAAGAAGGCCGTTCGACTGCGACGGCCGAAGCGAACGCGATTCACTACGCCGGCGTCCTCGGACACTACGTTGCCGACGGATCAAACCCGCTCCACACCACGATTCAGTACAACGGTTGGACGGGTGCGAATCCGAATGGATATACGACCGAGCACGATATTCACTGGAGAATGGAAGGACTGTTCCTGAGCAAGAACATGGACCAGTTGCCCTTCGCCGACCTGGTGGTCGCTCCGAAGAGACTAGAGAATCCTCTGCAGGACTACCTGGCTTATCTGCGGGAATCGCAGAGCCACGTGGAAGATGTCTATAAACTGGAGAAGGCTTGCGGGTTCGAGGGTGCAGGAACAAAAGAGTCGCGCGAATTCCTTCGTAAACGTTTGGCCGCCGGGTCACAAATGCTGTTGAATATGTGGTACACGGCTTGGGTGGAAAGCGAAAAGGAGCCTGCTCCTTACGCTCCGCCGCGAGCGTCGAAGAAGCCGGAGCCGGTATGCGCTCCGGCGGCAACCAAGTAGAGGCCCCGATGGCGTACATCGCACAAGATGAGCAAGACCGTTTGCTGAAGGCCGCGCAGGAAGTGAGCACGCGCGCTTATGCGCCCTTCAGTAAGTTTTTTGTGGGCTCGGCGTTCGTGACCACGAAGGGCGAAAGCTACGCGGGTTGCAACGTGGAGAATTCGTCTTACGGACTGACCAATTGCGCGGAGCGGACGGCGATCTTCACCGCCATCGCAGACGCAAAGCGCAGCGGCAAACTGGAGATTGCGGCCATTGCCTGCGTGAATCGCGATGGGATTCCCTGCGCTCCCTGCGGAGCCTGTCGCCAGGTGATCTACGAACACGGGCCGAAGGCGATCGTGATCTACCGCGCAAAAGACGGTGAGATCAGGCAAACCCCAATTGCGGAATTGCTGCCGGAAGGCTTCAGGCTGGAAGAGTGATAGACGTCGGACGCTAGACGTCGGACGTCAGCTGTCAGCTGTCAGCTTTCAGCTAAAAACCAAGACGTAACATACAAGATGAAAGGCCTTCCGGAACGGGAAGGCCTTTTTGATTTTAGGTAACGTCTGCCGTCTTGCTTTCGGATTTAAAGGTTCTAGCTGACGTCAAACGTCTGGGGTCTGATGTCTGAGGTCTGCCGTTCAGGTTCTAGCTGGCGTCTGGCGACTGAGGTCTGCCGTTCAATACTTCGCTTCGAACTCGGCGAAGGCATGTTCCAGTTGCCACTGCATCTGAGCCTTCTCGCTGCCTGTCAGGAATTTCTCGCAGGCGGGGCTGGGCTTGGCAGCGTATTTTTCTGTGGAGCACTCTTTGGCTTCCGTGAACTTTCTTGCATCGCTCCAGAGACTTGCGCCCGGCAGGAAAGAGTATTCGATACTGTGGCGCGCCATCTTCTTCAAGGTGATGTAGTCGAGTGATTGTTCATCCACGGCTTTCATGTATTCGCGCGTCATCTCGGAACGCGCAACACCTTCGTCGTCGGTAGAGATAGCGACGGGCACGCCATATTTCAGGTACATCGCCAAGGGATGCTGCTTTCCCTTTACGCCGAGGATCATGTCGTTCGACGTGAGACAGATCTCGGCGAGGATGTTTTTCTGGGCCATCAACTTGAGCAAACCGAATGCGTCGTCTTCATGCATGACGTCGACACCGTGCCCGATGCGCTCGGCGTGTCCAACCTCGATGGCTTCGCGGATGTGGAAGCGAAGGCCGTCGGGTGGGACGAGGCCGGGGGCGAGTTCTCCTGCGTGCAGCGTGATGTGAACGGCGGGATACATTTCATGAAGGAAGTTGAGCATGCGCATGTGCAGGCTGTAATCGCGCATGGGAATGAGCGCGTCTTCGGGCATCACCAGATTGAGAGCGACGACGCGGGAATCGGCTTGCGCCATTTCAAAGGCCGTCAGTATCTGGGCAAAAACCTGTTCGCGTGGGAATCCGCGGAGCACCTGGAAGACGTAGCGCATCTTCACCTTGCACCCGGCGGCGGCGCGCGATTTATTGGTGTCGCGGCAGTGGAGCAGGTCGTCGCGGCGCGCTTCCCAAGTATCGAGTTTCTTGCGCGAATCGACGACGAGGCTCTTGATTCCGGCGGCGAGCATCTTCTCGCGCATGGTCGCGAAGTTATCGTTCCACCCGCTTTGGGCGCCTACTCCGATGGAGCGGAATTCGTCGGGCGAAAGCATCAATTCAAGATATTGCACATTGCCGTCAGCGTTCCGTGCGGCGAGTTCGGCCAGCATGTCGCCGTAGTAACCGGTGCCGGCAGGGTCGAATTTGAGGAAAGTATCGAAGAAGTGGTCGTGCGCCGACATCTGCGACCAGGGCCATCCCAGCATCGACCATGCGCCGAGCAGATTGCGATATAAAACGGGGTCGGTGAGCGCCTGCTTCGCGGGAACCTGTCCCTCCTTACAGGGTTGCGCCGAGAGCGAAAACGACTTGCGATCGGCGCAGAGATGGGATTCGGCCGCCCACTGAATGTAACTCTCAGCGTAGACGGCGCCTGTCATGTGGTTGTGCAGGTCGCCACCCTTCGGCATATCGTGAAGAAAATTGAAAAGCAGCGAAGGCTGCCCCTTGACCGAGTCCAGATAGTGGGCGGTGCGCTGCTCGGGCGAGGTGGTTTCATGGACGACGGGCGTTTGGCCGACAGCCGAAAGAACAGACAACAGAATGACGGCGACGAGTTGGAACGGGCGGAATGCGTGTAAGCTGCGCATGCCTTCTCCTTGCAACGATCTAAGTAGGAATGGCCATAATACAGAGGAACCGGGAATCAGAAAATCAGAGAATAAACACTGCTCTCTTGAACTATCTGCGATTTCCATCTACTATCCGTCTTTCTTCCAATTGCTTGAATTTGCACTGATTTCGGAGCAGGGTAACGTGTCTGAATTGAAAGTCCTTTTCTCCCGCCAACAAATTGCAGAACGCGTGGCCGCTCTCGGAGCCGAGATCAGCCGCGATTTCAAGGGCGAACCTGTCACGCTGATCGGCGTGCTCAAGGGTGCCACCATCTTCCTTGCCGATCTTTCGCGCGCCATCGACCTAGACGCAACCTTCGACTTCATCTCCGTTTCCAGCTACGGCAACGAAAAGCAGAACAGCGGCGAAGTTCGGATGTTGAAAGACGTGGACCAATCGATGGAAGGCAAGAACATCATTCTGGTCGAAGACATCCTCGATACCGGACTGACGATGATGTATCTATCGAAAATACTGAAGGCCCATAAGCCGAAGGCGTTCAAGATCGCGACCCTGCTGGATAAAGCAGCACGTCGTCAGCAACCCATCCAGGCAGACTATGTCGGATTCGAGATTCCGGATGAATTCGTGGTCGGCTATGGGATGGATTACGCCGAACGCTACCGCAACCTGGCAGATATCTGCGTCGTTCCGTAAGGCTATTTTCCGAGCAGATGGCGTGAGATTGCTGTCATCGGAGCTCGCTGAATCGAGTAGAATTTTTGTATGTCACAAAGTAGTGCTACCGAAACACCAAAACTTTCCGCAAATATGGATTGGCACGCCGTCGCGCAAGCCATCGATCATACCCTATTAAAAGCAGACGCTACCCGCGAGCAAGTGGCTAAACTGTGCCGCGAAGCGGTGCAGTACAACTTCTTTTCCGTCATGGTGAACCCAGGCAACGTGGCGCAGGCGGCGGCAGCCGTTGCCGGGTCTGCGGTGAAAGTGGGCACCGTCATCGGCTTTCCGCTGGGTGCAACCACGGGAACCGCCAAAATGGCAGAAAGCGTGGATGCCATCCGATTGGGCGCGCACGAACTGGACATGGTCATTAACGTCGGCGCACTGAAGTCCGGCGAGCGCGTACTGGTGCAGTCGGAGATAAAGACCTTGGCGGATATCTGCCATCGCCATAATGCGATCTTGAAAGTGATCATCGAAACGGCGCTGTTGACCACCGACGAAAAGATACTGGCTTGCTCGCTGGCACAAGAAGCTGGCGCAGATTTCGTAAAGACTTCCACTGGATTCTCGTCGGCTGGAGCTACCGTGGCCGACGTGCAACTGATGCGGGGAGTAGTGGGAGCGAAGATGGGAGTGAAGGCCGCTGGCGGCATTCGCACGCTGGAAGACGCGATAGCGATGATCGACGCGGGCGCCAATCGTATTGGAGCAAGCGCAAGCGTTGCCATCGTGCGCGCCATGGGCGCTCCGGCATAACAGAATTGAATTGCAATCTTAAGGAACGGCTCCGGCCGTTCCTTTTTTCTTGGCACGATTGTGGCGCCAGCGATTAGATTCGTGCAGATTTGTTCTTAGAAGCCCAATTTGTTCTTCCCACGCGAACTCTGCTGATTTAGTCTTTGTTGTTCCTCCTTTATAAAGTGAAACCGCCGCCGCTGAAATTCTGCGGCTCGGCTCGTATTGTGCCCATGCATTTAGTCGAACTCATACGTAAAAAACGTGACGATAACGAACTCACGCGAAACGAAATCGAATTCATAGTTGACGGCTATACTCGCGGCGAATTCCCCGATTACCAGATATCAGCATTCTTGATGGCTGCGCTGATCCGCGGCTTGTCACCCGCCGAAACTGCCGCCCTTACGAATGCCATGCTGAACTCGGGGCAGGTGCTGGATTTCTCCACCATGCCGGGAAAAAAGGTCGATAAGCACTCGACTGGCGGCGTGGGAGACAAGACCTCCCTCATCATTTCTCCGGTGGTTGCTGCCGGTGGCATCAAGGTTCCGATGATAAGCGGCCGCGGACTTGGCCACACGGGCGGAACGCTGGACAAACTGGAAGCGATACCGGGATTCAGCGTGAACCTAACGCTGGAGGAATTCCGCCGCGTACTGGAAAAGATTGGCTGCGCGATGATCGGCCAGACAGCCGAAGTGGCTCCTGCCGATAAAAAACTTTATGCTCTGCGCGATGTCACTGGCACGGTGGAAAGTCCGTACCTGATCTGCGCTTCCATCATGAGCAAGAAGCTGGCGGAAGGCGTGGATGCGCTGGTTCTGGACGTAAAGACCGGCAGTGGCGCATTCATGAAGGACCCGCAAGATGCGCGTTTCCTGGCCAAACTGATGGTGGAAACAGGCGACCGTATGGGCAAAAAGATGGTCGCGCTCATCACGGACATGGACCAACCGCTTGGCAACAACATCGGCAACGCGCTGGAAGTGGAAGAGTGCATCGATGTGATGCAGGGCCGCGGTCCGGAAGACTTGCGCGTGCTGACCGTTGAACTCTGCGGATGGATGTTCTACCTCGGCGAACGTACCGTGAACGTGGAGCAAGGGAAGCGATTGGCCAACGAGTTGATCGCGAACGGCAAGGCTTTGGAGAAGTTCCGCGAGATGGTGGAAATACAGGGCGGCAATCCCGAGATCGTCGACAATCCGCTGTTGATGCCGGAGTCGCGCAACAAGGGTTCGCTCTACGCGCACGAAGAAGGGTTTGTCACTTCCATCGAGTGTCACGACCTGGGCGTAGCCAACCTGTTGCTCGGTGGAGGGCGACAGCGCAAGGAAGACTCCATCGACCCTGCGGTCGGGATCGTGCTCCACAAGAAAGTCGGCGACTACGTTCGCAAGAGCGACACACTCTGCACCATTCACTATAACGGCGAGCAATTCCTGCCGGATGTAAAGAACATGATTCAAAAGGCATACCGCATCGGTCCGCACTTGGCGGACATCAAGCGACCGCTGATCCACGAAGTGATCCGCGGGAAATCTATTTAGCGAGGGCTGTACATGGGTCGTTTTACAGGCATTCTTGGTCTGCTGGTGATGCTCGGCGTCGCCTATACATTTTCGACCAATCGGCGCGCGATTCGTCCGCGCACTGTTCTGACGGGCCTGACCCTGCAGATACTTTTTGCTTTCCTGGTATTGAAGTTTGAAGGCGGACGCCGGGTCATCACTGCTGCCGGATCCGCCATCAACAAACTGCTTGAGTATTCCTTCGCGGGATCGACTTTTATGTTCGGCGAACTTGGCAGAAAAGGCTCATCCATGGGCTTTTACTTTGCCTTTCAGGTGTTGCCGACCATCATCTTCATCGCGGCGTTCTTCGCCATCCTGTATCACTACGGCGTGATGCAGTTCTTCATCAAGATCGCAGCGAAAATCATGACGCGACTGATGGGCGCAAGCGGCGTGGAGTCGATGAACGTTGCTGCCAGCATCTTCATGGGACAGACCGAAGCGCCGTTGACGATCCGTCCTTACCTGCCTCGCGTCACACGCTCGGAATTGATGGTGATCATGACCAGCGGCATGGCGCATGTGTCCGGCGGCATTATGGGCGCATATATTTTGAGCGGCATCGAAGCGAAGCACTTGCTGACGGCGGTAATCATGACTGCGCCGGGGACGCTGCTGATTTCGAAGATGCTTGTGCCGGAGACGGAAACACCGGAAAAGGTTGGAGAGATCGAGATGCAGGAGGACGAGAAGACTGAAAACGTTCTCGCCGCGGCATCGAAGGGTACGAGCGATGGTCTTGGCCTGGCAATCAACGTAGCGGCCATGCTGATCTCATTCCTCGCCTTGATCGCTCTTATCAATGGCATCATGGGCGGCACGCACAACTTCCTCGCAGCACACGGTATTCCGTGGTTCCCGCACAGCCTAGAGACGATCTTTGGTTACGCATTCGCTCCCATCGCGTGGGTGATCGGCGTGCCGTGGAAGGATTGCATGAGCATCGGCAATCTTCTGGGTACGCGCATGATCCTGAACGAACTGGTCGCCTTCACGCAACTCGGCGCGCAGAAAGCGATGCTGGATCCGAAGTCGGTCACCATCGCGACTTTTGCGTTGTGCGGTTTTGCCAACATCAGTTCTATCGGAATCCAGATCGGCGGACTTGGTGCGCTGGCTCCGAATCGACGTGCAGACCTTGCTCAACTGGGCTTCCGCGCGATGATCGCGGGAACTATGGCGAACTTGATGTCCGCCTCGATCGCAGGCATGTTCCTATGAGTACAGCAGTGGAAAAGAAAACGGCTATGGACGAATACACGAGCGCAGAACAGGCAGCACAGTACATCCGCGAAAAACTTGCGGCGAAGCCGGCGCTTGGCTTGCCGAAGCTTGCGATCGTGCTTGGCTCCGGGCTCGGCGATTTTGCTAACAACTTGCAAGACGCCGTGGCGATTCCTTATGCCGACATCCCGAACTTTCCGTGCTCGACTGCGGTTGGGCATGCGGGCAAGTTGGTCATTGGAAGACTGGGCGATATCACCATCGCAGCGATGCAAGGACGGGTACATCAGTACGAGGGATACACATGCAAACAGGCGTCATTCCCGGTGCGTGTATTCGGATTGCTTGGGTTGAAGGTGATCATCCTGACGAATGCTGCCGGCGGAATCAATCTGGCCTTCGGACAGGGCGCGCTGGTGCTGTTGAGCGATCACCTGAACTTCCAGGGCGCGAATCCGCTGACCGGACCGAACGACGACCGATTCGGGCCGCGCTTTCCGGATATGAGCGAAGCCTACAGCGAGCAGTATCGCGCGATGGCGCTGGAAGAATCGAAGCGTCTTGGCATCGAGTTGTTCGAGGGCGTCTACGCGGCACTGGCAGGACCAAGCTATGAAACTCCGGCGGAGATACGCTATCTGCGGACAATCGGCGCCGACCTGGTCGGCATGTCAACCGTGCCGGAAGTCATCGTGGCTCGCCACATGGGCATCAAGGTGATGGCTATCTCCTGCGTCACGAACATGGCTGCCGGAATTTTGAATCAGACAATCAATCACGCAGAGGTATTGGAAACTGGCGCACGCGTT
>JBBRZF010000141.1:0-9496 GCA_038236965.1 Terriglobales bacterium | reverse complement strand
GGATACTGTCCATCTTGTCGAAATCGGTCAAGCGCGGGGAATACGTGGCCGGAATCCTTATGGCGGTTTGCACCGGCATTGGATTGTTCATAGTTACCACGGCGGCAAGTTTCCTCATGGGCGGCCCGGGGGATGCGAAGCAACAACTGCTGGTAATACTGCTGCCCGCTGTATTCGGAATGTTTGCGGCGGCGGCGACGGCGCTCTTCTTCTCCACCTTCCTGCATCCCATGTTCTCGACCATCGCGACCGGGATCTTCATCGGACTTCCTGCGCTCTTCAAGCATCTGGAGATCCACCTTGGGCGCGCGATCTCGCCCGTGTATTACATCCTGATGCAGGTGACGACGCGTACTGCTCCCGCTCCATATCAGTTGTTCGTCTGGTGCGTGATTCATACGGTGATCTTCTGGGCTGCAGGGTCGATGATCTTTGCGCGGCGGGATATTGCGATTTCGGTGGATTAAGACGGCGGGATTGAAATAGGAAAAGCCAGCGATCGCTCGCCGGCTTTTCTGTTGGACAGACTTGTGCCTACGGCAGCAGCACCTTGGCCGAGGCGATTGCGAAGTTGAGCACGCGACCGGGAAGGATGCCGAGGTAGAGAGTTGCGACGACGCCCATCGCCAGAGCCAGTCCGAGTCCGAAAGAGATGGGCTGGACGGGAACTTCCGCGCGCTCTTCGTGCATGTACATCAGCACGATAAGCCGCAGGTAGTAGTAGGCGCCGATGGCGCTGTTGATGACACCGATGATCGTGAGTCCGATGAGGTTCGACTTCAGCGCGGCGCTGAAGACGTAGAACTTGGCGAAGAATCCGCCGGTGATGGGAATGCCGATGAGCGAGAGCAGGAAGATGGTGAGCACGGCGGCGAGCACCGGGGAACGGCGACCGAGTCCGGCGTAGTCATCCACCAGCACATACTTTTCGCCGGCATTGGCGAAGTGGCTGACGATGGCAAATGCACCCACGTTCATCGCCGCGTAGGAAGCTGCGTAGAACATGGCGGCCGAGATTCCGAGTGGCATGTCCTTGGTGGCGGTGAAGGCGACCAGCAGGTATCCGGCGTGCGCGATGGACGAGTAGGCCAACATGCGCTTCACGTTCTGCTGCACGAGCGCACCGAGGTTGCCGAGCGTCATCGACAGCGCGGCGCAGATCCAGATGATCCAGAACCATCCCGGAGCGTTGGTGCCGAAGAGTACGCGAAGCAGTACGGCGAAGGCCGCTGCTTTCGGGCCCGTGGACATCAGGCCGACTATGGGAGCGGGAGCGCCTTCATAAACGTCCGGCGTCCAGATCTGGAAGGGAGCGGCGGCGACCTTGAAGCCGAGTCCGACGATCATCAGCGCAATGCCCAGGTAAGCCAGCGTGGGAGCGCCATTCTGCAAGCTGCGGGCGATGTCGGCGACGTAGGTGGAACCGGTCGCGCCGAACATCATGGCCACGCCATAGAGGAAGAATGCGGTAGCGAATGAGCCCAACAGGAAGTACTTAAGCGACGACTCGGTGCTCTCGGCTGCGCGACGGCGGAATCCGGCGAGCACGTAGGTCGAGATGGAAGAAATCTCAATGGCGATGAAGAGGAGTACGAGTTCCATCGCGCAGGACATCAAGCCCATGCCGACGGTTCCGAAGAGGATCAGCGCGTAATACTCACCGTAGCGGATGTTCTGCGTGGAGAGATATTCGAACGACATCAGCGTTACGGCCAGGCTGATGAGGATGACAACCACGTGGAAGAAGATGCTGAAGTTGTCCACGCGGATCATGCCCCACCAGGTTGCCGCGTCGGTGGTGTTGATAGCCGGAGCGAGCGTAGTCTGGTAGAACGTGGCGACGAGCGCGGCGACAAAGCCGACAGCGGAGACGATGCCGAGCGACTTGCGGTCGTTGTGCTCATCCATCACGGCGTCCAGCATCATGACGATGATGCCGAAGACCGAGAGGATGATCTCGGGCAGGATGCGAAGATATGCGTCGGCTGGGATCATCGGCCGGTCACCTGGGAAACATTTTCTGTTACCGGAACGGTGGGAGCCGCTGCCGGAGTTTGCATTTGCACTGATTTCTGCTGACTGACGTTTTCAACCACGCGGGCGACCGCGGGATCGATGGAGTTCATCCAGAGCAGGGGAGCCACGCCCATGATGAGCGCGGCGACCGCAAAGGGCCAGAGGGCCAGGCGTTCGCGTCCGCTCATGTCGGGCAGAGTGTTGTTGACCTCGTGCTTCACCGTTCCGTAAAAGACACGCTGATAGAGCCAGAGCATGTAAGCCGCGCTCCAGATGACGCCGGTTGCGGCAAGAATGCCGTAGACGGCGCGCGACTGGAAGGCCCCGCTGAGGATGAGGAATTCACCGATGAATCCGTTCATCAACGGAAGGCCGACGGAAGAGAGCGTGAGAATGAGGAAGAAGGTTGCGTAAATCGGCATGGGGGTTGCGAGTCCGCCGAATTCCTTGATCTCGTATGTGTGGCGGCGTTCGTAAAGAATTCCTGCCAACATAAAGAGCGCGCCCGTGGAGATGCCGTGATTGATCATCTGGTAGACCGCGCCGTCGATGCCCGCCTGGGTGAAGCTGAAGATGCCGAGCACCACGAATCCGAGATGGCTGACCGAGGAGTAGGCGATGAGCTTCTTCATGTTGGGCTGCACCATGGCGACCAGCGCGCCATAAATGATGCCGATGATTGCCAAGGTCATGATCCAGGGAGCGTTGCTGCGCGCCTGCTCGGGAAACAATCCGAGGCTGAAGCGCAGCAGGCCGTAGGTTCCCATCTTCAGCAGCACTCCAGCAAGTAGCACGGAGCCAGCGGTGGGCGCTTCCACGTGTGCGTCCGGCAGCCAGGTGTGGAAGGGGAAGAGCGGGACCTTGACGGCGAAGGCGACAAAGAATCCGAGGAAGAGCCATTGCGCAGCCGTCTGGAATCCCGCAACCTGCCCGGATCTGAGCGCCTGCTGGATGGTGACGAAATCAAAGCTGCCGGTATGCGCGTAGAGCCACAGGATGGCCGCCAGCATGAAGACCGACGCAACCATCGTGTAGAGGAAGAACTTTACGGCTGCGTAGACTTTGCGTCCGTGTCCGAACATGCCGATGAGCAGCGCCATGGGAATCAGCGTCGCTTCCCAGAAGAAGTAGAAGAGGAAGAGGTCGAGTGAGATGAAGACGCCGATCATGGCCGTCTCCAGCACCAGCAGCAGGATGAAGAATTCCTTGCTGCGATCCTTGATCGACTTCCACGAGATGAGCACGCTGAAGGGAACCAGGAAGGTCGTCAATATGACGAGCCAGAGGGAGATGCCGTCCATGCCGAGGTGGTAATGAATGTTGGTAGCGGCCTTGGAGAAAGCCGCATTCGGCATGGAGATCCACTGCTTGTTGACCTCGTACTGGAAGCCCGATTGTCCGGTCGCGAAGTGCCACGGCAGATGCAGCGAAAGCAGCAGCGTGACGATCGAGATCAGCAGAGCGAACCAGCGTATATCGCGGTCGCGACGCGGGAAGAACGCCAACAGCAGCGCACCTGCGGCGGGGAGGAACGTGACCAGCGTAAGGATGAAGGGGTGCAAAACGTCCGCGTTCATCGTGTGCCCATCCAGACCATATAAACGATAACCAATGCAGCTCCGGCGGCAACCCATCCGGCGTAGGAACGAATGTTGCCCGATTGTTGCTGGCGAACGCCATCGCTGACGTCTTTCGTGCCGCGTCCAAGCGAATTCACCGAAGCATCAATCACACCGACATCGATGCCGCGCCACAGAACTTTGTCCGAGAGCGCGACGAGGGGATTGATGATGGCCGCCTGGTAAATCTCGTCCACGTAATACTTGTTGAGAACTGTCGTATAGACGCCGCCGAGCGAAGCGCTGATGCGCTCGGGCAGGTCCTTGCGTTTTATGTAGAAGAACCATGCGAGGCCGAGTCCGCTGAATGCCGCGAGGATGGAGATGCCCATGAGAGTGACCTCAAGCTTCTTCTCGTGGGCGCTGCCTTCCTCGGATTCGTTGACGGGCGTGGTGTGCGGTTCGCCCGTATGTCCGGCGGTCGCACCTTCCGCGGCGATGCCGGCAGTGTTGCTTTCCGCGACCTGCATCTCCGTGGTCGAAACCTTCTGTATTACGGGAGAGAGGAAGTGTTCGAAGCGATTGCCAATGCCGACCCATCCGCCGATGACGGAAAGGATAGCCAGCAGAACCAGCGGGGCCAGCATCATCCACGGACTCTCGTGCGGAGTGCCGTGTCCGTGATCGTCGTGACCGTGCGCGCCATGTGCCTCCGCCTTGGCTCCGCGATACTCGCCGAAGAAGGTCATGAAGATGAGGCGGAACATATAGAAACTGGTCATCAGCGCCGTGAGGACGCCGACTGCCCAGAAGGCCGGGTGTCCGTACTTGCTGCTGAACGATTGCCAGAGTATCTCGTCCTTCGAGAAAAATCCGGCGAAGGGCGGGAAGCCCGCGATGGCCAAGGTCGCAATCACCATGGTCCAGCAGGTCCACGGCATGTACTTGCGAAGTCCGCCCATCCTGCGCATGTCCTGCTCGCCGCTGACACCGTGAATCACGGAGCCTGCGCCGAGGAAGAGAAGCGCCTTGAAGAAGGCGTGCGTCATTAGGTGGAAGACGCCAGCCGAATACGCCGCGACGCCGCAGGCCAGGAACATGTAGCCAAGCTGCGAAACCGTGGAATAGGCGAGGACGCGCTTGATGTCCGTTTGCGTGATGCCGATGGTGGCGGCAAATACCGCCGTCAGGCATCCGATGATAGCTACGACCAGCAGGGCAGAAGGCGAGCGACTGAAAATAGGATTCGAGCGCGCAATCATGTAAACGCCGGCGGTGACCATGGTCGCCGCGTGGATAAGTGCGGAGACAGGTGTCGGGCCTTCCATGGCGTCCGGCAGCCAGACGTAGAGAGGAATCTGCGCAGACTTGCCGCAAGCGCCGACCAGCATCAGGATGGCGATGGCCGTCAGGACTCCGGCTCCGGCGGTTTCTGCCGGGAGATGAGAGACCGCGCCAAAGATTTCCGAGTACTGCAGCGAGCCGAAATGCTTGATGAGCAGGAACATCGCGATGAGGAACCCGAAGTCGCCCACGCGGTTCGTGATGAAAGCTTTCTTGCCTGCGTTCGCTGCGGAATCCTTCAGGAAGAAGAAGCCGATGAGCAGGTAGCTTGCAAGTCCCACGCCTTCCCAGCCAACGAACATCAACAGGTAGTTGTTGGCCAGCACCAGCGTGAGCATGAAGAACATGAAGAGGTTGAGGTAGGAGAAGAAGCGGTAGTATCCGCCCTCGTGCTCCATGTAGGCCACGGAGTAAACGTGGATGAGGAAGCCGACGCCGGTGACGACCAGCATCATGACCATGGAAAGTTGATCGAGCTGGAAGCCGAACTCAACCGAGAAGTGTCCCGCGCGGAGCCAGGGAGCGTAATGCTCGAGGTGGGGACCGGCCGTTGCGGGCATTCCGAGGAACTGCAATGCCGCGTAGACCGCCCATCCGAAAGAAGCGCCGGTGAAGGCGAGGGCGATCATGGCCGTGATCTTGCGCGGAAACTCGCGCCCAAAGAGGCCATTGATGGCCGCGCCTGCCAGGGGCAGCAGCGGGATCAACCAGAGATTCAAGCTGGTGGTCTGGTTCATAATTTCAACAGGTTCACGCGGTCCACGTTGAGGGTCTCGCGCGTGCGGAAAACAGCGATGATGATTGCCAGGCCGACAGCCGCTTCAGCGGCGGCCACTACCATGACGAAGAATACGGAAATGTGTCCGCTCAAAACATGCCAATGAGCGGAGAAAGCGATGAAGGAAAGGTTCACCGCGTTGAGCATCAACTCGATGGACATGAAGATGGTGATGATGTTGCGCTTGATGAGAAATCCGGCGACTCCGCAGGAGAACAGAAAAGCGCTGAGCACCAGGTACCACGATAGGGGAACCATTTATTCACCCTTCCTTGCCAGCACTACGGCGCCCATGATGGCGATCAACACCAGCACCGAGGTAACTTCGAAAGGCAGCAGGTATTGATGGAAGAGCAACCGTCCGATATCGCGCGCGGAGCCGTAAGTCCCGGCCAAGGCGAGACTGCCGCTGTTGGGAATGCGCGAACTGAGCACCCAACCCATCGCGCCAGCTCCGATGAGCAATCCGGGCACGCCGAATATCAGCGCGACGCGACTGCCCCGTGTGCGTTCTTCCACGCCTGCGTTGAGCAACATGATGGTGAAGACGAACAACACCATGATGGCGCCCGCGTAAATGATGATCTGGATGACGGCAACGAACTCGGCGCCCAATAAAAGATAGAGCAGCGCCAGCGATGCCATTACCACGATCAACGAAAGAGCGCTGTTGATGGGGTGCGTCTGCGCGAGCAGACTCACCGCGCCAGCGACGCAGATGGTTGCGAAAACGAGAAATAAGATCAGGTGCAGCATGTCGTTAGGCTCTCAGCGCGACGATCAGCGCTGTGATCACCACGTTGGCGAGCGCCAGCGGAAGCAGGAACTTCCAACTGAAACCCATCAACTGGTCATAACGGAAGCGCGGCAACGTGCCACGCACCCAGATGTATAGAAAGAGGAAGAAGAAGACGCGCAACAGGAACCACATGACCGGCAGCAGCGCCCTGACGATCGCGGGACCAAAGACCGGGCCGCTCCATCCGCCGAGAAAGAGCACGGCGGCCAGGCAGGCAACGGTGACCATGTTCGCGTATTCCGCCATGAAGAACATGGCGAACTTCATCGCACTGTATTCCGTGTGGTATCCGGCGACCAGTTCCGATTCCGCTTCCGGAAGATCGAACGGGGTACGGTTGGTTTCCGCGTAGGCCGCCATCAAGTAGATGAAGAAGGCGACGAACTGGAATCCTCCGAAGAGATTCCAGTGCCAGAACCATCCCGATTGCTGCTCCACGATGCTTCGCAGACTAAATGTCTGCGACAGTATGAGGACGCCAACAAGGGAGAGTCCCAACGCGACTTCGTAGCTCACCATCTGCGCACTGGCGCGAAGCGAGCCCAGCAGGGAATACTTGGAATTCGACGACCATCCCGCCAAGGCGATTCCGTAAACGCCGACCGAAGTGACGCCGAGGATGATCAGCAAGCCGATGCTGATATCGCTGGATCCACTCGGCGCGTTGTGATCGGCTACGCCCGTGATCTGTATGGGCGTAGTGACGCCGCCAACGGTGACATTAGGCGCGATCGGAATCAGGGCGATGGAGGTCAGAGCCATTGTCAGCGCAAGTATCGGTGCCAGCAGATAGATCGCCCGGTTCACATACGGAGGCGTGAGGTCTTCCTTGAAGATGAACTTCAAGCCGTCGGCCAATGGCTGCAAAAGTCCGAACGGACCGACCCTGGAGGGGCCCCAGCGGTTCTGTATGCGTCCCAGTACCTTGCGCTCCAGCCAAACAGTGTAAGCCACGATCGTGAGCAGTATGCCCAGCGTGACCGCGATCTTCACCACAGCAACAATCAGAAATGTGAGTACGTTATTCATTGAGTTGAGCTACTTACCTAAAAAAATTACTAAGCTGCTGAGCTACTAAAGCTACTGAGCGGAACCGCTGGGCCTCTCGCTGCTTGCCTTTGGCTTAGCAGCTTAGTGGCTCCGTAGCTCAGCAGCTTCCCCTAATCTGCTGCTACTTCTTTGTCCGCAGGCGCCTTGCGTTCGCGTTCCATCACCGAATTCAGCGTGGGGGAATAGCGCCCGAGTGTGCCTGACGTGAACAGCGTGTCATTGGACGGCAGCACCAGTTCCGGATGAGCGGTGATGGCGCCTTCGATCTGAATCAGTTTCGTGTGCTCGTCGTTTCCGCTGAGCAGGTTGATGCGGGAAATATCGTATCCAGGAACAAGGCGCTGAATTTCGTCCAGCATGGCGACGGGATCGAACGGAGTCATCTTGGGCTCGAGTCCGTTGGACGCGAGCCACACCGAGTGCTGGTCGGATTCGCCGGATTGCGCACCGCGCGACTGTCCCATGTCGGCGACAACAGAACCGCCGAAGGGAACCAGTCCGTGGACGTCGTAGCCCATGCGGTCGGCGATGCGGACGATGATCTCGAAATCCGTCTTGAGCGAACTTACTTCGCCGGCCTTTTTTACAAGTTGGACGTCGCCGCAAGTATTGGTGATGGTTCCGGCTTTTTCGTAGGCGTTCAGCGTTGGCAGAACGACGTCAGCCGTGAGCGCGGTCTCCGTGAGGAACATATCCTGCACGACCACGAACGGAGCTTGCAGCACGAAGGGATCGACGCTGTAACGCGCGACCGGATTCGAGCCGACGACGTGCAGCGCTTTCAGATTGCCGGATTTCGCCGCGTCCATCATCTGCATGATGTCGAGGCCGGGCGTGGCCGGCAGTGCGCCCCACTCTTTGTGGAAACGCGTGTCGCCCGCGACCGGTGCGTAGCCGGGAAGCAAGTCAGGGAAGAGACCCATGTCGGCCGCGCCGCGCGAGTTCGAATAATCGCCCAGGCAGATGAACTTCGCACCCTGTGCAGCGCCGAACCTGACGAGTGCATCGATGTCCGCGCCTTCGACTTCAGCGCCGAAGATGATGACCAATCGGGTCTCAAGCTTCAGCTTTTCGCGCATGGCGAGCAGCGCTTCGGAGGTCGTGTTGCCGTGGACGATCGCATCGATAGCCGTGTCGTCTCCGCCGAGGAAGCGGGCAAACGCGCCTTCGGTTTCAGCGGGAGTGACGGCCATCATCGCGGCCTGGCGCCTCATCTTGATGTCGGTGGAATTCACCACGTAGAGCTTCGCTCGGTGCAGGCGGACGTTGTTGCGAATCTGCCAGGCAAGCAGCGGATGCTGGTCGGTGGGATTGTTGCCGATGAGTAGTACGGCGGGTGCGTTGAAGACATCGCGCATCGAAGCCGTCTGCGCCTTGTGCGCAGAGATGGCATTGGCGAAGGCCGGATAATCGGCGGTGCGATGGTGATCGATGTTGTTGGTGCCGAGCACCAGGCGCGCGTATTTCTGCAGAAGATAGTTTTCTTCGTTCGTGGTGCGGTTGGAACCGATGACGCCTATGGCTTGTCCGCCATCGCTCTCAAGGATTGCCTTGAACTTTGCAGCCACTAATTCGAGCGCGGTCGCCCAAGTGGTGGGGACGAGTTTGCCGTCCTTCTTGATGAGCGGTTCGGTGATGCGTTGCGGATTCTGCGCGAAGTCGAAGGCGTAGCGTCCCTTGATGCAGAGGAAGTCGCCGTTGATGCCGCTCTTGTCGCGGTTATCGCCGCGCACGATCTCCATCCCGGTCTCGTGACGACGCACGCCCAGCGTGGTCTGGCATCCGTCGCCGCAATGCGTGCAAACGGTGCTGACGTGGTTCATCTCCCACGGGCGGGTTTGATAACGGTAAGTTCCGCTGGTGAGCGCACCCACCGGACAGATGTCGATGCAAGCGCCACATTCGTCGCAATTCAGATGATCGCCGTCATTCGGAGCGATCTCGGAGATC
>JBBRZF010000140.1:0-9520 GCA_038236965.1 Terriglobales bacterium | reverse complement strand
TTTGTTTTTCTCTCCCCCACCACCGCGCTTCCCACTCCCCCACTCTCGTCATCCCGACCGCAGCGGAGGGACCTTTTGTTTTTCTTCTTTTCACTCCCCACCACTCTCGTCATCCCACCCTTTCTGCCCAGACATGCCTTTCTCCGTGCCTCCGTGTCTCCGTGGTGGATGTTCTTCCTCTCGGCTACCACTCAATTTCTTGTCAAGCCCCTCCGAGCCTCTAAACTGACCTAAGTCTCTCATTCCATTCCAAATATAATTCCGCGCCCGATGTCCAGTTGACCCCCTCCAATCTGTCATAATAGATACAGAGATCAAAACCAAAGGCCGCGCTCAATCAGCGCGGCCTTTTGATTTTCGAAGGTTTTAGCTAGTAGCTCAGCAGCTTCGTAACTCCTTTGTTATCTATATTTCGGCTCCTAACACCAATGCTTTCAATATTTTGCAGACAAGTTCCCGCTAAAATATTGAAAACAAGGATTTTACAAAACGAGAAAAGCCGGGGGGAGGGTACCTCAGGCCGCCTTGGGCACATCTTTCGGACGCTTCGTCTGAACATAGACTTCGCCGTTGCGAATCTCCACGTCGTACAACTTGATCTTCTCCTCCGCTGGTCCGGCGACGACGCGACCAGTCGTGATGTCGAACTGCGAACCGTGCCACGGACATTGCACCGTGCATCCGATGAGCGCCCCGTCGGAAAGCGGTCCGCCACGATGCGTGCAATGGTCTGAGAAGGCGAAGACGCCATCGCCGCAGCGACCGACGGCCACGCGTTCGTTGCCGACGCGAGCCAACATCAGTTGTCCGTCGCTGAGTTCGGATTGATTGCACACAGGCTTTTCCCAACCCGATAACACGCGATGCTTCTGCTTGCCCGCATTGGCAAAGCGGCGGTCGATGCCTATCTGGTTGCGATACACCAGCGTTCCGCCAAGCCATCCCGAGAAGCCGAGCAGCACCACGCCGAAGCCAGAGACGAGTACGGAGACGCTGTCGAGCGAGTTGTAGGCGCTGCCGCGTCGCCACGCCACGTAGATGAACATAAGCAGCACGACGGTGTTCAACCCGCCGTGAATGTAGCCGCGCTTCTTGGCGCTCGAGTTCGGCGGCACGGCCCCCAGCAGATCCGCCACTCCCGCCACCGCCGCCAACGCCGCGCCAACGCATCCGGCGAGGATGGTGTAAAAGCCCGCAGCCTCCAGCATGTTGCTGCCGTAATTCAGCGCGAGGAAGTCGAAGACAAAACTCGTCACCCACAAGCCGATGGGAAACGAGACCAGCATGGGATGAATCGGATGTCCCTTGATGTGTGCGACCGAACGCATGATTCTCCTGCGAGCGCAAAAAGCCCGCGTGGCTAGTGAGAGTACTCCGCGCGCTACAAGGATGGCTGCTATTGAGCAGCCACTCTCGACTGTAAATTCCCCAATGACTCAGTTCTCGAAATCATGTCTAATGCTTCGCTATGCAGCTCACCTGGGTGGATTGGCTGGTCATCGCGCTCTACTTCGCGATGAACCTCGCCATCGGGATCTTCTACTACCGCAAGGCAAGCCGGTCGATCGGGGACTTCTTCATCTCCGGACGCGAAGTTCCCTGGTGGCTCGCAGGCACCTCCATGGTCGCCACCACCTTCGGCGCCGACACGCCGCTGGTGGTGACGGCCATCGTCTACCAGTACGGAATCTCCGGTAACTGGCTGTGGTGGTCGATGGCCTTAAGCGGGATGGCCACCGTCTTCTTCTTCGCCCGCCTCTGGCGAAGAGCGGGCGTGCTCACCGATATGGAGTTCGCCGAGTTGCGCTACGCGGGCAAGCCAGCGGCGTTCCTGCGCGGCTTCCGCGCGCTCTACCTTGCGCTTCCGGTGAACACCATCATCATGGGCTGGGTGAACCTGGCGATGGCCAAGGTGCTGGAACTCACGTTGGGCATCAAGAAGCTGGATGCGGTGATGTTCTGCCTGGCCATGACCGTGATCTACGCTGCGGTGAGCGGCCTATGGGCCGTCCTCTGGACCGACCTGCTGCAGTTCGTGCTGAAGATGACCATGGTCATCGTGCTCGCCGTGGTCGCCGTCCGCGCCGTCGGAGGAATGCCCGGACTGATGCACCAGCTATCGACGCATCTCTCGCCGGAAGGGACCAGCTACCTGGCCTTCACTCCGGACTGGACCAGCAGCTGGTTCATGATGTTCCTCATCTACATCAGCGTGAACTGGTGGGCAAGCTGGTACCCCGGCGCCGAGCCTGGTGGCGGCGGATACGTCGCCCAACGCATCTTCTCCGCAAAGAACGAAGAGCATTCGCTGGCTGCGACATTGTGGTTCAACGTTGCGCATTACGCGCTGCGTCCGTGGCCGTGGATTCTCACGGCGCTGGTGGCCGTCATCCTGTTCCCGAATGCGAAGGACTCGGAACAAAGCTACATACGCGTGATGATCGCTTATCTGCCGTCGAGTCTGCGGGGACTGATGCTCGCCGGATTTGCTGCGGCGTATATGTCCACGATAGGCACGCACATCAACCTCGGTGCGTCGTACCTCATCAACGACTTCTACCGCCGCTTCCTGAGGAAGGATGAAGACGAGCGGCATTACGTGCGAGCTTCGCGCGTGGCAACGGTGATCGTGACGCTGATCGCAGCGGCAGCGACCTACTACATGGATTCGGTGCAGAACGCGTGGAAGTTCCTGATCGCCATCGGCGCAGGCGCAGGATTGGTGTTTATGCTCCGCTGGTTCTGGTGGCGCATCAATGCGTGGTCGGAGGTGTCGGCCATGTCCGCCGCAGCCATCTCGTCGCTGTTCCTGCAATCCCGATGGGCGAGCGGCGTGGTAGCCATCCTGCAGCGCTTCGACCCCAAGCTTCCTTCCGGCGCGCTGGAAGCGAAGCACCCCCACGGATTCGCCTGGCTCATGATCATCTCCACCGCCTTCACCACCGTCTCGTGGATCACCGTGACCTTGCTTACCCCGCCAGAACCCGAATGGAAGCTGCGCGAGTTCTTCCGCAAGGTGCGCCCAGCCGACGCCGGCTGGCAGCACATAGCCAAGCTCGAAGGTGTCGAGGGCATGCAGACCCTCAAGTGGGCCGCCGCCGACTGGGTAGCAGGCTGCGCGCTCATCTACTTCGCCCTGTTCGGCGTGGGGAACCTCCTCTTCGGCCAGACCATGAAGGGAATCGTGATGCTGCTAGGGGCGGCGGGTATGCTGCGCTTCCTCTTCTGGGACCTGAAACGCCGGGGGTGGGAGTCCCTCACCTAGCGCAAGTTAAAACATCATGAATCATTTAATGTAGAATTCCACCGTGCCCGCGAACTGGATCTTTTGGTTGGTTTTCAATGTGTTTGTGCTGGCGATGCTGGCGCTCGACCTCGGCGTCTTCAATCGCAAGGCGCACGTGGTGCGCTTCCGCGAGGCCATCGCGTGGACGCTGGTCTGGATCAGCCTAGCCGGAGTGTTCGCCGTACTGCTCTACTACTTCGGGCACTTGATGACCGGACATGCGGAGCGGCCGAACCGCGTACTGTCGCTGGAATTCATTACCGCATACCTGATCGAAGAATCGCTCAGCGTCGATAATCTTTTCGTCTTCCTTCTACTGTTCCGGTACTTCAAAGTGCCGGACCAGTACCAGCACAAGGTGCTGTTCTGGGGCATTGTTGGCGCACTGGTGATGCGGCTTGTCTTCATCGTGGCCGGCGTCACGCTTATCAATCGCTTTCACTGGATCATCTACGTCTTCGGCGCGTTCCTCGTTTACACGGGATTCAAGCTGTTCGGCCAGCAGGAGGGCGACTCCGATCCGGGCAAGAATCCTGTTGTGCGCTTTTCGCGCAAATACCTGCGAGTGACGGACGAATACGTCGGTGGGAAATTCATTGTGCTGCGCGAAGGGCGTCGCTATTTGACGCCGCTTGCACTCGTGCTGCTGGTGGTGGAAACGACCGACGTGGTCTTTGCCGCCGATTCCATTCCGGCGGTGTTGGCGATCACGCGCGATCCGTTCATCGTCTATACGTCGAACGTATTTGCGATATTGGGATTGCGTTCGTTGTACTTCGCGCTGGCCGGAATGATGGAGTTGTTCCATCTGCTGCATTACGGACTGGCGATCATCCTCGTATTCATTGGGACGAAGATGCTGGTGTCGCACTACTACGAGGTGCCAATCGTGATCGCGCTTGGCGTGGTGGTGCTGGTGCTCGCCGGGAGTGTGGGACTATCGGTGGTATTCCCGAAGAAAAGTACAAACGAAAGCTGAGTTCGGTAAAATAAACACATGCCAAAGTATAAAGAAACGAGGTTGGGCTACACGCCCGACCATGCGAAGTCCGGTCTGGACG
Organism: Terriglobales bacterium; assembly: GCA_038236965.1. Taxonomy (GTDB): domain Bacteria; phylum Acidobacteriota; class Terriglobia; order Terriglobales; family Acidobacteriaceae; genus JBBRZF01. The sequence goes on along the minus strand of JBBRZF010000140.1, from coordinate 5,173 downwards.
CGAAGCTACCCGAGATCGAAACGTGGCCGAATCAATATCCCGGATATGAGATTGAGATCGACATACCGGAATTTACAGCAGTGTGTCCGAAGACTGGACTGCCGGATTTTGGAACTTTGTGGATACGGTATATGCCGAAGAACGGCTGCTTTGAACTGAAGTCGCTGAAGGAGTATCTGACGGCGTATCGCAACGTCGGAATCTTTCAGGAGAACGTGGTCAATCGCGTGCTCGACGACGTGGTGCGCGCGACGAAGCCTGTTTGGTGCGAAGTGCGCGGGAAGTTCAACGCGCGCGGCGGACTCGGAACGGTTGTGGAAGCGCGCTGGCCGCGACCGAAGAAGTAGCGGCCGAAGAAGTAAGTATCGGGTTGTAGGCGTCGTTGGCCGTCAGGCATTGCTGACGGCTTATTGCTGATAGCGGACAGCATCCTTGCCTGTGTTACACTCCCGCCACCGATGGCGAAAAATCATGCGCGCACGGCGCTCATAATTCTGACGGCGCTTAACTTCGTTAACTACATCGACCGCTCGGTGCTGTTCGCCGTGCAGTCGCTGATCAAGACCGAGATGCGTCTCACGGATTTCCAGGTGGGGATGCTGACCTCGGCGTTTCTCGGATGCTACATGGTGGCCGCGCCGCTCATTGGGCCGCTGGCGGACCGGTATAAGCGGAAGTACATCATGGTGGCGGGGGCGGTGGTGTGGAGCGCCGCAACGCTGCTGACGGCGTTCACCTATACCTACGGGGAACTGCTGTTTCGCCACGCTATTGTTGGTATCGGCGAAGCTACGTTCGTGGCGATTGCCCCGGCGTTTCTTTCGGACCTGTATCCGCAGAAGGCGCGCGGGCGAATGCTCTCTATCTTCTATCTCGCGATTCCGATGGGGACCGCGATGGGGTATCTCTTGGGCGGGCATTTGGGGCCACTCTACGGATGGCGCGCGCCGTTCTATGTGGGCGCGGTTCCGGGCGTGATTCTGGCGGCGATACTGCTGATGGTTCCGGAGCCTGAGCGCGGGGCGCAGGACATCGGCTTCGTGAAGGGCGCGAAGCCGAACTGGCGCGAGTTGGCGAAGAATCCGGCCTACCTGACGGCGACCTTCGGCATGGCGATGATGACGTTTGCGGTGGGCGGAATGCAGGTGTGGATTCCGACGTTTCTGCATCGTATGCGCAACGTGTCGTTGGCTGATGCGAATCTTTATTTCGGGGCGATGACGATCTTCAGCGGGCTCTTCGCCACGCTGGCCGGCGGATGGCTTGGAGACAGGCTGCTGCGGCGGAACAAGGGCGCGTATTACTGGGTCTCGGCCGTTGGGATGCTGATCTCGCTTCCGGCGATCATCGGTGCGGTCACGCTGACGGGCAAGATGATGTATGCGGCCATCTTCATCGGGGAGTTCTTCCTGCTGCTGAACACGGCCCCGTTGAATGCTGCGCTGGTGAACTCGGTTGGCGCGGGAGTGCGAGCGACGGCGGTTGCGGTGAACCTGTTCATTATCCATGCGCTGGGCGACGCGAGTTCACCGTCCATCATCGGCTGGGTCTCAGACCACGCAAACCTGCAGCTCGGATTGCTGGTGGCGAGCGTGGCGGTAGTCATCTCCGTGGTCATCCTGTTCTACGGGATGCGCTTTGCCCCGAATATCGCCGTCGCCGACCTTCCGCACGCAGGTCGCGCATCGTGAGCTGGTTCCTTGTAGTCTCGGCCATTGCGCTCCAGACGACATACTCTATTGCGGAACTGAAGCATGGACAGCGCAACTGAACTACTCGTCCTGCTGATCGACTTCCTTAGGAGTCTTGGTGCGCGAGCTCCTGCTGGTGGAGCGTTTGGGGCCGCTGAACTTTCCGGCGCTGAAGTTGCCGTGCTGCGAGACGTCGAAGTCCTTGGGCAGGTTGGGGAGGTTGGCGTACTCTCCGCGCAACTGCTTGCGGTCGCGCAGAATGATCTCGACCTGTTCGCGGTACTGCTTCACCTTGCCGTTGATCTCGATGGTGTTTCCGGCGAGCAAGCGATAATCGCCGACGTCGCGCAGGTTATTCGAGAACATCACGACGACGAATGGACATGCTGTGTTCTCCTCGCAGAAGTGGAGGAAGCGAACGCCGTTGGTTCCTTCGCTGGTGCGCAGGACCTTGCCTCGGATGCAAGCGACCTCGCCTAGTTTGTCGGACGCCTTTTCCATGGGAGTACATTCAGCGGCTGCGCTGATGGTTAACGATAGCGCGGTTGCGAGTGCAAGCAGGATTCGGGCGCGGTTCATTTCGTCGGTTCCATCTTGAGGACGTCATTGAAGCGGTTGAAGTAGTTGAAGACGCCGATTGCGGCGGCGAGTTCGATGATCTGTCCTTCGTCGAAGTGGGTGCGCAACTGGTTCCAGAAATCGTCATCGACACTGTGCGGGGCGGAGGTCTCGCGTTCGGCGAGTTCGAGGGCGGCTTTTTCGGCCGCGGTGAAGTCTTCGCGCGTGCGGAAGTCCGCGAGATTGGCGAGCTGCTCTTTGGTCCAGCCTTGCCGTTCTGCCAGAACGGTGTGAGAGGCCAGTCAATACTCGCAGCGGTTTATCTGCGAGGTGCGAACGATGACGAGTTCCTTGAACTTGGCGGAAACGGTCCCGGTTTCCATGATGGCGCGAAGGTGCGCGATGAGCGTTCGGAGGATTTCCGGGCGATGAGCGACCGTTCGGAACATGTTGGGGATGTTTCCGCGCTGCTTTTGCACGTGGTCGAACATCTTGCCGGTTTCTTCGTCTACTTGTGAGCGGTCGAGTCTTTGAATTCGCATGATTTTCCTGAGCTTGATTGTGAGCTTTGGAGAGAGGGAGTGTCGAGGGAAATCCGCGGCACGGTACCCCTCCCCCCTGGTTTTTCCTTTTTCTAAAATCCTTGTTTTCAATAATTTGCGGCGAAGAGGCTCGCAAAATATTGAGGTGTATGGAGTAGGGGTCAAATTATAGAGAATAAAGGGGTTAGCTTGATCTCGTGCCCGTCTGGATCGATATATCGCAGAGGACTGTTGTACGTATAAGCGTACTTATTCAACGACTGCGGATTCGTAATATCAGCGTACGGGAGAGCCTGAGATGGCGGGTCATCAACGTCGAACAAATCCACAGGATCGCCGGGGAACTCATCGGGCGTCATGAACCTGCCCATATTTGAGCCGTAGTATCGTGCTCCGAAGTAATCCAGTCCGGTTTCGGTATCGCGTTCTTTGCCGGTGAACTTGTCTTTGATGCCTGTTGTAATCATTCAATGGGGCCGAGGAGGTGCAGGTAATAAATGCGTCCCTTCGCATCAACAGAGCCGGAGAGCGTCGTACCTTCATCCCATTCAATTTCGAAAGACGATGGACGCCCATCCCGGCCACGCAGCAGTGACCTTGAGAGTTGACCGGAATCGTCTTTTTGCTTCAGTGACAGTAGTGCCGAGGCTCAACACACAAGTCGCGTGGGCGTTTGGGCCCGCTCTCTCCAATTCCACGCTGTAAAAGAGGGTTTCGTCCTTAAGGACGAAATGAGTGGCTGCAATCGTTTTTGTTCCAGCATCAACCCAACTGTAGTCCACCGTGCCTCGGTCGTCATAACCCGGTTCGAGTTGTCGTTTTGTATTTAGTGACCCTCCGAATCGCAGCTGTAAGTCCTGCTCATCGTCGTGCCGAGCGTTACTGCTCCGCAAACACGGGGAGCCTTGCCTTTCTCGACCTTAGCCGCCTCATCCTTCTTCAGTTCGCGGCGGTTCTTCACCGTTAAGGTTGTCAGCGGGTCCTTCTGGGCGGTCGTTTTGATCTGCATTTGATCTCAACACTTCCTGCCTCGCCGTTTGCATGATGGCGATAACTGCTCCACGTCTAATTGTCCGGCGTTTCGCATGATACTCGCTTCACCGGATTTCGATGCCGAGTTTCTCGACAGACTGGGTGGATGGTTTCAAGTTGGTGGAGTTATTTCAGCCGTCCCTACGGGACTGAGTTCGGAGCGGTGTGGGTTCCCCAGTACTTCGTGCTGGGCTAGGCTCGGGCCGTGCCTACGGCACTCAAAACAAAGTCAACGGTCGGCTGAGCGACAGCCCAAGGGCGATGTCCTTGCGAATATCAGTTGGATAGTAGGCACGACCGATTCTCTCTTGATGAGAGGTTGGCAACTCCCATGTATGCCAACGGCGGGCATGATTAGGGCACCGTGCCCGGATTCATGAAATCGTAGGAGTTTCCGTGCCATAACAAGAGATATGTTTCTCCCGGGCACCGACAACCCACGTTAACGCCGAAAGGCACGGCGCGAACGTGGGGCACCGGCTGAACGAAAGTCAAAGTCAAAGGCAAAGTCAAAAGCCCCGCATATGCCAACGTCTGGCATATTGCGGGGCACCAATCAGGAGGGCCGCGAGCGAGGCGATCGCGGCACATCTTCTTTAGAACAACTGCATGGTCATCTTTAGAACAACTGGACGTTCATCTTATCGACGTAGACCTGGTAGGCGTCGCCCAGTTTGTTTGAGTCAAGCTGGAAGGCGTTGACTAGGTAGCGTCGGGTGGAGGATTCCTTGCGGGCGCGGGTGGTGACCGAGGTCGCTTTGCGTACGCCGTTGATGGTCACGGCGAGATTCCTGGTTCCCTTGGTTGAGAGGTTGGGCGCGCCTTCGACGACGATGGTGTTCCACGAGCCGAACTTGACGCCTGTCAGGTTGATTCCCGTCTCTACCCACTTGCCGAGGTAGGGATCGTAGATGCGCCACTTCATGCTGCCGAAGTTCATCTGCCAGGCGAAGCGGTACATATAGCTGTCCGTCCAACGCATACCAGTAGCGAACTCGATGGCGTGCATGGCGGAGGATTTGTCGGCGGGGATGTAGAGCGAGAACGAATAGCGAATATTGGTGGGCACTTTGGAGGGCGCGTCCCAATTTTTGAGGTACCAGTAGGCGTTGGCATAAGAGCCACTAGCTGCGTCGAGATAGAACTCAGAGGAGCGTCCGTCGACTGTGTAGCTGGAAACGATGCTCTGCTGGTAGTTGGCGAGCGTGCCGGAGCCGCCGCTGTTGCCACAGCTTCCGCAGGTGGTGAACAACTTTTCGTCTATGTTGGTGAGGGTGAGGAAAGGCGCGGTGGTCTGGGCTGCTGCAAAAGTGGATGCGATGATTGCCAGGAAGAGAGCGACGGATTTCA
>JBBRZF010000139.1:0-9627 GCA_038236965.1 Terriglobales bacterium | reverse complement strand
TATCGCGATCCCATCATTGGCCCCGATCAGCTCACCATCCTCATCACGCAATCGGGCGAAACGGCGGACACCATCGCCGCACAGCGCGAAGCGAAGGCCAAGGGCTGCAAGACGCTGGCAATCTGCAACGTCGTCAGCGCCATGATCGCCCGCGAAGCCAATGGAACCATCTATACCCATGCTGGCCCAGAGATCGGCGTGGCATCGACCAAAGCTTTTACCGCGCAACTCACCGCGCTGCTGCTCTTCGCCTTGCATCTGGCGGAAGTGCGCGGAGTCATCTCGGAAGTTGCAGCGAAGGAGCTCATCACCGAGCTTACCAAGCTGCCCGGCAAACTCGAGTCGCTGCTTACGCACGAAGAAGAGATCGAAGACCTCGCGAAAGAATTCAGCCGCGCACAGGACTTCCTCTTCCTCGGACGCGGTATCCACTACCCCATCGCTCTGGAAGGCGCGCTCAAGCTGAAAGAAGTTTCTTACATACACGCCGAAGGCTACCCGGCGGGCGAGATGAAGCATGGCCCCAACGCGCTCATCGACGAGAACCTGCCCGTCGTCATCATGGCCACGCAGGACAAGAACGATCCCAACTCGGTGTTGCGTTATGAAAAGACGATCTCGAACCTTAAAGAAGTGAAGGCACGCTCAGGGCGCGTGATCGCCATCGCTACCGAAGGCGACGACGAGATCAGCGAGTCCGCCGATTTCGTTATCTTCGTGCCGGAGGCACCAGAGATTCTTTCGCCTATCCTGGAGATTGTTCCCTTGCAACTGCTCGCGTATCACATCGCGGTCCGCCGCGGATGCGACGTCGACCAACCACGCAACCTGGCGAAATCCGTTACCGTGGAATAGTCGAGGCGGAGGCAAGTGATCATCAATGGAAAGGGCGGCCTCATCGAGGCCGCCCTTTGTTGCAGCGCTAACTTGCCCGCTCATCGTCCAGATATTCTTCGGGAACATCGTCTTCCGGAACCTGGCGTGTGGTCACTTCGGATACATCCGCATCCTTCGCGTTCTCCACTCCTTCCACCACTCCGGCTTCGAATGAACTCCCCTCTTCAATCAACTCTTCCACGCTCTCGGAATCCGCGCTCGCCACATCTGAGATGCCCTGAATATCTCCAGACTGTCCCGCTGAATCCGCTCCAACTTTGTCGTGTTTTTCTTCTCTCTCTTTTCGCATGGTTGCACTCCACTGACTGAGATGCGCATAGGCAGACACTCGCGAAAAACTTTGGGCCGACCCGCAAAGCGGAATCGGCCCAGAATAGGTCGCCTCATCCCGCTATTAGCAGATATCACCCTCCGTATTTACCGCGATTACGTTGTCTTGGTCATCTCCCGTGCCGCCCGTTCCCCACACCTGCCCCGGCGGTGGTAATCTATTCGCTACTCCACATCGAGAAGTCTTCCTTCATGTCTATTTCCGACGCACCTGAGAACCAGCCCGCAGCCGAACCTACCGAGTCCTTCGACGAGATTTTTTCCGCGTTTGAGAAGTCCCACGCGCGCAAGCCCGAAGACCGCGGCAAGCAGATTGAAGCCACCGTCATCTCCGTGAAGCCCGACGCCGTGATTCTCGACATCGGATTCAAGACGGAAGGCTCGTTGCCCACGGCCGACCTGCGCGCCGACGAGACCGTAAAGCCCGGCGACAAGATGCTGGTCAGCGTGAAGGGCCGCGATCCTGAAGGCTTCTATAACGTCTCGCGCATCAAGGTCGTGCAGCCTACGGATTGGTCTACGCTGGAAAAAGCGTTTGCGGAAAAATCCACCATCGTGGGACGCGTCACAGGCGTCATCAAGGGCGGACTCAGCGTCGATGTCGGCGTCCGCGCCTTCATGCCCGCGTCGCGCAGCGGCGTGCGCGATGCCGCCGAAATGGCCAAGCTTGTGGACGAAGAGATTCGTTGCCGCATCATCAAGCTGGATGTTGCCGACGAAGATGTCGTTGTCGATCGCCGCGTCATCGGCGAAGAAGAAGAGCGCGCCAATAAAGACCGTCGCTACTCCGAGATGAAGGAAGGCGACACCGTGCATGGCACCGTGCGCAGCCTCGCCGATTACGGCGCTTTTGTTGATATCGGTGGCGCAGACGCGCTGCTCCACGTCGGGGAAATCTCCTGGAGCCGCGTCGCTAAACCGTCTGACGTGCTTACCGTTGGCGACGCCGTGGAAGCGAAGATCATCAAGATTGACGCGGAAAAACAGCGTATTTCCATCAGCGTCAAACAGCTTCAGCCGCATCCGTGGGACGCGCTGGCAGAGAAATATAAAGTGGGCGACCGCATTCGCGGCAACGTCACGCGCGTCGCGGAATTCGGCGCATTCGTGGAACTCGAGCCTGGGGTGGAAGGACTTATCCATGTCAGCGAAATGTCCTGGGGCAAGAAAGTTCGCATCGCTTCCGACATCGTGAAGCCCGGTGAAACCGTGGACGCCATCATCCTCAGCGTCAGCATTCCGGAACGGCGCATCTCGCTCGGACTGAAGCAGGCACTCGGCGATCCCTGGGCCAACGCGGCGGAGCGCTTCGTTGCAGGCAATATTGTCGAAGGTCCGGTCACTCGTCTCGCGCCGTTCGGCGCATTCATTCAACTCGCGGAAGGCGTGGATGGACTGGTGCACATCAGCGAGATCAGCGCGGACAAGCGCATCAATCATCCGCAGGATGTGTTGAAGGTGGGACAGGTCGTGCAGGCGCAGATACTGGCCGTCGATACGGAGAAGCGTCAGCTAAAGCTGAGCATGAAGCAGCTTGTGCCTACGGGGCTCGATGAGTACATGGAAGAACACAAAGTCGGCGACACCGTGACGGGGCGCATCATCGATGTCACAGGCTCTCAGGCGCGCGTCGAACTCGGCCAGGGGATCACGGCGAAGTGCACGATCTCCACTCCAGTCGCGGCTAAGGAAGAGACGGCGGACGCGGCGAAGGCTGACCTCTCGTCGCTGACGTCGATGCTGCAATCGCGTTGGAAGAACGGTCCGTCGGCGAGCGCGACCAAAGCGCAAGGTGTTGCCACCGGACAGATTCATAGCTTCAAGATCACGAAGCTGGACGCCGAGGGCAAGAAAATCGAGTTGGAACAGGCGTAGTTTTGCAGGAACTAGTTTTCGGGAAAGGGACGGCCTCGCGGCCGTCCTTTTTTTGCGTGCGAAGGGGGATTGCAAGTGCGGGAGAGGCAGGGAGAAGAATTGGTAATTGGGTAATTCAGCCCAAGGGCAAGGTCAAAGTCAAAAGACACCCATTCGCCAACGTCGCCAGGGCTAGAGCCCTTCTTTATTCCCGCCCTATTCGCCGGGCTAAAGCCCGGCGCTTCCACCGAAACAACAAAGACGAGAGCAAGAGCTAGACGAGCTTCGCTCGTCCGCCGCGGACGGGGGCGTCCGGGCCCACGCGAGGCAGAGCAAAGGAAAGGGGCAAGAGCAAAGGCGCGTCAGTACCCGCTCGCGCCGTGGGCCTCGGACGTGTACTCTATTCCACACATTCCTTAAAGGAGATCACATGGCCTCAATCACTGGCTTTGGCGGCGCGTTTATTCGAGTGAATGATCCAGAGGCTCTATATGCCTGGTACGAGCGGCATCTCGGTCTGGTGAAGGCCGAAGGGTCTTTCGCGTTTCCTGCCCCAACGCAACACGCACAGGTCGTCTTCGCCTTCTTCAAACAAGACGATGCATACTTTCCTCCGGCACAGAAAACAATGATCAATCTCCAAGTAGATGACCTTGAGGGAGTGCTGGACCGCCTGGCGGGCGAAGGTGTATCGGTTGATCCCAAGCGCGAAAGCTACGACTTTGGCAAATTCGGCTGGGTCACCGACCCAGAGGGAAATCGTGTCGAGCTTTGGCAGCCCATCGGGGCTGAATGACTTCAAAGGCCACTCCGGTTCGTACCGAAAAGGCGGCAAGGCACCTGCGACTCTCGACGTCGGGATGGACCGATAGGCTTCATCGTTTCTAGTCGAGATACGCCTAGTCCGGACACGCAAGTACAACGTCTGCGCTTTAAAAATCGCTGCTGGCGCCTCCGCCTCCCGAAGATCCTCCACCGAAGTGGAAGTCTGAATTGCTCGTTTGTGGGCTTGGCGTAATTGACTGGGGTGATAACAGTCCCAATAGGGCGGAGCCGGGGGTCATCCAGCGTTTGTCCTTTCCCGATAGGCGCGCGGCGGTAAAGCCGTGGCGAATTCCGGTCGGGCCGCGGGCAAGCCAGCGTGGGATGAACAAGGCAACACCAGTCAACAATATGCCCAGAAGCATGGGGTCCCATGTATGCCGCGGCCAGCCGAGATAAGGTTTATTGGAGACGAAGGTGAGGATGGCGACCATCGCGCCCACCGCGATGACGAAGCGGTCCTTCTGGCGAAGGCCGCGCGCGAGTACGACGGGCGGCAGGCACCAGATAAGCACCCAGGTGGTCCAGTAGAACGGCCTCGCGAATTCAGAGGCGGCCCGAGTACCGCCGCTCCACCATTGCGAGGGCAGGTTCAACGACGAAAGCTTGAGGTTGATGGCCAGGTAGATGCCGAGCCAGAGGAACGCTTCGGCAAGCGAATAAGCATCGTCGAGGTAACCGAAGCGGTGGCGGGAGCGTACCGCGACAACACCTATCAGGCCCATTGCATAGAACGCGGCGACGATAACATGGTGCGCCGAGTGAGACGAGGTCCAGTAGCCTGGCAGAAAGAGGGCGAAGACCATTGCAGCGAGAAACGCATACCAGAGTCCGAAGCGATGCCAGATCCAGAGCGAAAAGAGGGCGCCTGCGGCGGGTACCAGGAACTGCTTCGGCGAATTGCCGCTGAAAAAAGAGGCCCATATTCCCACGCACAGAAAAATGACCGAGCAGACGGCGAGCGCTTCCTCGATCCCGAAGCGATACAGACGTAATCGGGAAATGGCGAGCTCGGCGGCCGCGTAGCAGGCCGCAGCGAAGATCAGGGAAAAAATGCCATCGGTTTGCTCCGATGTCTGCGAAAGAAAAACCACCCAGAACAGCGCGGCGGCGGCGGCCACGCTAATCAATGTGAAGAGGAACAAGACCAGCCGTAGAAAAATGTTGGCGGTGCGGAGATCAGAGACGGTGTCCTGCTGCAGACGCTGGTACTGCGCCTTGGTGAGGAAGCCGCCGTCAGTCCAGTCGGTCAGGAGATTGCGGGCGCGCAGCGTCTCTTCGCTGGATGCAGTGCAGAGTCTCACGCGGGCCTCCCGAAGCGGCGCGCAATCTGAACCAGCACCACGAGCATTGCGACGGCTGTAATGACGAAATAGCTGAGCAGAAAGGTTTCGCCATGGACGCTGCGGATGAGGACCGAGCTAATCCCCACGTAGCCGTAGATGGCGGCATAAGCAACGAAGGCAAACTGCCGGCGCGCCAGGCCCCAGGCAAGAGACGCGCCACAGGCGACAACTAGAGCGAGAAACCATAGGCCGTAGCCTTGCCGATTGAAGACGCCGGAGAGCAATGCCCAGAAGAGCACGTTGGCCATGATGTTGAGATAAGTGCCGAAGAAATGCGGTTTGAGACGGCGGTGCTGAAGAAGCACGCCGCCGACGCCGACCAGCAGGCAGTAGAGGATGGCATATTGACGATAGGCCGCGCCCTGATGGGACGGCCAATGCGAGATGCTGAGCCCGAACCATCCGGCGAGTGAGGACAAAGCGAGCGACAACACAAAGCGATTGTCGAAACGATAGGCCAGGAAGAAAAAGAAAGCGGCGGTCGCCAGGAGATAGAGATCCCATTTGCCGGAGAGCAGGTGGAGACGGTTCTCCAGGTACGCGAGTTCTGTGCACCAGACGAGGCTGCCGAGGTAAAGCACGTAGTCGAAGACCGGGCTTGGTGCAGGCGTTTCCGCGGGTGACCAAGCGGTCGCGCGAGAAAAGCAGTACCAAAAACAGGCGGCGAGGATGATGGACAGAATGGTCAGGACGAGGACGTCCCCGAGTTGCTGCGACCATGTGGTGACAGTCCAGCCGAGTCCGACAACGAACGCCAGCACACCGGCATAAAGGAGAACGTTCAACTCAAGAAAAAGGGAGAAGGGTTCTCCACGGGAGAGGCTCGCCAAATGCGCGTGCTGCTCCGGCGATATCGCGCCTTGTTCCTTCCAGTGCTGTAAGCGTTCGAGGATGGTCATGAAGTATTCCCGTTGGCGTGGACCTGTGTGAACTCGGGACCGAGGAATACGATAGTGCAAACTGCTGAATAAGGCCAACGGCGATTCAAAGATGTCTTGAATACAGCACGGACCTCCATGGTCGTAAATTCAAGAGCAAGAGCTAGTCGAGCTTCGCTCGTCCGCCTCGGACGGGGGCGTCCGGGCCCACGCGAGGCAGAGCAAAGGCAAGGGCAAGGGCTCACGCGAGACAGCTAGGGATTATTTTTTTACGCGGCGCTGGTGGGTGCTGGGGATTTTCATGTCTTCACGGTATTTGGCTACGGTGCGGCGCGTGACCTGGATTCCCTGGGATTGCAGGATGCGGGTGATCTGCTCGTCGGTGAGTGGGCGGGCTGGGTCTTCTTCTTCGATGAGTTTCTTGACGCGGCGCTTGAGGATGAGCAGCGAGGTGCCGCCGCCTTCGGGGCCGTTTACGCTTTCGCTGAAGAAGTAGCGCAACTCGAAGACACCTTGCGGGGTGTGCGCGTACTTGTTGGCCACGGCGCGACTGACCGTGGAAGGATGCACGCCGATCTCTTCGGCGACTTCCTTGATCATCATGGGCTTGAGGTAGTCGATGCCGAAGTCGAGGAATTCTTTTTGGCGTCCGATGATGGCGTAGCAGACTTTGAGGATGGTCTGCTTGCGCTGCTCGATGTTCTTGATGAGCTGTATGGCGGACTTGTAGCGTTCCTTGACGTAGTTGCGAACGTCTTTTTCGGCGGACTCGCGGCCTAGAAGTTTCTTGTAGGTCGGATTCAGGCGGAGCTGCGGCAGGTCGTCGTCGTTCATGAAGGCGAAGTATTCGTCGCCCTGCTTGATGACGGCCACATCGGGTTCGATAAGCCGGGGCTCGACCTTGTTGTAGCGAAGGCCGGGCTTGGGGTCGAGCGTCTTGAGCAGGTCGCAGGCCTGCATGACGCGCTCGATGGGACGGTTGGTGACCCGGGAGATATCTTTGTGCGCCTTGTTGAGCAGCAGGTGCGTATGGTCGCGGACGATGACGATGGCGTCTTCGACCAGCTCCAACCCTGCGGGGTCGCTGCCGTTCTTGCGCTCGTGATGGTGCGCCTTCAGATATTTAAGTTGCGCCAGCAAGCACTCGGAAAGAGTGCGGCAGGCGACGCCGACCGGATCCATCTGGCGAACCAGGTCGATGGCCTCGGCGAGGGCGTCGCGTCCGAAAGTCGCTTTGGAGGGATGCTCGGGCTTGCGCAGAAGCATCATGGAATGAGTGCTGGGATCGACGACAGCCGCCGAAGCTGCAGGAACCTCTTCCACAATCGCTGGCTCTACTTCGACAGACTCAGACGGATCTACCACTTCACGGAAGCGGGCCAAGTCCGAGGTTAGTTCGGCGCTGGCTTCCGACGTGTCGGCAGTAGGCGATTGGCTGGCATCTTCAAAGTCGTCGATTTCTTCGGCGACATCCAGTTCCTCGTCAGCCAGTTCGGATTCCATCTGGGCGATGTCGTCCGGGATAGCGTGGTGGGACGCGTATTGCTCGTTGATGGCGGCCAGGTCTGCGGCTTCGGAGGCATCCAGCGCAGCGGCCTTTAGAGCGCTGGCGGCGTCGCGGGCCTCGAAATATCCGGGCTGTCCGTAACGCGGCTTGGTTACCGGACTTTTATCAAGATTGGGAGTGGGCTGCAACTGCGTCAACGCATCGTAGGAGGCCATCTCGATGAGTTCTTCATCGGAGGCCAGCAGGTAGCCGTCTTCATTCAGGTTGCCGATGACCAGTTCGGCGGCGGCGCGAACGTCGTTCTTCACGTTCATGGCGCCCAATTGCCACATAAGGTGGTCGGTCAGGGTCGTGGGCTTCGACAGGAAATTCTCAAACGAAGGCTTTTCGATGGACTCCATTTCGCTGGAGCTTCGATAGCCGGGATCGAGATATTCCTGGAAGAAGGAGCCGAAATCGATCTCTTCAAACGGATCGGCCTCTTTTTTATCGGCGGGGGGTTCTTCAGCCGCACTCTCGCGTTCGCGCTGTTCTTCGCGCGCGGAGACCTCGTCCAACGTCGGTACCGAATCTATGTACTCGTCGAGAACGGGATTCTCAACCATCTCCTCGTTGATCATGTCCTTGAGCTCAAGCTTGTTGAGAGCAAGGACGCTGACCATCTGGACGAGTCCGGGGGTCAGAATCTGTTTCTGAGAGACTTTGAGATTCAGTCTATGTTGCAGCAATACCATGCGGGGCCAGAGTGCCGGGAAAGTTTCCCGGTAGCTGTGATTCTAAACCAGAAGCTTACTAATAGGACGCCGCCAAAGCGATTTTTCCTGCCCAAAGGCGCACATTGGCTTAAAAATTGCACGTCAGCAGGTGCAGGAAGGGCAAGAGCTTCTACCACAATGGACACGAAGGAACACAAAGGTACACAAAGAAGATAATTTTGTGTTGGCGGAACTCTGAGGACTCGGCAGTATTCCTCGTGGTTCAGTGTCCAGGTTGGATGCTTTTGATATCGACCCGAAGCGCCAAACCCAAACCCTAAGAAACCTTCGTGCACCTTCGTGGACCTTTGTGTCCTTCGTGGTTCAAGGTTTTGGTTCTGGGCTAGACCAGGGAGAAGCTTTCGCCGAGGTAGACGCGTTTTACTTCTGGGTCCGTGCCTAGCTGTTCGGGGGTTCCGGTGCGGAAGATGCGTCCTTCGTTGATGATGTAGGCGCGGTCCACCACGGAAAGCGTTTCCCGAACATTGTGGTCCGTGATCAGCACGCCGATTCCGCCCGCCTTGAGCGAGAAGATTATCTTTTGCAGGTCGAGGACGGCGATAGGGTCGATTCCGGCAAAAGGCTCGTCGAGCAGGATGAAGGCCGGGGAGATGCAGAGGCAGCGAGCAATCTCCACGCGGCGGCGTTCGCCACCGGAGAGCGCGTATCCGCGATTTTTGCGTATATGCGCCAGGGAGAGCTGGTCTATAAATTTCTCCATGCGTTCGCGGCGTTCGTGCCAGGAAATCTCCTGCGTCTCCAGCACGGCGAGGATGTTTTCTTCCACCGACAATTTGCGGAAGATGGAAGGCTCCTGCGGCAGGTAACTGATGCCGTAGTTGCGCGCACGCAAGTACATGGGGACGTCGGTTATCTCGTCCTTGTCGGCGAGCACGCGTCCGGTATCGGGCGGCGTGAGGCCGACGATCATATAGAAGCTAGTGGTCTTTCCAGCGCCGTTGGGCCCTAGCAGTCCTACCACTTCTCCGCGATCAACATGGAGCGAGACGCCATTGACAACGCGGCGGCCACGGTAGGATTTGCCGACCTCGTCGGTCGAGAGCGTCTGCATGCTATCTGCTTACTTTCGTGTGAGTTACGGTTCGTGAGGTATCGCTGCTTTCGACCACGACTCTATCATCGTGACTATAGAAGGTCAACGATTCGCCTCGTATGGAGCCGCGTTCGGCGTCGGTGATGACGGGTGGGCCGCCGGTGAGGACGAAGCGTCCGTCGGC
>JBBRZF010000138.1:0-9667 GCA_038236965.1 Terriglobales bacterium | reverse complement strand
TCTCGGCAAGACAGGTTGCAGCTTCTTCTTCCATCGAAGTGCGCATGGGGAGGAAGTCGTCATCGCTAAGCTTTCCAGCCTTGTACTCGAAATTCAAATCGCGCAGATTTTCGTAGATCACGTCTTTGCGCTCGTAGAGAAAAGCGAGACGCGTCTTCGCTTCTGTATGCTCGACGGGCGAAGGCATGAAGATATACGCCAACAGAGAGACGGCGAACAGGATGCAGCCGAAGAAAATGGAATTCGCATTGGTGGCGTCTGGTTGCGCGCCCTGCATCTGTAAAAGGAAGAGGATCACAGTTCGGTCTCCTTGCGGGCACGCGCACGCAGGTCAGAAAGCGCCTCGACGGAGACTCCCGGAGCGGCGGGTGACGGTGCGGGCGCACGCATCTTCCACGTGCGAATCACTACGACGACGGCGCCCATCGCCAAGGTGAAGATGAGGAACGGCATGATCCACGCCACGCGGTTGAACCCTGTCGTAGTGGGTGCGGCGAGCACTGTGTTGCCATATTTCTGCACGAAAGCCTGCTCGATAAGGTTGTCGCTGTCTCCGCGCTGAAGTCCGGCGGTGAGTTCGTTGCGCATGCCATCCGAGTAGGTGCAGCCGACGTGGTTGCACTCCAGCAAGACCTGATTGCACCCGCACATGCACATCATGTTGTGGCCGATGCGGGAGAAGCGAGCCTCTGGCGAATCCGTCGCGCCCAGCAAAAAGATGCTGGCGAGAATGGCGACCAGAGCGAAGCGTCGGAATATCGTATGGGACTTTTTGGATTTCAAAATATTCGGATCTCAACCCCTGTTTCGCGTAACGGTCCTAAATTTGGCAATTTGTAAATTAGACAATCCTCGAATCCCGTTTGCTTCGTCAATCACTGCCGACGACGGTCCCGGTTCGTGCGGCGGCTTCGGCCTCGGCAAGGCGTTCACGCGCGTTCGATGGAACACGCGAGGCGGCCATGTTGGGAATCAGCGCGATGATGGTTCCTATCAGCAGAATGTGTGCGCCCACCCATATCCACATGACCAGCGGATTCAGATGCGCTTTCAGAATGGGACGCCCTGTATCTGGATTACGTCCGGTGTAGACGAGATACAAATCTTCTTTCAGCGTCGAACGGTTGGCGACGATGGTCGCGGTCTGCTCACTGGCCTTATAGAAACGACGTTCGGGGAAAAGCGTATCAATCTGCTTGCCGCCCTTCATCACGTCGATGATGGCCCATTCGCTGTGGTAGTTCGGTTTGTCGTCCTGGGTGTAGGAACGGCAGACGAGCGTGTAGGCGCCGAGTTGCATCTTGTCGCCGAATCCGAGTTCCTGCTCGCTGTCCTGGTTGAAGGTGACACCCGCGAATCCGATGATGACGATGACCACGCCGAGGTGGACGATGTATCCGCCGTAGCGCCGCGTGTTGCGTCGGGTGAGCTGGATCATGCCGGCGAGAACGTTGGAATCGTTATGACGCGCGATCACGCGTCCACCTCGCCAGAACTCGCTAAAGATAGTTGCCGTGACCAGCGTGGCCAGCGTGATCGCCATCAGCGAATAGAAGGTGGCGACATCCTGCCAGGGCCTCATGCCGCCAATCATCAGCGCGATGGCGACACAGAGAGCCACGATGCCGGGGATCGCAAAATTCTTGCTCAGGCTGCCGATGGATGTCTTGCGCCATGCAAGCAGAGGTCCCACTCCGGTCAGTACCAGCAGCACCATGGCGATAGGCACGTTGACCCGGTTGAAGAATGGCGGGCCTACGGTGACCTTGGTTCCCTGCACCCATTCGGAGAGCACGGGGAATAGCGTTCCCCACAGAACAGCGAAGCAGCTAACCAACAGCAGCACATTGTTGAACAGGAAGCTGGATTCGCGCGAGATAAGCGATTCGAGCTTGTGTTCGCTGACCAGATGCGAACGGTTCTTCACGTAGAAGAACACACAGGTCGCTGCCGTGAGTGCGAGGAACGCGACGAACCACGGGCCAATGCCGGATTGCGCGAAGGCATGCACGGAACTAACGATTCCCGAGCGAGTAAGGAAGGTGCCGAAGATGGAGAGCAGGAACGTGGAGAAGATGAGCCACATGTTCCAGGTCTTCATCATGCCGCGCTTTTCCTGCATCATGACCGAGTGCAGGAACGCGGTTCCAGTAAGCCAGGGAAGTAGCGACGCATTCTCAACCGGATCCCATCCCCAGTATCCGCCCCAGCCGAGCACGGCGTAAGCCCAGTGAGCGCCGAGGAAGATTCCGCAAGTCAGGAAGCCCCAGCCAACCATCGTCCAGC
This sequence comes from Terriglobales bacterium, assembly GCA_038236965.1. Taxonomy (GTDB): domain Bacteria; phylum Acidobacteriota; class Terriglobia; order Terriglobales; family Acidobacteriaceae; genus JBBRZF01. Next base: position 7,381 of record JBBRZF010000138.1, on the reverse strand, counting down.
GACGAGTGATGTGAATCCATTTTTCGCCGGGGTAGCGCATGATGAGCGCCGCCAACGCGAAGGCGAATGGCACGGTCATACCGACGTAGCCGAGATAGAGCATCGGCGGGTGTATGACCATCTCCGGATATTGCAGCAGCGGGTTGAGTCCGTTGCCGTCAGCGGGGATGGTGCCCTGCACGATGGAGAACGGCGGAGCGGCGAAGTTCACCAACAGTAAAAAGAACACCTGCACCGCGGCAATGATGACCGAGGCGTGCGCGACCAGGCGCGTATCCACTTTGTGTCGAACGCGTAATACGAGCGCATAGCCGGAGAGCAGCCAGCACCAGAACAGCAGCGATCCTTCCTGCCCCGACCAGAGCGCGGCGAACTTGTACTGTATGGGCAGGTCTCGATTGCTGTGGTGCATGATGTACGCGACCGAGAAGTCGTTGGAGAAGGCCGCGATGACCAATGCGAGTGCCGCCGCCGTTACCGCAACAAAGATGGCGATTCCGGCACGACGCGCAGTTTCGCCGAGACGATCATCGCCACGGTAAATGGCGATGATGCCTGCGAGAAACGAATATGCGCCAAGAGCAAGCGCGAAGAGAAGGGTGAAGCTTCCAATTTGTGGCATGGGAGTTACGCGTTGTGGGTATTGTTCCAGAAACAAGCGGCGAGAGCAAGGTGCTCTGCCGCTTATCCAATTTCCTGAGTTGCTGAACGTCAAGACGAGACGATCCAGAATAAATGAATCCGGCAACATCCGGCAGGTTTCGGGCCGTAATGCTGGTTCAGAGATGCATTACTGGATATTGCGCTTTAGCCTGGAGATCACCAGGTCGATGAGTTCGCCGGGCGGAAGTGGTTTTTGCCGGAAAGCGACATTCAGGCCGTCGTATTCTTCCTCGGCTTCGGCCATTCCGCTGACGACAATGACCGGGATCTCAGTGTTTACGGCGCGCAGTTCGCGGACAAAATCTGCTCCGCTGGCTCCAGGCAGCACGTGGTCGGTAACAATCACTCCGAACAGGTGTCCCTGTGTGCGAAGCAGTGCCAGGGCGCCCTCGGCAGTGGTGGCGATGGAGACCATCATTCCGGCTTCGCGGAGGATGGTCTCTCGTACACGCAATTGTACGGGGTTGTCATCTATCAATAAGACTTGATTCACTATTTACAGAACCTCTATGTAATGATGCGGAACGTTTATTATGCGGATTATTATGCGGAACGTTTTCCTAGTATCTCATGCTCAGCCTGCAGCCAATCCCGTTCAGGATCGCTATCATGTCGGCTCTGGGAAATTTGAAATGCGCGTCGGCGAATCTGTTCTTCCAAATTTACATACTCCTGCTGGTTGGCAGGGTTATGAGGAGTATTGCCGACCGGCGCTTCTGTAGCGGCGGTAGCCATCGGCTTCTTTGCGCGGGAACGGGCAGAGGCCTTGGCTTTTCCTTCGGTTGCTTTCTTCTCGTTTGCCATTGGGACTGAGACTCCTTGCCTTGATTTACTGCCTCACCCCGGAGGCGCTTGTATTTCCTAAATATAAACCTGTTGGCTGTGGATGTGGGCAGGCGCAGAGAGTTTTCCTAAGCAGTTTACATTTTAATGAAAATCGTGTGACAGCGTTGCCACGGAAGTGAGGCGAAGTGGAAGTACGTGTCGTGCTTTGACGCTGGTGACGTTGTCGATGTTCTGCAATTCACCTTCTATATAAAGGAAGCGCTCCTCGACCAGCAGAATACGGTTCTGCTCAAAAATGTCGGGAGTTACGATGACGTTGGCGATGCCCGACTCATCTTCCAGGCTGAGGAAGACGAATCCATGAGCGGTTCCCGGTCGCTGGCGGACGATCACGGTTCCAGCGACTCGGACATAGCGTCCATTCGCGAGTAGCGGCAGTTCGCTAGCCCGCCGGACTCCCATCTTGTCGAGACGCGCGCGGTGATACGACATCGGATGCGGGCCAACCGTGAGTCCTGTGCCGCGAAAATCCGAGACGAGCCGCTCCTCATTACTCATGCGCGCCAGCGGAGAAGCTGCATCCGGTTGTGGAATCCCGGCAAGCAGCGGTCCCACATACTGAGCCGCGGCTTCGGCCTGCCAGAGCGCGTCGCGCCGGTGAAACTCGACATTGCGTTTGCGCGAACCGGGGCGCGAGGGAAGAAGCGCGTTGGGGCGCTCAGCCATTCCGGGCAAAGATTGCTGCGAGCGATTGCCCAGGGAGTTAAGCGCTCCGATATCGGCCAGCATGACGAGTTCGTTTTTGCGAAGATCGGGAACGCGGCGGGAAAGGTCGGCGATGGATTCGAATGGACGAATCTCACGTTCGCGCAAGATGGCGCACGCGCCTTCTTCGCGAAGTCCGCGAACGTAACGCAAGCCCATGCGGAGAACCAGTTGCCGGTTGTCAGTTCTTGCGGCTTCACGGGCAACTGGCAACTGGCAACCGGCAACTTCTTCCAGCGTGCAATCCCAATGGGAGATTGCGACGTCGATGGGCAAGATGCGCAGGCCGTGGCGCTGCGCGTCCTTCACGATGGTGGCGGGGTGATAGAACCCCATCGGCTGATTGTTGAGCAGCGCGGCCGTGAATGCGCCCAGGTAGTGGACCTTGAGATAGGCGCTGGCGAAGGCGATGAGCGCGAAACTGGCAGCGTGGGACTCAGGGAATCCGTATAGCGCGAACGCGATGATGGATTGAATGATCTGTTCCTGCGCGACCGAAGAGATGCCGTTGGCCGTCATGCCGCGACGCAGTTTCACTTCGATCTCCTTCATGCGTTTTTCGCTGCGCTTCGCGCCCAGCGCCCGCCGCAATTCTTCGGCTTCGCCTCCGGTGAAATTGGCAGCGACCATGGCGATGCGCAGTAATTGTTCCTGAAAGAGCGGCACACCCAGCGTGCGTTCCAGGATCGGTTCCAGCGACGGATGCGCGTACTCGACGGGCGCGCGTCCCTGCCGGCGCTTGATGTAGGGATTCAGCATCTGGCCCACGATGGGACCGGGACGTATGAGCGCTACCTGGATCACGATGTCGTAAAAACATTCGGGATGCAGTCGCGGAAGGCACGACATCTGCGCGCGGCTTTCCACCTGGAACATCCCAATGGTGTCGGCCTTTTGCAAGGTGGCGAAAACCTCGGGATCGTCCGGCGGCAGATGCGCCAGCGAGACATCTTCGTGATAGTGGTCGTGAATGAGCGTGAGCGTGTCCTTCAGCACGGCCATCATTCCCAGTCCGAGCAGGTCGACTTTGATGATGCCCATGTCGGCGCAATCTTCTTTATCCCACTGCACGACGACGCGTCCGGGCATGCTCGCCGGTTCAAGCGGAACAATGGAATCCAGTTGTCCCTGGCAGATGACCATGCCGCCGGAGTGCTGTCCAAGATGTCGCGGCATATCCTGCACGGCCAGGCATAGCTCGAGGTATTTGCGCATGCGCGGATGGCGCAGGTCGCATCCGGCGGAACGGAACTGTCGCTCCAGCGTATCGTCGGGCGACTTGTATTCGAAGGTGCCGACCAGGCGCGAGACGCGCTCCATGGTGTCGTTGTCGAATCCGAGCGCCTTGCCCACTTCGCGCGCGGCGCTGCGTCCGCGATAGGTGATGACGTTGGCTGTCATGGCCGCGCCCAGGCGTCCGTAAAGGCGATAGACGTATTGAATGACCTGTTCGCGGTGATCGCCGCTGGGCAGGTCGAGATCGATGTCGGGCCACTCGCCGCGCTCTTCGGAGAGAAAGCGTTCGAAGAGCAGGTCCATGCCGATGGGATCGACCGCCGTGATTCCCAGCGAATAACAGACGGCGCTGTTGGCCGCCGAACCGCGCCCTTGCACGAGGAATCCCTGTTCGCGGCAGAAGCGCACCAGGTCCCAGACGATGAGGAAGTAGCCTTCCAGTTTCAGCTTTTCAATGAGCGCGAGTTCCCGTTCGATCTGGCGACGGGCGCGTTCGCGCAAGTGCGCCTTGGCGGCGTGTCCGTAACGTTCGCGCGCGCCTTCGTCCGTGCGCTTGCGCAAAAACGACATCATCGTTTCGCCTTCCGGCACGGGATAACGCGGGAACGCATAGCCGAGGTCGGAGAGCGTGAAGTGGAGTCGCGAAGAAAGTTCGACGGTATTGGCGAGCGCTTCCGGCAGATCGGAAAACAACGCGTGCATGTCGCGAGCGGACTTGATGTGGCGCTCGGCGTTGGTAGAGAGCAGGCGTCCGGCGGTGGTCAGCGAGCGATGATTGCGAATGCAGGTAAAGACGTCGAGCACCTGGCGCTGTTCCGCTTGCGCGTATTGCGGCGCGTTGGTGGCGATGAGCGGAAGATGCAGTTCGCGCGCGAGTTCTACGGCGACCTGGTTGCGCGCTTCTTCGGCGCGATCGTAATGACGCTGTAGTTCGACGAAAACATTGTCGCCACCGAACGTGCTGACGAGTTGCTCCAGCGTTCGTCGTGCGGCGTCGCGCCCGCCGCTGGCAAGGGATGCAGCGAGCGGGCCATCGGTGCCTCCGGTAAGGCAGACGAGGCCAGAAGCGTAGTCGGCGATTTCTTCAGGACAGGTGAAGCAAGGTTCATTCTTCGGCACGCGCAGTTTCATCTGCGTGACCAGCCGGCAAAGGTTCTGATATCCCGCACGGGAGGAAACGATCACAGGAAGATGGATTTCCGGATTTTCAGATTGCCGGATCACCGGATTTGAAATCCGTAAATCCGGCAAATCGGCAATCCGTGAATCACGCGCCAGCGTCACCTCGCTGCCGATGTGCGCTTGTATTCCTAGCTTCTTGGCGCGGGTGTGGAATCGCGCTGAGCCGTAAACGCCATCGCGATCGAGCAGAGCCATGGCCGGCATTCCGAGTTGCGCGCACAATTCGGCCATATCTTCGGGCACGGAAGCGCCCTCGAGAAAACTGAATGCGGAGCGCGCGTGGAGTTCGATGTAGTTCATGGGCGCGCCCCGGCGTAGAATTTGTTCCTATGCACAATCAAATATGGGTGGGGCTTGCGGAAGTTTCTCCCTTGGAAGGCTGCATGTCTCTGAGTGGCAGCAAGGGCGCGTACGTGAACGTGATGGCATGGGCCGAAGATGCCGCACGATTCCGGGTCATAGCGGAGCGAAATCTTGCAACTTTGAAACTCGTGTTGAATGAACTGCGCGATCCGGAGCCATGGGAAGTGCGTTCGTCCGCGCCGGAGTTGGCGCAGGAGTTGTTCGAGATGGCGCAATCCATCGCCAATGACACGGCGAAAGTCTCGTTCGGCGTCTTCCATGCGTGGATGAAAGAGGGCGCAAATGCTTGGGTCGTAGAGAGCAAAGGCCAGCATTAATCGTAGCTCCCGCTGACGTGCCAGCGTCCACTGGCGAGGTCCTGATAAATACGGTGCAGCGCGACATGCGTGTGGCGCGACCGCGGTTCATCGGAAGTAATGGTGGTGACTGCAAGCGCGACGTCCCATTCGTCGCGGGCGAAAGCGCGTTCACCGCTCTCCGCCCTCTGCGGAGAAACTGCTTCACTGGCAACCGGCAACTTGGAACCGGCAACTGCTTCCTCTCCTTCCATCCACCAATTTCCAGAAGTGCGCCACGGTCCAGCCACCCAGACGAGGTTGTCTTCTTTTACGGGCTTCACTCCGAGTTGCGCGCAAACGACGCGCACCGGGCGTCCCTCGCGCACCGCAACCTCGGCTGCGAGCGGCGGACGGTAGAGGCGTATGGGGAGAAGCGTTTGCGCGACTGCACGAAGTTCATTGACACGAACCTCGTCGGGCGCGACGGGACGAAATCGCGTCATGCGGAAGGCGTCGGACTGATGCGTGTCGAGTAGCTCGGGAGTTCCGGCGCGCAGTTCGGCGGAAGATTCCGCACCGACAGAAAAGTCGTCGGCCCTCGCGCCGCGCAACACGCGGTGTATGCGCGCCAAAGTGAGTTCGAGTTTTTCCGGCTCAGGAGTAAGCGGGACAAAGAGCCCGGCTTGCGCAACGCGTGGCCGCGACGGCTCCGCCGAAAGCCAGAGCCTGGTGACCGGCGCGCCCGGCGGATTCGATTGCAATTCCAGTTGCAGCAATTTAAGAAACAGCCGCGCATCGTTCATGGGAACGGGAAGCGTGAGTTTGCGGTCGGCGATATGCGCGATGTCCGCCAGTTCGTCGCGTGAGGTGGTGGCCTCGTCCGCAGTGCGATGCTCCAGTTCCATGCGCAGGCGCAACTCGGTGGTGGAGAGCGCGCGTGCGGAAAGGCGCGCGCAAAGCTGCTCGATCATGCGACTCAACAGAAAAGCGAGCGGCTCGATGAGGTCCACAGGATATTCGAGTTCCAGCGCTTCTTCAAAGGCGAGCGTCGCCTCGTGCAGCAGCAGGTCGCGAGTGACGCGTCCGCTGGCCAGTTGTTGCAGGCGCACGCCATCCGCGCCAAGCCGTTCGGAGAGCGAGACCGGAGGCAGCGCGGCCAGCGCGCGAAAATTTCGGATGCCCCAGCGATCCAGTGTCTCGACGATGCGCTCGATACGTTTGCGCGTTTCTTCCCCGCGACGATCGGGAGCGTTGCGCGTCTTTCGCGCACGACGCGCATCGTTTTCAGCAACGATGGGCGCGTAATTCGCGCAAAGTACCTCGATAGGCAAGGAGCCCAGGCGATCAGCTTCAGCGCCTTCGGGAATGATGGTGGTGCCGGGAAATCCGCGGGCCGCGTGCATGGCGCAGTCGGCATTCGAAGCGATGGCGATGCTGGCTTCCAGGCCAACCTCGGCGATGCGTCGCGCGAGCTCGCGCGCAATGGCCGGCGGCGCTCCGAAGAGACGATCAAGTCCGGCAAGATCGAGCACGATGATGTCGGCGGCCGTGTCTTCCACGTCAGGCGAGAGCGCGTGCGCGGCATCCAGCAGGGCGGCATGTGCAGCCGCCTCCTGCCGCAGAGAACGCTGGCAGAGCGCGATGGGAATGCCCGCATCCGTTGCGCTTGCCTTGCGCGGTGTGCGCGATGCCGGACGCGCATACGAGGAAGTGTTGCGTGGATGCTCGCTGGCTTCGCCCGTCGTGGGCATCATGAGCCAGCCATTTTCCTGAGCGTTGCTCATGTGCGCGGAATCGCGGACCAGGTGGAAGCGTGGATCGCCGGTGGTGGCGTTCACATCGCGCACGGCCGCCGGGCGCGAATCGCGAGCGTTGCGCGCATGGATGGCTTGCAGAGCTTCTGCCTGCACGCGCGCCATGCCCACGTGAAGTCCGACCCGCCGCGCAGCATCGTTGACGGCCACAACGTAGGCGAGCGGCGGCGCGCCTTCCACGACGGCCACAGCCTGGGGTCGAAGCTCAGGCCGCGCACGCAGGATGGCCTCGGCGGAGAAGTCCGAAATGTAGATGGCGCAAAACATTATTTCCCAACGATTCTCAAAACAGTT
>JBBRZF010000137.1:0-9702 GCA_038236965.1 Terriglobales bacterium | reverse complement strand
GGATGTTACTTGCGAAAGTTATTTTACGCGCTTGCCACAAACTGCGATTTCGCACGCTCTGGTGTCTTCCAATCCGGTATGGCTTGTTCGCGCTGCGACGAGGTGCTCGATGCACGTCGCCAATCCGCATCCGCCACGTATTCGCGGTCTGCATCCAACGACCCGTGCGATTGCGTTGTGCATGAGCAAAGTCGCGTCCGACCGTCGTGGGCGCACTCGCAACCAATTCCGCGCCTCCTTACTCCAGCGCCATAGCAGTTCCGAGGAAACAGTCAGAAATGCATTCAGCCGAACCCAGCTTCGACCCGAAGGATCAGATCAGCCAGGACGAGATGTGGCGTCGTGAAGTCGCCTCGCGCCTTAACAATTATCGCGCTCGCCGTCGTAACAAGTCAGACGACGATGCCTCCATGCGCCTCGATTTCGACGCAGCCGAACAACCGTCGAATAAAAATTCCGTCGCCGCCGATACCGACTTCTATCGCCGCGCCAACGCAACCTTCGAGTCCTCGTTCGATATCCCGCTCGCGCACGCCACGCCCGTCGCCGATCTTGCCTCGCCCACGCGTGACGACGCCGACTGGCTCTACACCGGTCATCCCACGGATGCTCGTTCTTCCGATCTTCGTCCCGGCGACGTTGCACAGAACTTCGCCCCCGACGCCCCTGCCGACCTGCCCGACGATCCCGACTTCGATTTTAATCGCGCGCCCATCCTCGCGCCTCCGGAACCCGTTCGCCCGGAATCCAACGTCATTGTCTTTCCCAAGCCCGTCTATCAACCGCCGCCACCCGAACCCGTTTATGAACTCGGCGAACCCATGATCGAGCGTCCGCGGATTCTCGAAGTCGCCGAAGAGTCCGCGCCCACGATCCACGGGCCGCTTTTTGCCGACATACGCCTCGAAGAGGAAGAGCTCCCCTACGAGCCGCAACCGCCCGTTTCCGAATTCGAGATTCCTCTTCAGGTCGCGATGATTCCCGTGCGCGTCTACGCCGGATTGGTGGACACGCTCTTCGTCGTCATCGCTTCGGCCATCTTCGGCGCCGTCACCTGGCAGATGATCCCCGACCTGCCGCACAACAAGTCGATGCTAGGCGGAGCCCTGGCCCTGCCCGCAGTCTTCTGGTGCATCTATCAATATTTGCTGTTGGTCTATGCAGGTGCCACGGCAGGCATGCAACTGGCGGGAATCCGCCTGAGCACCTTCGACGGCAGGATGCCGAATTTTGCCGAACGTCGTACCCGCGCCTGTTCCATGATGTTGTCCTGCATGTCCGTTGGCCTCGGCTTCGCATGGGCTGCCATCGATCAGGACATGCTCTGCTGGCATGACCGCATCTCCCGTACCTACGTCACCCAGCGGCAATAAGTATTGCGTTTACAGTTTTGCAGAATGAAAAAGCGCGACCGCCATCGGTCGCGCTTTTGTTATTGCCTTCGCCTTTGACTTTTCAACTCCCAACGCTCATCACGCCGCCATCTCTTCTTCTCCCGACTTTGGAGCCACCGGCACGATTGCTGGCTGTCCTTCCAGTAGAGGCCATCCCTTGCGCAATACGAACTCCAGCCAAACGCCCGCCGCCTGCGAAGTCAGCACCGCCACCAGCACCAACGTCGTGTAGAACGCCGCATTGATGATGCCCGCATCGAACGCCACACTGGCCAGCACGATACCAGGCCCGCCGCGCGCATTCGTCGCCACCGCCAGGTTCAACGAGTCACGCCACGAGAAGCCTCCCAGTCGCGCTCCCGCTCCCGCTGAAATCAGCTTTAGCGCGCACGCGCCAATCAGGAACACCGCCAGCATCGAGAACGAAAAACTCTTGCTCAAGTCCAGCCTGTATCCCACCACCGCAAAGTAGATGGGAATGAACACCGCGAAGGAAAGCTTCTTCAATGCATCCAGTGAATCCGCCAGCCGCTCCGAATCCTTCGCCATGCCGAACCCGGCCAGGAACGCCGCAAACACCAGGCTCACATCCAGAGCCGCCGCCACCGCCGCATAGGCCAGCAACACCGCCACCACGTATCCAACGGGGGCCGTCCGCGCCAGTACATTCCACTTTGCGCGGTTCAGTCGCTTTAGCAATTTCGGCGCAAACAACATGCCGATGCCAAAATACAGGACCGTCGAAATCACATGGACTGCAATCGTCGTCTGCGGAACCGAGCCTACCGCAGCCAAAGCCGTCGCTACCGCCAGCACCGCCCACAGGCCGATGTCTTCCAGCACGGCGACGCCCAGCACCAGTCGCGCAAAGCGTGTATGCAGGATGTTCAGGTCGTGCATCATCCGCGATATCACCGGAATTGAGGTGACCGCCACCGCGATGCCAACCACCAGCAGCACGGGGATGCGTTGCCGTACCGGGCCCATCAGCAGCGTAAGCGGGAGCAGCGGGGCCAGTAGCATGGTCGCAATAAAGGGGACCCCTGTGCCAACTCCGCCGAGCCAGGCGATCTCCTTGCGGTCGCTGCGATGGAACAAACCCTTCGTCTCCGCACCGGAGGCGAACATCAGCAGCAATAATCCCAGGTTGTAGAGGAAGGTGATGACCGCTTCGTGCGAAACGCGGGACGCGTCCGTAGCGTGCGAACGCATCAGGAACTCGGAAATAAAATGGGGAACATGGGTCAGCAGCGAAGGCCCGAGGGCCACGCCCGCCAAAATCTCACCAATAACCCGCGGCTGCCGCAACTTGGTGAATAAATGCCCAAGCAGGTGCGCCGTCGTGATCAGCAGCAAAAGCTGAAAGATAAGACAGCCGAATTCAGTATTAGACATATAGGACCCGCAGCGCCTGAGACGCCGTTGCCCCTTAAGATGTGAGTTGCGCCGCCTGTGCTGTATCCTCCATCGAAATAGCCTTTACAGCGAGGTCTGGTGCCGTCGGGGCCTTGCATATGCCCGGTTTTGGCATAAGTAGGGGTCTATACCTTCGTTCTTCTTAGAACCTTGTACTCGCTCACAGCTTCAACGCATCCATCCGCGGCTTCTCGTAAACATCATCTTCCCCCGGATAGCGAAGCTCTCCTTCGAACTTGCCGCTCTCTTTCGCCAACGCCCAGATCAAGCTTTCGCCCGCCGGAAGAATGTTCGGCTGCCGCTGATATACCGCATCGCCATACGCGTCGACTGAATCAATCAGCTCCCACCCGCGCTTGCGATACATATCCAGCAGGTCGCCTAGGAAATACGCATTCAATGCGCTGTAGTGGACCAGCACCGTATGTTTTACCGGACGCCCCACCACCTTCTTCGCCAACTCGTCGTAGTACCGCGAACGCTCCCACATATGTTCCAGGTAGAACTCGCGATAAGCCTTCAACTCCGCCTTTGCGTCCGTTTTATAGCGGGCCACCATGCGCGCATCGACCGCCCAATCTGACGCATCGATGGTCGCCCGTCCCACCACTCCATACCCGCGCGCCGACAAAAATTTTCTGACTCCATCGCGCTTCTCCGCCGTGTCGCCCTCTTTGAAGAAAGGGAATCGAAACATTTTTTCGTAGCCCTTCATACCGGAGATAACTCCCTCGCCCTTCACCACGTCATCACAGAAGGCCTCGAGAGTTATTTTTTTCGACGGCAGATAAAAATGCGAATAGCTGTGATTCCCCAACCTGTGTCCTGCGTCGCCCCAAGCCTTCAGCAACGCTCGCCCCGCATCGCTCTCCACCCGCATTCTGCAGACGAACAGCGTGGCCTTTATCTTGTGCTCACTCAGCGCGCCGAGGATTCTCCGGTTCGTCTCCTCCGCCGTCAGTCCGCAATCCGTCACTAGGTGCGGATCATCCATCGTGATGGCGATCTGCGGCTTGCTCGCCCCCGACATCGCGAATTCCGGCATCGCCAAGGCGGCCGCGCCCAAGCCCATCGTCTTCAAAAAATTTCTACGCTTCATTCGTTCATCCTACCTTCAACCCCGGTGCAAAGGTGTGTTTCGCGCCTGTTCGTGGCGAATGCTTTTGCCCCGCACACATCAACGCCCTCCACTTCTGCTACCATTTTTCCCATGGCCCAGCAAGCGAGCTCTAACTCTAAGGTGCGCGTCCGTTTCGCGCCCTCTCCTACCGGACAGGTTCACGTCGGCAACGCGCGTACTGCGCTCTTCAACTGGCTCTTCGCCCGCCAGCAGGGCGGCACCATGGTGCTGCGCATCGAAGACACCGACGTCGAACGCAGCGAGACTCGCTACGAAGCCCAACTCCTCGACGACCTCAAGTGGCTCGGCATCGATTGGGATGAAGGTCCCGACCTCGGCGGCCCCGTCCCGCCCTATCGCCAGTCCGACAAACTCGGCGTCTATCGCGAACCCGCCGAGCGCCTCGTCGCCGAAGGCAAAGCCTACTACTGTTTCTGCACGCAAGAGGAACTCGAACGACAGCGCCAGCAGGCCATGGCCGAGCATCGCCCGCCGAACTATCCGGGAACATGTCGCCGACTCGATCCCGCGGAAGCCCAGCGCCGTCGCGCCCTCGGAGAGCCTTGCGCCATCCGCCTCAGCATTCCCGAGCGCCCCATTCGCTTTCACGACATCGTGCGCGGCGCCGTCGAATTCTCCAACGAAGTGGTCAGCGACCCCATCATTCTGCGCTCTTCCGGCGTCCCCGTTTACAACTATGTAGTCGTCATCGACGACGCCGAGATGCAGATCACCCACGTCATCCGCGGCGACGACCATCTTTCCAACACTCCCAAGCAGGTCGCTCTCTACGAAGCACTCGGCTGGCCCGTCCCTGAATTCGCGCATCTTTCCACCATTCTCGGCCCCGACAAGGAGCGCCTCTCCAAGCGGCACGGCGCCACCTCCATCGCCAACTTCCGCGAGATGGGCGTCCTACCAGAAGCGCTCATGAACTACATGGCGCTGCTCGGCTGGGCTCCCACGGGCGGCACCCGCGAAATCTTCGCGCCCGCCGAACTCGTCAAGGAGTTCGACCTCAAGCGCGTTACTCCCTCGCCCGCCGTCTTCGATTTCGAAAAGTTGTATTGGGTGAATCGTCACTACATCAAGGAGGCTGATCCCGCGCGCATCGTCGCGCTTTCGCAGCGCTACTTCGTCACCGCCGCTCTTCTCCCCGCCGCGTCCGACGCCGCAACGCAAGCGTGGTTCGAGCGACTGCTCGCACTCGTCATGGCCTCCGTCGATCGACTCGACCAGCTTCCCGAGCGTGCCGCGCTCATCTTTCATTACGACGCCGCTGCGGCCAGCGCCGCCCCCGACAACGCCGAAGTGATGAACGCGCCCAACACGCCCAAGGTGCTAGACGCCTTCGCCGCCCGCATACATGCCGAGTCCGCTCCACTCACATCCGAGCGCTTCAAGGCCATCGTCAACGAAGTGAAGACCGAGACCGGAGTGAAAGGAAAAGATCTCTTCCACCCCATACGCATAGCCGTGACCGGGTCTCACGCCGGCCCCGAATTCGACAAGCTAATCCCGCTCATCGAAGAAGGCAGCGCCCTCCCGTTGCCCAATCGCGTCCTGAACACAAGCGAGCGCATAACCGCATTCCAAGCCGCCCGCAAGTAGCTTTGGTGTTGCCCTTTGGTTTAACCAAGAACTCCGCTCTTCAAGCGACCACTGGCAACTGACAACCGGCAACTGCATTATGAAAACCAACGCAGCCCGCTTCCTCGACGCTCTCGGCATCCACTACGAACTTCGCCATTACGAAGTCGATCCCAATGACCTCGCCGCCGAATCCGTCGCCGCCAAGGTCGGACTCCCGCCCGAACAGGTTTTCAAAACTCTCGTCGCCCGCGGAGACCGCAACGGAGTCTGTCTGGCTGTAGTTCCAGGGAACGCAGCGCTGGATCTAAAGGCGCTCGCGCACGCTTCCGGAGATCGCAAGATCGAAATGGTGCAGCTCAAGGAAGTTCAGCCTCTCACCGGATACATTCGCGGAGGCGTGACCGCCCTGGCCGTAAAGAAGCCCTATCCCGTCTTCGTGGACGAGACGATTCACCTTTGGGGTGTAATTTCGATCTCAGCAGGAATGCGTGGAACTCAAATCCTCATCGCACCCGACGACTACCTTCGCGCCACGCAGGCCACCGTCGCCAGCATCGCTCGCGACAAGCCGCACTAAACATTTTGCCTTGCCCTTGAATAGATATTGCCTTACGTGGGCCCGGACGCCTCGTCCGTGGCGGACGAGCAACGCTCGCCTAAGCCTTTGCTGTTGCTTCTATCTCGCGACCAACTCCTCCAACGCCCCATCCACTCGCGGATACCGGAACTTGTACCCGCTCTCTTCCAACTTCTTCGGCAACACTCGCGTGCTGGAAAGCAACAACTCGTCTCCCATCTCGCCCAACGCCAGCTTGATGGCAAACGCCGGCACCGGAATCACCGCCGGTCTGTGCAATGCCTTCCCCAGTGCGCGCGTGAACTCCGCATTCGTCACCGGGTTCGGCGCAACCAGGTTCACCGCTCCATTCAGATTCTCCCAGCGCAGCAGATGCCTCATTCCGCCCACAACATCATTCAGCGCGATCCAGCTCATCCACTGACGCCCGCTCCCGATCGGCCCGCCCAGACCCAGGCGAAATGGCGGCAGCATTCTCGCCAGCGCCCCGCCCGATCTGCTCAGCACCACTCCCATGCGCGGAAACACGGTTCGTACTCCAGCCTCTCGCGCCGCGCTCGCAGCCTCTTCCCATGCCCGCCCCACTTCGGCCAGGAATCCCGTTCCGCTCGCGCTTGCCTCCGTCAGCCTCTCATCTTCTCTGCTGCCGTAATATCCGATGGCCGACGCGCTGATCAGCACATTCGGCTTGCCCGTTCGCCGAAACGATTCCGCCACCGCCTGGGAGATGGTTCGCGTTCCTTTCACACGGCTTGCCACGATCTCGCGTTTGGCTGTCTCCGTCCAGCGCACGCCGATATTTCTTCCCGCCAGGTGGATCACCGCATCCACGTCGGCCAGCAATGCCGCATCCAGTGTCTCTCCCGGATTCCATGGAATCTCGTTCGCCGCAGGCGTGCGGGACCGCACCATGCGAATCACCTGGCGTTCCGGCTCCAACGAAGAAATGATTGCCGAGCCGATCAATCCCGACGCGCCCGTGATTACGATTTTCATTATGGTTTCGCTATCGCCAGCGCCGATGGCGCCGCCATCGCCATCAGCAGCGCGACCGATATCAACGAAACTCCCAACCTACGCAAACGGCTCATGAATCCTCCTGTGGACCGCGGCACTATACGGACGACACATTCTTCCACAATAATCCTAGTTCTCTGCTCGCTACTAGGCAACCTGCTCGCGCCCTCAAGTACATACCGATAGCCCAGGTCCTAAATTCATTCACAATTCACAAACACGCACCCACTATCGCGTCCCACTCGCTACTTCAGCAACTCCACAAGAGGCTATAATCGATTATGGCGACCTTGCGCCAACAAATCGCGACCAATGTTCTCACGGTCACTAAGTTTCGCGACCTCATGAAGAAGGCTCGCGCCAATCGTCCCAACGACGATATTGAGATCATCCGCAAGGCCTACGATTTCTCTCTCCTGCACCACACCGGACAGACCCGCGCATCCGGCGAGCCCTATCTCATGCACCCTCTCGAAGTGGCCAATCTGCTGGCGGAAATGAAGCTCGACACCACCGCCATCGCCGCCGGACTCCTTCACGACTCCGTCGAAGACACCACCGTTACCATCGAGGAGATCAAGGAAAAATTCGGCGAGCAGGTCGCGCACATCGTCGAAGGCGTCACCAAGATCAGCAAGATCGATTTCGCTTCGCGCGAAGAAGCGCAGGCGGAAAACGTCCGCAAGATGATGCTCGCCATGGTGGACGACATCCGCGTCGTGCTCATCAAACTGGCCGACCGACTCCACAACATGCGCACGCTCGAACACCTCACCCCCGAGCGCCAGGAAAAAATCGCCAAGGAAACTTTGGAGATCTACGCACCACTCGCTCATCGCCTCGGCATGGGCAAGGTGCGCGGAGAACTCGAAGACCTCGCTTTCCCCTACGTCGATCCCGTCGGCGCGCAACAGGTGAAGGAAGCCATCGAGGCCCGCCGCAAAGAAGGCGAAAAACTTCTCAGTCAGATGCAGGATGTGCTGCGCAGCAAGCTAAAGGAGAACAATATCGAGGCGCGCGTCGATTCGCGCATCAAGCGAATGTTCTCCATCTATCAAAAACTTCAGCGCCAGAAGATCACCGTCGACCAGATGTACGACCTGCTCGCTTTGCGCATCATCACCAACTCCATCAACGATTGCTACGCCGTGCTCGGCATCATCCACAATCAATGGCGACCCGTCCCCGGACGCATCAAGGACTTCATCGCCATGCCGCGGCCCAACCTCTACCAGTCGCTGCACACCACCGTTATCGCGGAAAACGGACATCCCTTCGAAGTGCAGATACGCACCGAAGAGATGCACAAGATGGCGGAAGAGGGCATCGCCGCCCACTGGAAATACAAGGACGGCCCCATCTCCGCCCGCGACGAAAAGCGTCTCGCCTGGCTCCGTCAGGTCGTCGAGTGGCAGCGCGACATGGCCGACCCCAGCGAATTTCTTTCCACGCTGAAGATCGATCTCTATCCGGAAGAGGTGTACACCTTCACGCCCAAAGGCAAGGTCGTCATCCTCCCGCGCGACGCCACGCCGCTCGACTTCGCTTTCACCATTCACACCGAAGTCGGCAACACCTGCGTCGGCGCCAAGGTCAACGGAAGAATCGTCCCCCTGCGTTACAAGCTGAAATCCGGCGACATCGTCGAGATCATGACGCAGACCGGCCATAAGCCCAGCCGCGATTGGCTCGGCATCGTCAAGTCCTCGCGCGCCCGTCAGAAGATCAAGCATTGGCTCAACGTCCATCAGCGCGAACGCGCCATCGAGATCGGGCGCAAACTCATCGAGAAGGAAGCGCGCAAATACCGTCTCGCCGCAAAAGAGTACAAAGATTCCGAGCTGCTAAAAATCGCCAGTGATTACGGCGTCGCTCGCGTCGACGACCTCATGGCCGGAATCGGCTACGGAAAATATTCCGCGCGCTCCATCCTCGGAAAAGTTCTTCCCGCCGACGCCAATCCCACCGAAGAGTCACCCGCCACCGGATTCACCTCGGTCGTGCGTCGCGTCTTCGGCGGAGACACATCGGCCATCAAGGTCCGCGGACACGATGACCTGCTCGTCTATCGTGCCCGTTGTTGCAATCCGATTCGTGGCGAGGAGATCGTCGGCTACGTCACCCGTGGCAAGGGCGTCGCGGTGCATTCCAAGTCCTGCCCCAACGTCGAGAACCTGATGTACGAACCCGAGCGCCGTATCGCCGTAGAGTGGGGAGCCAAGGAACCCAAGATCGGTGGCGCCATCCTCTCCTACCCCGTCAAACTCACGGTCTTCGGCGACGACCGCGCCGGAATGTTGCGCCAGATCACCGCCGTCATCAGCGACGACAACACCAATATCCGCAACATCGAAGCCCGCGGCGCCGACACCTTCGCCAACGTGGACGTCGTCCTCGAGGTCAACGACGTAAGCCACCTCAATCGCATCATTACCGGCCTAAGAAAAATCCCCGGCGTCCGCGACGTCCAACGCGTGCAGAAGATCTAACCTGATCTGGTTTTCTCCGTGCCGCTGTGTCTCTGTGGTAGGTTGTTTCGTTGAACTCAGGAGGGAAACATGCGTGAAGTCATCGCCACAGACGGC
>JBBRZF010000136.1:0-9757 GCA_038236965.1 Terriglobales bacterium | reverse complement strand
ATGGGTGTAGTAATTGGATTGTGGAATCCCAGGTTAACGCCGCAAAAGCGCGGCGCGAACCTGGGGCACGCGGCAGAAAGAACAAGAGCAACACCAAGGCGAGCGTTGCTCGCCCGCCGCGGACGAGGCGTCCGGGCCCACATGGGGCAAAGGCGAAATCAAAGTCAAAGTCAAAGGACTGGTCTGGTTTGTATTTTTCGTGGTATGGCTGATTGCAGCCATCAAGGCTTACCAAGGCCAGACCTGGAAAGTCCCGGTGCTAGGCGACTTTGCTGAAAAACAATCCGGGCATTGATCTTCATCAGACTGGAATATCAAGGCAGAGCCAAAAGCTCTGCCTGATTTTTTCTGGGGAGCGAAGACCTGTGGGCGGTCTTCTATCTAGTACGGGAAAGAGAAGCCGAGATCAAGAACAAGAGCAACACCAAGGCGAGCGTTGCTCGCCCGCCGCGGACGAGGCGTCCGGGCCCACGCGAGCAAGGGCGAGATCAAAGGCGAGATCAACGGCAGATCAAGAGCAAGAGCAAAGCCGTGGTTGCTATCTTCTGGTGGGGTACTCCGTCTAAACTGGTTAGTTCTATTAAAAAGACACGGAAGCGGAGCGTTCATGAAACATTCGATGAGACTTACACGCGCGGTATTGTGCGCAGTCATTCTGCTTTCCTTTACTGCGGCGTTTGCGCAGGAAGCGGCAGCACCTGCAACTCACGGCATCAACGTCCAGAACATCGACAAGTCAGTAAAGCCGGGAGACGATTTCTTCCGCTACGCCAATGGGGAATGGATCAAGAAGACGGAGATTCCGCCAGACCGCGGTTCGCTGGGGGTGTTTGCCGCGTTGGGCGACAAGGCCAACAAGCGCACAGCCGACCTGATAGAAGAAGCGGCGAAGGCGAAGGCCGCGCCGGGTACGGATACGCGCAAGATCGCCGACCTCTACAACTCCTACATGAATGAAGAGGCGATTGAGAAGGCGGGACTGACGCCGGTTCAGCCGTTGCTGAAGAAGTTCGCGGCCATCAAGGACAAGAAAGAGCTGGCGGCTGTGCTGGGCTCGACCTTGCGCGCAGATGTGGATCCGCTGAACAACACGAACTATCACACGGTGAACTTTATCGGCCTGTGGGCCGCGCCGGGTTTCCAGGATTACGAACACTACACTCCGTATCTGCTACAGGGGGGATTGGTTCTTCCTGACCGCGAATACTACGTTTCCGATAGTCAGCGGATGAAGACCATCCGGGCGAAATACCAGGCTCATGTTTCCAACATTCTGAAGCTGGCTGGATTCACGGATACGGACGCTCGCGCGGAACGCATCGTTGGGCTGGAACACGCCATCGCGGAAAAACATGTCGGGCTGGCGGACAGCGAAGACGTGATCAAGGCGAACAATACGTGGAAGCAGGCGGACTTTAATGCGAAGGCTCCGGGACTGGACTGGACGGAATTCTTCCGCGCGGCGGGACTGGGCAAGCAGCCGCAATTCATCGTATGGCAGCCTGCGGCCTTTACGGGCGAAGCGGCGCTGGTGGGTTCGACTCCGCTGGATACGTGGAAGGACTGGCTCGCGTTCCATGTGCTGGAACAGTACTCGGGCGTGTTGCCGAAGGCGTTTGCAGAGGAGCGTTTTGATTTCTTCGGGAAACAGTTGAGCGGCACGCCGCAAATGCGTCCGCGCTGGCAGCGTGGCGTTGGCGTGGTGAACGGCAACCTGGGCGAAGTGGTGGGCAAGATCTATGCGCAGCGCTACTTCTCTCCCAAGGCGAAGGCGGAAGCGCAGGAGATGGTGAAGAACATCATCGACGCTTTCCACAAACGCATTGACGCATTGGACTGGATGGCGGCTTCGACAAAGAAAGAAGCACAGGCAAAGCTGGACGTGCTGTATGTCGGCATAGGCTATCCGGAAACATGGCGTGACTACTCGAAGTACGAAGTGAAGCCGGACGATATCTTCGGAAACCTGTATCGCAGCAGCGAGTACGAATACAACTTCCAGAAAGCGCGACTGGGTTCGAAGGTGGACACGCACGAGTGGTGCATGACTCCGCAGACGGTTAATGCGGTAAATCTGCCGCTGCAAAATGCGTTGAACTTCCCTGCTGCGATTCTGGAAGCTCCGTTCTTTGATGCGGAGGCTCCGGCAGCGCACAACTACGGCGCTATCGGTTCGGTGATAGGACACGAGATCAGCCATTCGTTCGATACGGCTGGCAGCACCTTCGACTCGAAGGGACGTCTGCGCAACTGGTGGACGGATGCTGACCTGAAGCATTTCGAGCAGGTCACGCAAGCGCTGGCGCGTCAGTACGACGCGTATAAACCTTTCCCGGACCTGGCGGTGAATGGTCAGCTAACGCTGGCGGAAAACATCGCGGACGTTGCGGGAATCGCGGCTGCTTACGACGGCTACAAGGCGTCGCTGGCGGGCAAACCGGCTCCGATGCAGGATGGATTCACGGGCGACCAGCAGTTCCTTATCTCCTTCGGCCAGAACTGGGGATCGAAGGCGCGTGAGGCTGCGGCACGAGCGCAGGTGATGGGCGATGGTCATGCTCCGGGCGAGTATCGCGCGGACACGGTTCGCAACATCGATAGCTGGTATGCGTCGTTCGACGTGAAGCCGGGAGACAAGCTCTATCTGGAAGAAGCGCAGAGAGTGAGAATCTGGTAATTGGTAATTTGTAATTTGTAATTTGGTAAGTGAGAGGCCTCGGGCGAAAGCTTGGGGCCTTTCTTCGTTGGGAGGTCAAAGGCGAGCGCACAGGTGCGGGTCGGATTCTCTCCTGATGATGAATGGTTGGCAACACCCAGGTTAGCGCCAACAGAGAGCGCGAACCTGGGGCACCGAGTGCGAGGGGCAATAAAAAACCCAGCGAACCGAAGTTCGCTGGGTGTTCAAGACGAATTGGAAGGAGGTTGTTGGGTTACAGGTTGAAAGACTTGCGACGGCTAAAGTATCCAGCCGAGATCAAGCCCAGTCCAAGCAGAGCGAACAGCGGAAGCGGCGAAGCCGTTTGCGGCAGTTTGTTGCCGGACTCCTGGGTGGTGGTATCGGTTGCCGCGGCACTGGACTGATCGTTGGCCGAAGGCATTGCAGACGTATCGGTGGAAGTGGAAGGCGTGGTGGAAGCCGCGCCAGTCTGACCGGAGGTGTCCGGAGTCTGCATGTTGGTGTCGGTGGAAGTGGTGCTGTTGGTAGTGGTGTTGCTGGTCGCGCCAGTCATGCCGGTTGTATCAGGCGTTGCAGCAGGCTGGGAGTAGGACGGTGAAGTGCTGGTGGCTCCAGCGGCTGCGCCGGTCTGTCCCATGGTGTCGGTGGAAGGCGTGGTGCTCGGCATTGGAGAGGTTCCAGAGGCGTCCGGAGTGGTGCTGGTGTTCGGCTCGGTGGTCGTGGTCGTCGTGGTAGTCGCGCCGGTAGCCGGAGTGGTGGTGGTGGTTGCCGGAGCCTGTGTGCCCATGGTGCCCGTCTGGGTCGCGTTGGGATCAGTTGTCGTGGTGGTGCTGGTTCCGGTCTGCGCGGCGTTAGGATCGGTGGTCGCGGTTCCGGTGGTACCGGTCGCTGTGCCAGACATGGAACCGGACTGCATGTCCATGGTCCCCGAAGTGGTTCCGGCCGGGATGGGTGTTGTCGCCGGGCTGGTGGACATGCTGTCGCTGCTCGTTGTGGGCTGCGAAGATGTTCCTGTTCCTGTGGTTGTTGAGCCTGATGTCTGCGCGACCGCCATGCCGGTCGAGAGCAGCGCGATGCTTGTTAGATAGAGAAATTTCTTCATTCGGGTTCTCCCTGGAATCTTCGGAAGCGGTTGTCGCTCGTTGAAGGTTGTGAACTTCCTAGTTAGAGAGTGGTAAACAGTCATAGGATGGCCGACGGGAGCAGGAATCGAGAGCTGCGGATGCGATTTAAGCGGATTTGGGGATTGCCGGATTACGGATTGCCGGATTTAAAGGCGTAGGTGAGTTCCGGGTGTGGTGGTTTAGCGGTAAATGCAGGGGAAAAGCTTAGGCAGCTTTGCTGAGTTGGCGGTGGAGAGAAGTGGGGCGCCTGTATTGAAGTTTCCGCAGTGTAGCCGAAGACTATAATCGAGCCATCTTGGATACGGTCAATCATAAGTTTCGCAATGCGATGTCGCTGCTGGTCGTTCTGGTGCTGATGAGCGCTGGTGCGCTGGCACAGGGCACTTCGCAAACAGTGGTGGTACTGCCCTTCGAGAACGAGTCGAACGCGCCCGGATTGCAATGGATCAGCGAGGCGTTCTCGGAAGTGCTGGGAGCGCGGATGGCGTCGCCAACGCTTTACGTCATCAGTCGCGAAGACCGTTTGTATGCATTCGACAGGCTGGGAATCCCGGCTACGGTGCGTCCTTCGCGGGCAACGCTGTACCGCATCGCGGAACAGATGGACGCCGACTATCTGGTGATGGGCAGCTATAACTTCGATGGACGAACGTTTTCCGCAAAGGCGCAGGTACTGGACATGAAGCGGCTGCACCTTTCAACGGAGTTGCAAGGCTCGGGTTCGCTGACAGACCTTATCAGCATCCAGCGCGGCTTGGCTTACGATGCGTTGCGAACAATAAGGTCCGACGTGAGAATGACGAAGGCGGAGTTCCTTGCGAGCGCGCCGCCTGTTCGACTGGACGCTTTCGAGAATTACATCCGAGGAACGCTGGCGACGACGCGCCAGGAAAAAGTCCGGTACTTCAAAGAGACGCTGCGCCTGAATCCGCAATATACGGCGGCCATCATGCAGCTTGGCAAGACCTACTTCAACAACCGCGAATACGAGTTGGCGGCAGCATCGCTGGCACGCATCCCGAAGAGCGACAGCGCATCGAGCGAAGCCAATTTCCTGCTGGGACTCTCGTACTTCTCCTTGGGACAGTTCGAGAAATCGGAAGCGGCGTTCAAGGTCACGGAATCGCACCTGCCGCTGACCGAGGTTTACAACAACCTGGGAGTGGTGGCGAGCCGTCGCGGTAAACGGAACGCGGTGGAGTATTTCCAGAAGGCGGTGCAGGCGGACCCGCACGATGCGGATTACCACTTCAATCTTGGATTGGCGCTGTACCGCAATGGCGATGCGGCGGGAGCGACGCGTCAGTTACGCGATGCGTTGTCGCGGCGTGGAACGGATTCGGAGGCGAAGCAGTTGCTGGACGCGATTGCGAGCGGAGCGGCCCCGAACCTGACGCGCGCGCAGGACCCGGCGGCGACTACGGCACCGAAGCTTCCGCTGGAACGCATCAAGCGAAATTACGATGAGAATTCGTACCGCCAAGTAGCGCTGGAAGTAGGCAACGCGATCGAAGAGGCGCTGGCCAAGACCGATCCGCGCACTCATGCAAGCTTCCACGTGGACCACGGGCGAGAGTTGCTGACGCAGGGATTCACGGCAGAGGCGGAAAAGAATTTCCGCGAGTCGGTGATGCTGGACCCGGCGAGCGCCGGGGCGCATGCGGGAATGGCTCGCGTGGCGGAAACCAATGGCGACACGGCGACGGCGAGGAACGAGGCGAAGACATCGATACGGCTGCGTCCGACGGCGGAAGCGTACCTTGTGCTGGCGCGGCTGGACTTGAAAGAGAACGCACTGGACGCGGCGGCGACGGAAGCCGACCAGGCACTTTTCGTTGAGCCGGATAACGCGGCGGCAATCGCAGTCAAGCGGTCGATCGCGGCAAAACGGGCCGGAGTAAATTTGGTTCCGCAACAGTGAGGAGGGCTGAGATGAGAGTTACGCTGCTTCGTGTAATCGCCGTGATGGTGTTGATGATGTTTGCGCTGACGGCCTCTGCGGACATCCTGAAGATCAAGATCGATGGGCCGATCCATCCCATCACGGACGAGTTCATCGGTCGTGCCATCGAGCAGGCGAAGTTGCAGCACGCGGACGCCATTCTCATCGAATTGCGAACGCCGGGCGGGCTGGTGGACTCGACACGGTTGATCATGGAGAAGATCGTGGCATCGCCTATTCCCATCATTATCTACGTGGGACCGAGCGGCTCGAGGGCGGCGTCGGCAGGCTTCTTCATCCTGGAATCGGCGGACATCGCGGCGATGGCTCCGGGGACGAACACAGGGGCTGCGCATCCCGTGCTGCTGACCGGCAAAGTGGACGACGTAATGAAGATGAAGATGGAGAACGACGCGGCAGCCCTGATGCGTTCGTTCGTTGCCAAGCGCGCGCGCAATGTCGAGGTTGCGGAGTCTGCGGTGCGCGAATCGAAATCGTGGACGGAAGAAGAAGCGAAAAAGCTGAACCTGATCGACGTGATCGCGTCCAACGAGCAAGACCTTTTCCAACAACTGGAAGGCAAGACGATCAAGCGCTTCGACGGCACATCGACGACCTTGCACCTGGTGAATAAAGCCGTTGTTGAGTTCAACATGACGTTGAAGCAGCAAATCCTGGGCTGGCTGATGGATCCGAATATCGCGTTCCTGCTGCTGGCCATTGGCGCACTGGGGATATATGCGGAGTTCAATCATCCGGGCGCGGTGATTCCGGGAGTGGCGGGCCTGATCTTCGTGCTGCTGGCGATATTCGCCCTGGGACTGATGCCGACGCGGTTCGCGGCCCTGACGCTGATATTAGCGGCCTTCGTGCTGTTCGCGCTGGAGGCAAAATTCGCGACTCATGGAGTGCTTGGAGTCGGCGGCATCGTGGCGCTTACGCTGGGCGGACTATTCCTGGTGGACGGTCCCATCCCCGAGATGAGGGTGAAGTTGTGGACTGCCCTGGGGGTGAGCATTCCCATGGGCATCATCACCATCTTCCTGATGACCATCGCGCTGCGCGCGCGAATGAACAAAGTGACCACGGGCGCGCAAGGGATGATTGGCGAGATAGGCATTGCGCAAACGCAACTGGCTCCGTCGGGAAAAGTTTTTGTTCACGGCGAGATTTGGAATGCACTCGCCACAGGCGAAGTGCCGGAAGGCTCGGTGGTGGTGGTGAAGCGAATCAATGGGCTGACGCTTGAGGTGGAGGCGGCGAAGAAGGTTGAAAAGTTGGCAATTGGGTAATTGGTAATTGGGTAATTGGGAAAACAAGGGTAAGAGCAAGGCAAGAACAAGGGCAAAGTCAACACAAAGGCGAGCGTTGCTCGCCCGCCACGGACGAGGGCGTCCGGGCCCACGTCAGGCAAGAGCAAGAGCAAGAGCAAGAGCAAGGGCAAGAGCAAGGGCAAGAGCAAGGGCAAGGGCAAGAGCAAGGGCAAGAGCAAGGGCAAGGGCAAGAGCAAGGGCAAGAGCAAAGGCAAAGGCAAAGGGGCTCAGGTGAATATCGGGTGCGCCTCAGTTCCCTTTCCTAGTGAGAATCGAGCTTGGCTGCGGTACAATCCGCCCGAAGCATTCCTTTGAAATTTATCCCCAGCGGAGGTTTTACGTGGGTCTATTTACGCTTGTCGCAGTGGTGGTGGTCGGCTTATATCTTCTGAACTCCATCAAGATCCTTTCCGAGTATGAGCGCGGAGTCATCTTCCGTCTGGGCCGGTTGCAGGGGACTGCCAAAGGTCCCGGCATCATCCTGGTGTTCGCTCCCGTTGACCGCATCGTTCGGGTCGACCTTCGCCAGATAGCGTTCGACGTGCCGCCGCAAGACATCATCACCCGCGACAACGTGACGCTGAAAGTGAATGCCGTCATCTTCCTGCGCGTGGTGGACCCGAACAGGGCCGTGACGGAAGTAATGAACTACCAGTACCAGACCTCGCAATTCGCACAGACGACGCTGCGTTCGGTGCTGGGCGAAGTGGAACTCGACGAACTGCTGGCGCATCGCGAAAAAATCAACCTGCGCCTGCAATCCATCCTGGATATGCACACCGATCCGTGGGGCGTGAAGGTCACGAACGTGGAAGTGAAACAGGTTGACCTGCCGGAAGGCATGATGCGCGCGATGGCGAAACAGGCCGAAGCAGAGCGCGAAAAGCGAGCCAAGGTCATTCACGCGGATGGCGAATTTGCGGCGGCGCAGCGCTTGGTGGATGCCGCTCACTTGCTTTCGAGCGAACCAGCGTCGATCCAGTTGCGCTACCTGCAGACGTTGACCGAGATCGGCGTTGAAAAGAATACGACCATCGTCTTCCCGCTGCCGGTAGATATGCTGGCAGGCTTGAGCAAGATGATCTTCAACCAGGCAGATAAAGACATTAAGTAGTTGGAGCAGTTTGATGAGTGAGCAATACGATAGCGAAATAACATTGGGCGTTGGGCGTTTGCTCATGCTGTTCTTCGGCCTGGTAGTGCTGTGCGGCATCTTTTTGGGACTGGGCTACACGATGGGGAGAAACTCGATGAGGATCGAGACCTCGGCGGCAACGGAAGGAATGCCTGGGGCAACTGCCGTGCCGGGGGCGACTAAACCCCTGGCTGGCCAGAACAGTCAGGTCAAGCCCGTGGAATGTCCGCCAGACCAGACCTGTCCGCTGGCAGCGGGCACGCCTCCCAATGACATGACGTTTTACAAGGCAGTGGAGCAAAAAGATGCCCAGACACAGGCTCCGGCAACCGACGCCAAATCGGCGGAAGCGCAGAAGGCTGCGCAGGCTCCGGAGATGAAACCGGGGCCCAGCGCGGGCTTCATGGTACAGGTTGCGGCCGTCAGTAAACGGGAAGACGCCGAGGCGCTGACGGATGCACTGCGCAAGAAACAGTATCCGGTGGTGATCATCAGCACGCCGACGGACAAGCTGTTCCACGTGCAACTGGGGCCCTTCGCCGACGTAAAGGACGCGGAGGCGATGAAAGGCCGGCTGGTGGGCGACGGCTATAACCCCATCGTCAAGAAATAAAGAGTGTCAGAAAAGGTTTTCCGGGGTCCGCGCCAAGCGGGCCCTTTTCTTTTGTCGAGAGATTTGGCAGCTAAACTTCATCGACAGTCATCAATATAATTGCGAGACTGGAAGGTCTATGAAAGCTGCAAGCGACAAGTTGAGCATCGCACTAAGGGCAATCGCCGACCCAAGCAGGCGGGAGATTCTGAAACTACTTGCGCGCAAAGGCGAGTGCTCTATCGGCAAAGGGACGGGGTTGTGCGCTGCCGACGTGGAGAGCAAGATAAGACTGGCGCAGCCGACGATTTCGCATCATATGCGAGTACTGATGCAGGCCGGTTTGATCGAAGCGGAAAAAGTGGGTACCTGGATGTGGTATCACCGCGACGAAGCGGCCTTGAAGAAGTTGCGCAAAGAGATGGGCGAACTGTAGATACGGAGGAGCAGTAATGGGCACAGCACTGGGTGAGGCGGAACTGACGAAAGCACTGGGCGGGCTTTCGGCTTGGGAACGAAACGGAGCGGCCATCGAGCGGGTGTTCCAGTTTGAAAACTTCAGCGACGCAATGGTCTTTGTAAACAAGGTGGCGGAAGCCGCCGAAGTAGCGAATCACCATCCCGACTTCACGATCAACTACAACAAGGTTACGCTGGCCCTGACATCGCACGATTCCGGGGGAGTGACGCAGCGGGATGTGCGCATGGCAAAGACGATCGACGAGATAGCTGGATGATTTAAACAAGATTTTGAGGAACGAATATTTCATCCCAGCCTGGCAGCCGGGTCACGAGCGGGGGAGAACCTGCTCGTTGCGTTTCTAGCGAACTAGCGCGCGGGCCGAGTTTCCAGCGTTTCCGCTACCTGGTTCAGCGCCATCTGAATGCGATCAAGTTCCAGTTGCGCGGATTCGTTCCAGTCAGCGATACGTTCGGGTGCCTCTTCCACACGATCGTTAACCCAGTCAAGGACT
>JBBRZF010000135.1:0-9785 GCA_038236965.1 Terriglobales bacterium | reverse complement strand
GATGGATGCGCCGACGGACATGATGATCTTCATCGGAGCGGTCGTTTAGGCTTCTTGGATTGTTTTGCTGCGGCGCGCTCCTTGGCCAAGCGCTCAATATAGGCACTGGCTTCTTTTGCCGTAAAGGGGCCATGGACGCGTCCGGCCTTAATATCCTCGTCGGCCTTGTCCAGGCGGGCGTCGATTATTCGGCGCTGCTCGGGCGTGTATTCGTCGTCTGCCGCGGGTGGTTTGCTGATAATCGTAATGACGCCGGGCGTGGCCCGGAACTCCACTTCATCGCCGACTTTGAGCTTTGCGCGGCGCCGGACGCTATCGGGCACGACGAGCTGATTTTTCTCTTGAACAACGGTGGTCATGGGTTTGGAAGACATTAAGTTATAAACACGAGGCGAAGTATAGGACG
Organism: Terriglobales bacterium; assembly: GCA_038236965.1. GTDB lineage: Bacteria > Acidobacteriota > Terriglobia > Terriglobales > Acidobacteriaceae > JBBRZF01. Next base: position 9,379 of record JBBRZF010000135.1, on the reverse strand, counting down.
GAACTCATACCGGAAGCATAGCATCTGGAAATGAAGCTGTGAAGAGTAAGGCGGCGTGCGCCTGTCGGCCAGCGGTTCCGCTCAAGCCAGGCGCATTTCGGAGGGGGGCCGCCGCCTGGTGGGGGGAGGTACAGCGGGGCGGGTGCCGAGCGAAGCGAGGTGGGTCCGGACCATCTGGGCCGCGTTTTGGATCAGCGGGTTCGTTAGAATTTAGACTCACATACCGCTGGTGGTGTTTTTACGCTGGTAGATGTTCACGTGCTCGGTGAGGATGAGGTTGTCCGATTTTACGATAAACAAGATGCCTTTCACGCCAATGTCATTGGCATTTGAGCATTGCAATCCATCGCGCTCTGGCCCATAATATGGCTGCGTCCGTGATCGGAGGAGGGGTACCGATGATTTCGTGGTCTAGGAAAGCCAACACTTTAGCCATTGCGTGTGCACTGGCACTAGGTACTTGTTTCGGTCGGGCACCCAACTCGCCGCAGGCCGACACGTAGTCCGGCTAGAGTCTTCAACGAAAGAGGTAAACCACTGAAGGGTTTATTCCTCAGTGCCTCATTCTCTCCCGTAGATATGAGGATAGTTTCAACGAGTGTGCGTGCATGCGGCCAACGTACCACCAGTCTATTGTGGTGGGAGAAGATCCTCGGTATGAAGACAGTCCATGCCCAATTTCCGTGTTATGTGACTTCTTGTAGCGGTTCTTACTGGATAAAGGGCCCTGACGATTGTTGTCCGGCCAGCGCACAAGCATATCCATACCTTGAGGTCGACGGTGAATTCGGAAGCCCAGATTCCGGGCGCTACTACGACGGTTTTCTCAACTGCACCCTTGACGGTTGTGCAACCTTCTGTCAAGAAGACACATGCGGTCATTAGCATTAGAACGCGGGGTAACCACAATGTATATTCGATCGGCAGGGTTGACGGCTCTTATTGGAGCGGTTTTTGTTGGGAGTGCTTCCGGGGCTTCCCCTATTATATCGAAGCGTCTGCATGAGTTCTCATTGCCCAGCTATGCCGGCCAACCTTCTCCTAAATTCGCATTCGGCGTAGTTGCATCACGATCGCGTGGTAGAGCCGGAGGAGATGTCATATTACTTCTCGATACTGGAGGAGGGCCACTGCGCGAGGTGCCCGTCACTGTGTCAAGTGTTGCTCGTACAAAGTTGACTGATGTCGCGGTCTCTCCGTCTGGAGTGCTCTGCGTGACAACAACACTTGTTAGTTCCGATAATCGTACAACCTCCGCCATTGTCTGGATAGATAAGGCGGGCAACATCGATAAAATTGTGGAAACTGCACCATTTGCAGCAAGGGCTTTAGCATTTGCAGACGATGGGACTCTCTGGGCAATGAATCGAGAATACGATGCTGACAAAAGAGACAAAACGGATTTTGATGTTTTGCGTCAGTACGATCCGATGGGTAGGCTAATGCGTTCAGCGCTACCACACAGTTCCCTCTCGGGCCGGCTCAGTTTAGGTGCAACTCTCGTTGCCGGCCAAGGTCGAGTAGGAGTGTTGACTCAAAGAGAGTGGGTTGAATTATCGTCGTCTGGAGCGGTACTCGGTAGGTGGCCTATCCGGACATTGGCAAGAAATGAACAAATCAGTGGTGTCGCGATGGGTAGCTCAGGGCAACCGTGGATTAGCATTCAGACTGACGTTGCGCCCGGAGCGGCTGAGACCGCCCGCTCAGGACTTTTCAGACTTGACCCTGATAGCGGTAACACATTAGAGGTTGACAGCTCGGCAGTCCGACAGAGTAATCAAATAATTCGACTGATGAACAGCGAGACTTTAGGCCGACTTATAGTACGCGTTGGCAGTTCCATCATCTGGGTTGATGTCAACTGACCGCAGCGGACACGCTAATCAATATCATGCCGTTTCACTGCTGTCCAAAACAGACGCAAACGTGACGGTCCGTGTTGCAGACGGGTGACTTGCGTGCGCGGACGTGTACTTTTGAAGGTGAGGTCTTCCGCTTTGAGCTAACGCCTCCTGTCCAAGATCTCTGAGCTTCTCGTTAGGACTCGGTCGAATAGTGCAGTCATTTTGTGTCGTAATGGTCCGTTTCAATTGAGTTGTACCTCCGACCTCTCACTGTTGTCAGCAGAGATGATCAAGTGCCTGTCCTAATCAGCTCAGCACGAGACTAAGCTGTTCTGCCAGTGGGACCAGCGGCGGTGTACCGAAAGGGTTCTCCAACCAGCGGCGGAGATCCCGGTAGGTGAACAGGTTCAGGCGCCAGCATGGAAGCCATATTGGAGAAGGACCACAGCGCCTTGGAGAGATGGTGCATCCATTTCAACAGCAGCATGGCGATCAGCGCGGTCCAAATCTGGATCAGCAAAGCATTCCGGCTGGTGCCCACAAAACTCTTCACCTTCACGTTTTGTTGTGAGTTTCCGGTGAGCGTGCGTAACGCCGGAAAAGATTCGAAATCATGCAACAGTAGTTTGCTTCGCCAACGACTCCCGGTAATTCCAGGGCATCCATGCCGCTGGGTTTGCCGTCAACTCCGGCGCGTTGCGTTGTAACTGCACCAAATAGTCGAATGAGTTCACCTGATTCAACTCGCAGGTATGAATCAGGCTCATGAACAGATCTCCGACCTCGGCTCCATGCAGAGTGCGATAGAACAGAGCGTTCTTGCGGTGCAACACGGCGCGCTTCAGCGCCCGCTCGCAAATGTTGTTGTCCAAGGGTGCACCCGGCACGCGCAGGAATGCCGTCAGACCCTTCCAGTGCCGCTGAAAATAGGTGATCGCCTTGCCCAAGCCCGAATTCGGTTCCGTCTTCTTCTCGGCGAACTGCTGCTCGAACCAGTGTTCCAAATGCTCCATCAACGGACCGCTGTGCTGTTGGTGAAACGCCAGCCGCTCGTCCGCTTTCAGGTCGTTCTGACGCGCCTCGGCATCCTTCACGTAAACCTGCCCGAGGGTCTCCAGCACATACCGGCATTCGTCGGGAAAGCTCCCTGCAACGTCCACAAACTGGCGCCGGCCGTGCGCCATGCAGTTGGCCAGCAGTAACTGAACCCCAGTGCTGAGTTTCGGCTGGTTGCGCGACAACGCATCACACATCTGAATCGGTGGCGGCAACTCAGCAGCGCGCTGACGCAGCACTTCGCCCAGATTCTCGCCTGCATGTTGCCGGCCCGTGAAGTACATCGCGATGCGATGATCACCGCTTACCGACACCACCCCGGTTGTAAACACACCCGTGCGCTGATCCCCCGGCGGGCGCTCCAGTTTCAGCACCCGCATGCTGGTGTCGTCGTTGTGCACCACCTCACCCTGGGCCCCTTGCCGGACCAATTCATCGCCTGCGGCTTTGATCAGATCGGCCTCTTCCTCCACAACCTCCCATTGGGTGCTCACCGGCAAAGGGATTCCCAGCCGCCGTTCGAGAGCTTCCAAGCGGGCCCAGGGAACCCCGCTGCCGTACTTCAACTGCGCAATCATCGCCGCCGCTGTTTCGTCGAACTTCTCCGGCCCCACTCCCTCTGGTTCGGGCGCGACATAGACCTGTCCGCAGCCGTTGCAGCGCAACTTCTCCAACTCGTATACCGTTGCCGCCAGAGGAGCCTGACCCACTATCCGCACCAGCGGCTTGGGGTCTTTCTGCGTGTACACGTTGCCACACTGGCACTCCGGACACCGGTCGCCGTGCTTCAGTTCCGGGTGCGCCACAGCTACCTTCACCGCCCCTGAATACGAGGATGCCGGAGTGCGCCCATGCCCGTTGGATTTAGCCGGCTGGCTGGCTCCGGTATCCGGCGGTGTTTCTCCGGACGTTTGGGACGGCAAGACGGCGCTGGTTTTTTCCGTGCTGCGCTTGCCCGCCAGCAACTCCACCAGGGCATGCAGTGTCGTCTTGAGCTTGTTGCAGTCCGGCTCGCTCAGTGGCGTTTCTCGCGCCTGATCCAGCAACTGGTCCAGTTCCCCGAGATTGACATCCATGCGTGGTCGCTTCATATCTATTCACTCAGCAACTGGCGGAATCGCCGGTGGAGCGGGTAGGCCAGCACTTCCTTTATGGGCCGGTTCGGCTGATGCGTGAGATCGTCTTTGCCCCGCCCCGTCGTGTAACCCAATACGATCCAGTTGGCTGCCCGATAGCAGGTTCCACGAAAGCGAGACGGATCCACAAAGGTCTCCAGCAGATAGAGAGGATGCGCGTACATCTGTTCCCAGTCGGCAGAAATCCGCGCGGCCATCCGTCCCAGTACGTGCGAGGCCAGATGGGGAACCTGGACCCACGGCAGAATCAGAAACCGCGTGTTGTAGGCGATCCGATGGATGTTTCGCTTGCGTGCGGCCGGATCCCAACCGATAAACCGGTCACGGCAGCCCAAGTGGCGTGGTGCGCTCGACCAGGCCAGGCAAGCAATGGCCTGACCGTGTAGCGTAACCAGATATTTTAGGTGCTCGCCTACCGGTTGCTCATAGCCGAGATAGTGGCACTGTTCGATGAGACTGTTGAACAGGCCCTCTTCGGGCGTCCGCCGTACCGCTCGGAACTCCAGGGCGTGGCGCAGTTCGGCAAGTGGTGCGACTACGGGCCGGCCGTCGGCCATCACCAACTCGGGCCGCTCCCGGTGGGCCAAATAGTTGTGCACGGTGCGCCGCACCGGTGGCAACTCGATTTCACCGGCTCGATCCAGTTTCAGCAGCAGGCTTCGACACACCATGTCGCGCAATGCGCCGTTGGCCTGCTTCCACTGCCAGATCTCGCACAACTGGCGTGACAGTTTCCATCGGCTCAGGGATGGATGCGTGGCGATGGTTTGGCGGATGAAACTGATCTGGGCTGCATCGATTTCCGCGCCCCGGTATCGCATGACAACAGTGTGCGGCCAACCGAATCAGAACGCAAGCCTTTTGTTCCGGTCAACTCACGTTTTTCCAGACTGGCGCAGCGAGCGTATCGGGATTGCCGGCCGCCAGCAGCAGTTGTGCCTGATGCGCTTGAAGCGGGACGGCCGTCGTTCCCTCCGGCCACCAGCGGAACCGGCCCTTGGATAGCCTTTTCTGGGCCAACCAGAAACCCTGTCCGTCATAGACCAAGATCTTGAGCGTGGTTGCGCTACGGCTGCGGAATAGGAACACGCAGCCGGAAAAAGGGTCAGCCGTCAGTTTCTGCCGGCACAGTTCAGCGAGTGAATCAATGCCTTTGCGTCCGTCCACCGCCTCGACGGCTACCAGGATCCGCATCTGCGGCGTGATCTGGATCATGACTCCGTTGCGCGCCAGGCGCTCAGCAGGCCAGCCCAATCCAGCGGTATGCCTTTCAGGGCAACACGCATCCGGCTGCCGGCGGACTCCACTTCCACCACACATTCCGGGGGTGTAGCCGCGAGTAGTTCCAGAAACGCCGGCGATGACTGCGTTGCTGGCCGCGACCGCTTTTTCAAACCCGCGTAATCCATCCGCAAGGTCTTGGATGTCAGGTGCAATCCGTGCCGCTGAGCGGCTTCCACCGCTGCCGCCCAGATCGACACCGGGAGCCTGGACCGCGGTGGGTTGGTGTTCCGGAACTCTTCTAACTGCTGCTTCAGTTGCTGTAACTCGGCGGGTATCGGGGGGTTGTCGAGGGACATGCTCGACGGTACTACTTAACATCGAATCGAGTCACGCATGCTTGCCGGAACCTCACGTTTTGTTCAGCGCCTTGAAAAACAATTCACTTTCCCAGCGGTCCTTGTAGATGGCGGCGATGGTGGTGGGCCCGAATTCCAGGTGATTGGTCAAAAGGACGATCTCACGCTGATTGGCCGGGTCCCAAACTACCACACGGCGCACTGGATAGGGACAGTCCTTGACCGCCATGGTCCCAGTAAAGACGATCAGTTCATCGGCCAGGATGTTGTGCGGCAATGGCCCCATGGCGGATTCCACCACCTGATAGGCGGCGTTGTCCTTCAGGCGTGTTACGAAGAATACTCCACGCTCGGTCCACTTGCCGAATAGCCCGTAATCGTTGTATCCCCTGTCCATGGTCACGATGGAACCGGCGTTGAGATCCAGGGACTGCGCTATACGAACATCGCTCTTCCTGGCTTCGGTGATCAGAACGTAAGACGGCAGGTAGTCGTCGTGATCCAGCAGCACATGTGCCTTCACGCCCCCCTTGGCCTGGCGGAACGTGGCCCAGGGAAACAAGGTCCAGGCACAGCGAGATGGTGGTGGAGTCCAACGATAGAAGCTTATTTTTGAAGCGGAACTTTGCTTTGCGGGCACCCAGGCCCTGTTGCTCCCGGAAGCGGTTCAGCGAGGTGTAGAACAGGTCTTCGAACAGGGCCGCTGGGCGGTGCTCGTTGGCATAGGACAGGGTGGACTTGTTCGGCGCGTGCATGATGCCCAGATGAACCAATTTGCCTTCACTGCAAGCCAAACCGTTGCAGATCTCGCGGAGCGAATCGGCGTGGGCCAATTGGCAAAACGCCATCGCCACGAACTGAGTCCAGCAGGTGAAACCCTTGGAAGCGCGTTCGGCCAAGTGCCTGTTGACCAGCGAGGCAAACTCCACTCGGGGAAAATGTTGGAGAAGTTGATTGAACAGGCTGGAGGCCTGTAGCATAATGATGCCCTCCTTGAGGCCAGTGATGGAACCGACATGCTAGTGCGATTCACTCACTACGTTGACAGGAGGGCTCACCCACCGCAAATGCGGCGACACAGGCCGGTGGCGGTTGCGACCGTTATCGTCGCATCTAGCCCATGGTTTACCGAGATCAGTTCAGCCTAACTGCTGTTTTGGACACGAGTGATGCCGTTTAACCACAGCGTGATACTCAACTGGCTTGTTGTCAGTGTTGTTCAGTGTTCGTTGGTTGCCGCCGCACAGATTACTTTTGCTACAGGCTTTTACCCTCCTTCGTTAACCCCTTATACTCCTTTCGAGGGAGTAAACCGATCCGATACCTCGACCACCCGCTCTTCTGTTCTAAAAGACCTACCATTCCATTTGGGCGTACGTAACATCCCACACCTCAACACACTTCGCCGCCGTATGACCACGCCCCTGGACGTTAATCGAATGCCGACGAGCAGCTTCATCCGCGACGGTCCGGCATTTCATACCCATTGGGCCTACACACTGCCTGTACGGCCGGCTATACCTATAACCTCGAACCCACACTGGATGCGCAATCCGATTGACGCCTTTGTACTTGCTCGGCTTGATAAAGAAGGGTTGCGCCCATCGCCTCAGGCCCCTAAACTCACGTTGTTGCGGCGTGTAACCCTCGACTTGACCGGTCTACCTCCGGGAATAGACGATATCTATAACTATCTTCGTGACACTTCGCCGAATGCATACGAAACACGTGTAGACCAACTTTTGCACTCGCAGGCTTACGGTGAACGTATGGCTGTGCAGTGGTTGGATTTAGCTCGTTACTCTGATACTCATGGTTATCACATTGATAGTAAGCGTGATATGTGGCCCTGGCGCGATTGGGTAATAAACGCGTACAACGCCAACATTCCTTTTGCTCAGTTTACCATTCTGCAACTTGCGGGTGATCTGCTGCCCAATGCTACGGCGGAGCAGAAGATCGCAACAGGGTTCAACAGAAATCACATGATCACCTTCGAACAGGGTGCAATACCAGAGGAATACCGCGTCGAGTATGTCGCTGACCGTGTAACAACGACCGCGACGGTCTGGCTGGGCACCACTATGAGCTGTGCTCGGTGCCACAATCACAAGTATGATCCAATAAGCCAAAAGCATTTTTACCGCTTCTTTGCCTTTTTTAACAGTGTTCCCGAGTCTGGGTTAGACGGACGCAGTGGGAACGCGGTGCCGTTCCTACCAGTACCAAGTGCCGCGCAGGCAAGCCGGTTAGCAACGTTAACGGAAGCCATCAACAATCTTGCGTCCGCACAATCGACCATAGCCGCCTCTATGTCTTTCAATCAATGGTTGAGCAATTTACCAGCGTCTGTGCGCCGTTCCACTGACACCGCTCTCCATAACTACTTTTTTACATTCGTAGCACCTAAACCGTTGCGTGACTCTTACAATGCTTTGGAACAACTAACATCTGACCGTCGCCTCTTAGTTAACAGCATTACGACGAGTATGGTCATGGAAGATATGTCGCCTCCGCGCGAAACCTGGGTGCTAGGGCGGGGCGATTACCGAAACCACCTCGAACGGATAGAGCCGGGTACACCGCTGTTCTTACCCCCGCCCCCTACCCAGAGTCCGGCAAATAGGCTAACGCTCGCGCACTGGCTGATCAGTCCAACCACTCCTCTTACCGCTCGCGTTACCGTAAATCGGTTCTGGCAATTATACTTCGGCACAGGTATAGTCGCAACGAGTGATGACTTTGGTTCCCAAGGGGATTTGCCGTCACATCCCCAGCTTCTTGACTGGCTTGCTACTGAGTTCATCCGGTCCGGTTGGAATGTGCGAGAGTTGCAGCGCCTAATTGTGACGTCCGCTACTTATCGTCAATCTTCGCGGCTTAGGCCTTCAGTGCACAGGCGCGATCCCGAGAACCGCCTTCTCGCTCGTGGCCCTCGCTTCCGCCTACCCGCCGAAATGATCCGGGATGTTGCATTGGCGGCGAGCGGTCTTTTAGATTCGGACCGAATTGGCGGACCAAGTGTATTTCCTTATCAACCCAAAGGGTTGTGGGAAGACCTTGCGGTCGGGGCGGACAGCTATTCAGCCCAGACGTACTCGCAGAGCACAGGCCGCGACCTTTACCGTCGCAGTCTATATACTTTCTCTAAGCGTACTGCCCCGCCTCCGTCAATGGCCATCTTCGATGCACCAGACCGAGACACGTGCGTCGCGCGCCGCTTCGCGACCAATACGCCTTTGCAAGCATTGGTTCTCTTAAACGACCCGACATTTGTGGAAGCTGCCCGAGCCTTGGCACAACGTTCTATTGTAGAAGGCGGCTCTACCGCGTCCAGTCGGCTGCGCTATGCGTTCCTGCTCGCTACTGGGCGACACCCAACCAGTCCTCAACTGACTATTCTGTTGCACTCCTTAGGCGCTGTTAACCCTACTACAGCCATATTGAGCGTCGGCGACTCGCCCCAGGGCGCACCTGTAAGCCCACTGCGCCTCGCCAAGTACACGGTTGTCGCGTCTATCATTCTTAATCTCTATGAGACTATAACTAAGGAGTAACACATGGACATATGTGCGATGACCCGACGTCATTTGTTTGCTCGCAGTAGCGCCGGCATAGGGGTTGCCGCCTTGGCTACCTTACTCGACGCGCCACTGGTATGTGATGGCGCAGGCAACAACACAGCGGGGGCTAAGCACGGTGGAACTAGTACACTAAGCGGCAAGCGGCGTGGCCAGCGGATGATTTTCTTACATCAGTCGGG
>JBBRZF010000134.1:0-9796 GCA_038236965.1 Terriglobales bacterium | reverse complement strand
GATCTCCAATCACGATCTCCTTCACCCGCGGATCGTCCTTCTGGGTCGCCAGCGCCCGGTCAAAATACAAGCCGAGGTGGTCCAGCGAATACGTCCATCCGTTTGTCGCGTTGCGAACGTAGCCCATCAGCATTCCCAGGGTCATCCGCTGCTCCTCGCCGTCTGCGTTCACTTGCAGATACTCGATCGAGCCCAGCGCCCTCGGAATGCACGTGAAATCCGTTTCTTCCGTCAGGAACTCTTCTACCTCGCGGTCCGGATGTTTACCTTCTTCCACGTTTCGATATAGCTTCAGAGAGAAGTCTTCGCCATAGTTCACATAGCTGTTGTGAAAATCCGCAGCTTGTGGCTGTGGTTCCAGGTTTGACCGAACCATACTCCAGGCCTTGCGGAACGCGCGCGTGTGCGCGGCCACTACCTCTCCGAACTCTCCCTTGAAGCGACGACGGCGGACCACCGCGCTCAACATCGCGTCGCCAAACTCGCGGTCGTAGATCCCTCCGTAGAGCAGTCCTTCGCCCTCCGCCAGTCCCAGCACTCGCACCACAACTGCGTCCGCGTGTTCGCGCAAAAAGGCTTGCGCCTTTTCTCCCGTCGCCAACGAGATCGGAAGCATGTAGCGCTCAGGATCCGCATCGCTGTATTCCACGGAGATCAATACGATGTGCGATTGCGTCTTCGGCACAGGGATGACATCTTCGATGATCACTTGCCTGATATTCCGCTTCTTGCCGAGGAACCAAGTCCTCGTGCGCAACATCTTCGGCATCAAGCGAGTCATCGTCCTTCGCGTCGAGGGCGAAAAAATGTTGCCATCTTCCGCGGTCAATACCGGCAGTTCGATTCCCTCGGTTCCAACCGTCGATTCCGTGTTCTCCTTCGGTTGTAGATGGAACCAGTAGAACGCATGCTGTCCCAGAGAGAGGAAGTACGGCTGCTCGCCGATATTGGGGAAGCGGTTACGCCCGAACATCTCCACCGGTTGCATGCCGATGTACTTCGAGAGGTCCAGATCCGTTGCCTGCGTGAAGCGCGACAGGTTCGCCACGATCAATAGTTTTTCGTCTTCAAATTGCCGGATGAACGCCAGCACCTTCCGGTTCGAGGGATAGAGGAACTCGATCGTTCCTCGTCCGAACGCCTGGAACTGCTTGCGCTGTGCGATCAGGCGCTTCATCCACCACAGCAGCGAGTGCGAATTGTTCTGCTGCGTCTCCACATTCACCGCTTCGTAGTGGTATTCCGGGTCGATGTTCACCGGCAGATACAGCCTCTGCGGATTCGCCCTCGAAAATCCCGCGTTCCTGTCCGCGCTCCACTGCATCGGCGTTCGCACTCCGTTGCGGTCGCCCAGGTAAACGTTGTCGCCCATCCCGATCTCGTCCCCGTAATACACCACCGGAGTCCCCGGCAGAGCGAACAGCAGGGCATTCATCAATTCGATCTTGCGGCGGTCGTTCTCCAGCAGCGGAGCCAGCCTTCGGCGGATCCCCAGGTTGATACGCATCTGCCGTTCTTCCGCGTAGGTGCGATACATATAGTCGCGCTCTTCGTCCGTCACCATCTCCAGCGTCAGTTCGTCGTGATTGCGCAGGAACATCGCCCACTGGCAGTTCTCCGGGATCGCAGGCGTCAGCCGCAATATATCCGTCAGCGGATAACGGTCTTCCATGCGCAGCGACATGAACAGCCTCGGCATCACCGGGAAATGAAACGCCATGTGGCATTCGTCGCCGTTGCCGAAGTACGCCACCGCGTCCTCCGGCCATTGATTCGCTTCGGCCAGCAGCAGGCGGTCGCGATACTTTTCGTCCACATGCTGACGCAGTTCGTGCAGCGCCGCGTGCGTCTCCGGCAGGTTCTCGCAGTTCGTACCTTCGCGCTCGAACAGGTAGGGAACCGCGTCCAGTCGCAGGCCGTCCACTCCCATGTCGAACCAGAAGTCCATGGCCGCGTACATCGCGCTGCGAACTTCCGGGTTCTCCCAATTCAGGTCGGGCTGGTGCGAATAGAACCGGTGCCAGAAGTACGACTTCGCCAGCGGGTCCCACGTCCAGTTCGAAGTCTCGAAATCCTTGAAGATGATGCGCGCGTCTCTGTACTTCTCCGGCGTATCGCTCCAGACGTAGTAATTGCGCCACTTGCTTCCCGGTTGCGCTCTTCGCGAGCGCTGGAACCACACATGCTGGTCGGAAGTATGGTTCAACACCAACTCCGTGATCACCCTCAATCCCCGCCGGTGCGCCTCCTTCAGAAATTTCTGGAACTCCTTCAACGTTCCATACGAGGGATGTACGTCGGTGTAGTTGGAAATATCGTAGCCGTCATCCTTGAGCGGCGACGGACAGAAGGGCAGCAGCCATATCGCAGTCACCCCAAGGTCTTCCAGGTAATCCAGCTTTTGCGTCAGGCCGCCAAAATCCCCAATGCCGTCCGTCACGCTGTCAAAGAATGCACGGACGTGTACCTCGTAAATGATCGCGTCTTTGTACCAAGTAGGATTCGATCGTAGTGTCATGTTTTCCTGGACGAAACGGGTATAAAGGCCGGGCAGTAAATCATTCGGATGCAATCTGCGCCATTGCCGAAAGCGAGAACCTTCACAACCCTTCCAGAAACTACCTTCGAACTCTTCTCTAAGGCGAAGTTGTGGAAATTATTATCTTCTTGAAGACAGTCGATTACATGGAATACATAATGTTATGCATTAGGTATTCGATCGCCTACGACTGCCCCCCTCCGTTCCAATTCGCAACATTTAAGGCAACTGCCTGTGACACCTCGGACGCATGTAAGTTCCTTACTGACGATTGCACGCAAGGCGGCCTTGCCGCAGCAACTCTGAAAAGAAAATTAATTCCTCGTCGCATTTTCGGTGGAGCCCATGACGGCGCATAATCCATGCTGTATCCATGAACGCTACCGCAGAACTTTTAGCTGAAACCGCCGCGCGCCCCATGCCGCCCCGCAGAGAGATGGAGCACGCCTTCCTCAGTAGCGACCGCTCTTACGACGGAGTCTTCTACACGGCCGTCAAGTCCACCGGGATCTTCTGCCGCCCCTCGTGTCCCGCACGCAAGCCTCTGCCGCAGAACGTGGAGTTCTTCGGCACCGTCAAGACCGCGCTCTTTGCCGGATACCGCCCCTGCAAGCGCTGCCATCCGCTTGCCAACAACGCCTCCGATTGCATCCCTCAACTTCTCGCCGCCGTCGAAAACTCGCCCACAGGACGCGTCTCCGCCGCTGAACTCCGCGCTGTCGGCATCGACCCCGCTCGCGCTCGCCGTCAGTTCCTGAAGTCCCTCGGCCTCACCTTCCAGGCCTACTGTCGCGGGCATCGCCTCTCCCGCGCCCTCAAGGTGATTCGCACCGGAGGCTCCGTCGATGACGCCGTCTTCGCCAGCGGTTACGAGTCGCACAGCGGATTCCGCGATCACTTCCACAAGACCTTCGGACATCCGCCCGGACAGGCCGCCTCGCTCGAATGCGTTCACCTGGCATGGATCACCACGCCGGTCGGTCCCATGGTTTCCGCCGCCACCGACGAGGGCATCTGCCTCTTCGAGTTCACCGACCGCCGCATGCTGGAACCGAGTTCGAGTTCCTGCGCCGACGCCTCAAGCGCCCGTTCCTTCCCGGCGAACACGCGCATCATGCGCAACTGCGCCGCGAACTCGCTGAATATTTTGCCGGAGAGCGCACGCAGTTCGACGTCCCCCTTGTGCGCATGGGCAGCCCGTTTGAGATGCAGGTGTGGAGCGAATTACTGAAGATTCCCCACGGAGAAGTGCGCTCCTACGAAGACGTCGCCCGCTCCATCGACAATCCTCAAGCCGTACGCGCCGTCGGACGCGCCAATGGAATGAACCGCATCGCCATCCTCATCCCCTGTCACCGAGTCATCAACAAGAGCGGAGAGCTAGGCGGATACGGCGGCGGACTCTGGCGCAAACGCCTGTTGCTCCATCTGGAGAAAACTCGCGAGCCTCTGGTGACCGACCCCTGAGCCCACCCCGCCCCAAAACGTCATCTCGACCGAAGCGAAGCGAAGTGGAGAGACCCTTTGTTTCCCTTCGGCCTACCTCCATCAGGTTCAACCCAAACTCTTTCCCGTCGCCACCACCGCCTCGACAAATCGTTCCAAGTCCGCTCTCTTCGTGCGATGGTTCACGATCGCGCAACGGATCGCCAACTTGCCCCCGATGCTCGTTGACGAAACCACCGCCGTGCCCGTCTCCTGCAAGCGCACGATGATCTCGCGATTCACTTCATCCAGCGGCCTCGTCCCGCGCGCGAAGCGGAAGCACACAACGTTCAGCGAGACCGGAGCCAGCATCTCCAGCTCTTCGTGCTTACCGACCAGCTCGCGCAGGAATTCTGCCTGCGCAACGTTCTCCTCGATTGCCGCAGCGAACGCGCTCACGCCGTAGGCCTTCATGCACATCCAGACCTTCAGGGCCTTAAATCCTCGCGTCAGTTCCATTCCTCTATCGGCGAAGGGAAGACCTCCGGCGATCACGCCGCGCTGCTCGTTACCAAGATACGCTGGCGACACCGTGAAAGTCGCTCGCTGCCCCACGGCATCGCGCACAAGTACGCATCCCACTTCGAACGGCAGATACATCCACTTGTGCAGATCGAACGCGACCGAGTCCGCCTCTGCAAGTCCTTCCACCCTCGAACGCAATTTCGGAGACAGCATCGCCAGCGCGCCGAACGCGCCATCCACGTGGAACCAGAGATTGTGCTTCCGCGCTACCGCGCTGATCGCCGGAAGATCATCAATCGCTCCCGTATTCACCGTCCCGCAATTCGCCACCACGCAGAACGGCAGCAGTCCGTCCTTTATGTCCAGCTCAACAGCTCTCCCCAACGCGGCAACATCCATCCTGAAATCCGCGTCTACGGGAATCAGTCGCAGCGCCTCGCTGCCCAATCCCATCAACTCCATTGCCCGTTCCATGCATGAATGCGTTTCCGTCGAGCAGTACGCAACCATCGCACGCGACCCGCCGCGCACTCCCAGCCTCCGAATGTCCCAGTCTGCTTTTGCGTGTCGCGCGGTAGCCAGCGCCGTCAGGTTTGCCATGCTCGCGCCGCTGGTCAGCAATCCCGACGCAGCTTCAGGAAAGCCCATCAACTCCACCAGCCAGCTCATTACCTGTTCTTCCACGGCACGCGGAGCCTGGTTGAATCCCGCCATGTGTGGATTCATCGCCGACGCCAGCATGTCCGCAATCACGCCCAGTGCCAGACCGCTGCCTTGAACCCATCCCCAAAAGCGGGGATGCGAATTGCCGTTTCCATAGGGAAGTACCAGGCGGGAAAAATCTTCGTACGCTGCTTCGGGCGATTGCCCTATTCGGGGCAGCTTTTCGTTCAACTCCTCGCGAACCGCCGCTGGCATGGGTTGCCACGCAGGCTGTTCATCGAGAGACTTCATCCAGTCCACCGTTTCGCTCGCGGCCCTCAGTCACAATTCGCGAAACGCTTCCCAGTCCTTTGGCTCCAGCGAAGGACTGGTCTTCTGCTCTTTTCCGTTTTCCATCCTATAAAGGTAGGACGGAATAGATTATTGCGCCACCGATTCCGGCATTTGAATTTCTGCAATCGCCGAAAAATCTACCCCTTCGCCTCTCAACTTCGCCAATACCTCGGCCGCCGTATACGTTACCGCCCCCGGCGCCAGGAATGTTGCAATCTCTTTCAAATCATCGCCGGCTGTTACCAATCCGCGCTCTTCGTTTTTTCCCGCGCGAATCTGTTGCAGGCCGACGTTCGCCAGCAGCCCATTGCAAAGACACTTCTTGCCTTCCGTGTCCTCCACCTTGCCGCCCTTGGAGATGTAGATCGATTGCGGTTCCGCCGCGCAGCGATAGACCACTTCGCCAGCCTCGTTGCGCAGCGATTCCCGCAAGTGGCCCACGTCGCAGATTCGCGGACGCGCTTCGTAGAGTTCCTTTACCGTATTCGTGTTGTCGAGTAACGCCGTCTTGAATGGGAATCCCGTCGGTGACGCCACCGGGTCCGAGAATACCGTCACCATTCCTGCCGCAGCCTCGCGCAGTAGTTGCCGCTTGTAGTCTTCCCGTAAACCGCTCTCTTCGCAGAATGCGAATGCCGTGCCTACTTGCACGCCATCCGCTCCGGCATCCAGCGCCTCCTGCACCTTGGCCGCCGAGCCGTAACCACCAGCCAGCCAGAAGGGAAGTCCGAGTTCGGCTATCTTCGCCAGGTCAACGATGTCGCGCTCGCCGTACAGTGCTTCTCCTGCATCGGTCAACTGCAGTTTGCCGCGAGGGGGCGCATTGTGTCCGCCCGCCGTCGGCCCTTCGATGATGAATCCATCCACGCGTCCGTTCGCCTTTTTCACCAGCGTCGTCGCCAGCGTATTCGACGCGACGATGGCCAGGAATATCGGACGCTTCAGCGGGCCCACTTCGCATTCCATGAATTCGCGCGGGTCCAGCGACAGAAGAACTTCCTCGCCCTGTTGTCCGCCCACATACAGCGGATAGGTCGCCGCTTCGTGGTTCGCAAATTTATCCAGCACGCCCGGTATCTTCAGCGGGATGCCTGCGCCCATCAGCACGTAATCCACCCCCGCCAACATCGCGCCATAGATCGAGGGCAGATGAGGCATTTGAACTTTTTCAAGGTAGTTGATGCCGACCGGTTTCGAATGTCCTTCATGGGCCAGCCACACTTCGACGAAGTTCGACACCATCGACAGTTCCTGCACTTGCCGCGAAGGGTCCTTGGTATAAAGCTCGATCTTCTTGTAGCTCGCCAGCTCCGTCTTTCCGCCGGCAACGTAGTAATTCGTCCAGACGCGCTCCGCCATCGCCTTAAATGGGAAGTGGTCGAGTGCGCGGCGCATGTGTCCGCCATTGTCGCCGTCTTCCAGACGCCGTGCCAGGATCGTCTCCAGCGCCGTGCCGGATACGACTCCCAATTCCCCACGTTCAGAAACCGCGTGCGCCAGACGCCAACTTGAGACGCCTGCGCCCATGCCGCCTTGAATGATTACCGGATGTTTGCGCATAACCTCACCATTATCGGATTTTCAGGTCAGCAGCATTGTCATAGTTGTGTAACAGCTCATCGAAAACGGGCTCCCTGTGGCACTTTCCGGCCATAGGTCCCTGAACGCAAAAAAGCCCGAATCGCATCGCGAATCGGGCTTTTTGTCTTGATGATCCGGCTTTTAGACCGTCGTCTGGCGTTGCAGGAACTCGCCCGGCAAACGGCCGATCTTCGATGGCGTGTTGTCCACCGCTTCCGAAAGACGCGGAGCGCTGATGCCGCCGTTGTAATCGCTCATCCGGCGACGTTGGATCTTCGTCTTCAGAGAACGTTCCAGCCTGCGCAACTCGATCTCTTCAAAGCTCAGGTACAGCGTGGTGGCCACGCCTTTGAGTCCCGCGCGCGCCGTGCGGCCAACGCGATGCACAAAGTCTTCCGCCAATTGCGGCAAGTCGTAGTTGATGACGTGCGCAATATCGTCCACGTGGATACCTCGAGCGGCAATGTCGGTCGCGACCAGCACCCGAAACTTGCCCTGCTGGAAGCCTGCCAACGCTGCTGAACGCTGTCCTTGTGTGCGGTCGCCGTGAATCATCGTGGCTGAGACGCCGTCTCGTGCCAGGGATTTCGCCAGGCGTTCCGTGCCGCGCTTCGTGCGTGCGAATACCAGGCAGCGCCCGGGTTCGCCTGCAAGCAACTGGTGCAGCGCGTCGCGCTTGTTGTCCTGCGTCACTTCAAAGGCCTGCATGTGTACGTTTTCGTGCGGCGTTATGGTCGAACCACAAGCCACGCGAACCGGTTTGCTCATGCATTCATTGATCAGGTGCGCAACCGATTGTTCGATGGTCGCCGAGAAGCACATCGTCTGACGGTCTTTCGGCAACAGGGAAACGATGCGGCGGATAGCCTGCACAAAGCCCATATCCAGCATGCGATCCGCTTCGTCCAGCACCAGAACCTTCGTCGCGCTCAGATTGACCAAGCGGCGGTTGATGAAATCTTCCAGCCGTCCCGGAGTCGCCACGATGATGTTCGCCGTCTTCAATGCTTTCAACTGCGGACGCTCGTTCAGTCCGCCTACAACCAGTGCGCCTTCGCGCAGCTTCTTGCCGCGCAGCATTTCGTATTGCTCCATCACCTGCATCGCGAGTTCGCGGGTAGGGACGAGCACTAGGGCCAACAGGCCCTTCGGATTTTCTTTGTACATCTGCTCCATGATCGGGAGCAGGAAGGCCAGTGTCTTGCCCGTGCCGGTATTGGCCGTTGCAAGTACATCTTTGCCTAGTAATGCGTGGGGAATGGTTTCGCCTTGTACGGGCGTTGGTACTGTAAATTGAGCCGCAGCCAATGCTTCCTGCAAATATGCGGAGAGGGGCAGCTCTGTAAACTTATCCATGTTTTGCTTATAGCTTTCTGTCTGGCGGAATACACAGAGCAGGGGCATTAGCCCAGGCACAAACGTGCGACGCCAGTCGGTGTTGCGAATTACGCTGAGAATCAGAGAGTACTGCTAAGGCGGGACTTCAGAGTGAAGAGTTACTGAGATACCGCACCACTCACAAACATCGAGCGTGCACATAGTCTATCACGTGCACCTTATAAGATGCTGTTGCCTATTTAGATGCTTCATTAAATCTAACGCCCGAAAACTGGCTCTGGGCCTTGTCCTCAACGACTTGGCTCTCTACGCAATTGTTTAGCTCTCACCCGTGATACGGCCGTCCGCCGATGCCGGACCGGCTCCCACCACCCAGCAACTTGTAATACTTTTGTCTTGTCACAGCCCTCCCCGTCGCAAACTTCTACGCTGAGAATCATGGTCACACGTATCGAAGAAGTCTCGGCCCATCCCAAGGGTAGTTCCGCAACCATCCTTCTCAGCTCTGTCTTCGGTCCCTACGCACAGGACGACGAGTTCGGCAGCCGCGCCATCAATCCCATGGAGCTTTACCACAACCAGGTAACGCGCGCTCAAGGCAGCTTTTCGCTGCGAATGTTCCATCGCTCCTGGGGAATCATGATGATTCAGCGCAATATCTCCGCGCCGTGCACGGTCCTTGATTTTCCGAAGCTTGAGCGTTTTAAGCATGAGATAACAGCGCAGCACTACGACATCATCGGCATCTCCGGAATCATCGCCAACGTCGGCAAGGTACGCGAAATGTGCCGCCTCGTCCGCAAGCTCTCGCCCGCTTCCGCCATCATCGTTGGCGGACACGTTGCGGCCATCCCCGGCCTGCAACACATGATCGACGCCGACCACATCGTCCGCGGCGAAGGCATTGCGTGGATGCGCTGCTATCTTGGCGAAGATCCCGCCGCGCCCATCCAGCATCCCCCGCTCATCTCCGCCTTCGACATGCGCGTCATGGGCCTTCGCGTTCCTGAAACGAAAGGCACCACCGCTGCCACCATCATTCCGTCCGTCGGATGTCCCATCGGCTGCAACTTCTGCACGACCTCGTCCTTCTTCGGAGGCAAAGGGAAGTCCATCGACTTCTTCAAGACCGGCGACGAGATATTCGAGCTCATGGCGAACGTCGAAGCCGAGCAGGGCGTGCGTTCCTTCTTTGTCATGGACGAGAACTTTCTGCTCAATCGTCCTCGCGCCATGCGACTCCTGGAACTCATGCGCGCCGGAAACAAGAGTTGGGCACTTTATGTTTTTTCCTCCATCAACGCCATTCGCAAATACACCATGGAAGAACTCGTCGAGCTCGGCATCTCCTGGATCTCGGCGTACGCGTTCTCCACCGAGAACTGGAAGCGG
>JBBRZF010000133.1:0-9822 GCA_038236965.1 Terriglobales bacterium | reverse complement strand
TCACGAAGAGATAGCCCAGATGATCGGCACGTCGCGGGAAACAGTTACGCGCTTATTCGCGGAACTGAAGAAGCGGCAGATTATTCTGGCCAAGGGTTCGACGCTGTTGATCAAAAACAAGGCAGCGCTGAAGGCATTGGCGACCGTTTAGGCGGCCAGCCTGATCATGCAAGAACCTGTCGCGGCACGTTAGTCAGCGGCGGGAGCGGTCTTCTATTACTTATACGTAAGCATTCATTACAGGGAGGCACTGCTTCGGCGGTGCCTCTTTTCATTGGAAGACGAAAAAAAAAGGAGAAGGGCAACGGAGGGCGCGAGCTTCGACAGAAGTTGCAGCATTGCCGGAAGAGTCGTCACAAATGGGCCCACTGGCCTGAAAGAACGAAATTTAAGCAGGCGTAAAGTTTTGATTTTGCGAGGTTTGTTGTGCGGAGGGTCACGGCGAAAAGTGATTGTAATCACTGCAAGCGCCATTTCATTAGCTATAAATGGAACGTTATGGAAAGCGATACACAGGCAAGTTGCTTCAGTTGCGATTTCCGGGCCGACCGGCTCTTCTGCGATATGCCGGTTGAGGCCCTCCAGGGATTCGATACGATCAAGACGGCGTCGACCCATGCGAAGGGGACGTTGCTGTTTGCTGAAGGACGTCCTTCGCGAGGCATCTATGTCCTGTGCGAAGGGCGTGCCAAGCTCTCGATCTGTTCGGAGAACGGGAAACGTCTGATGTTGCGCATTGCCGGTCCCGGAGAAGTATTGGGACTGGGCGCGACGATGGCCGGCACGGCTTACGAAGTCACGGCAGAACTGCTGGATTCCTCGAAGGTCGTCTTTGTTAAACGCAAGGAGCTCTTGAAATTCCTTCGCGACCATCGTGAGACTTGCATGCTGGTGGTACAGATGCTGAGTCAGGATCTGCACGCGGCCTATGAACGGGTTCGCTCCATCGGATTAACAAGGACGCGTCGTCCGCGGCTAGCCCGAGTCTCAGCCCGCGCCTGATCCGGCAGCAACGCACACTGACCGGCCACAATAGCCAGGCCTCTACCCGAAAAGTGGGGGCGTCTCTATTGCTAAGAGATAATGTTTCGACTCTGCCTTCCTTTGGCCGCTATTCGCTTCTCGGCACTCGCGCTGTAGCAAGTTTCATTCTGCAAAAAAATACCTAAGAACATCTACGTCACTGTGCAAAGTACGTCAGTTGGCGTATTGTGTCGTTCATGGCGCGATATGGCGCGAGTCTCTCGTTGTGGCTTTCGTCACCGTCGCTCGTGATGCGCGAGAAGTTATATCGAGTTTCGTCGATATATCTTTCGAGCGATTCGCGTGCAATCAGATTTCGCTTTTGGAACGTCTTGAATCGCTCCCGAATCGGAAGTGACAATATTGCGACGCGACAGTTGGTCACTTGATTTTGGTATCACTCATAAGAGAATGGCTTCGCCGCAAGAGTTGATGCCCGATATACCCGATAGCTTGCGGCTGTACTCAAATTCAGGCTGCCAGCGATTGGCGGTCGCAGTTGATAGAGAAGTGAAGGAGCGAGGATGAAAGATCCACGGACGCTCAAGCGTTACCTGATGTGGTTGGTCATCGTTTCGGTGGTGCTGGTGCTGGGAGCGGTGCAGTTGTCGGCCGCCAAGCAGGACCCGGGAACGAAGGCTAATGCCACGCAAACCCAATCCAAGATGACTCCGGCGGCTGACAGCGGTCAGTACGTGGGCTCTGAGACCTGCAAAGGTTGTCACGAACCGCAGTTCAAGCAGATCGATGCAACGTCGCATTACAAGACCACGTTTGCCAAGGGACGTGGCGATGACTGGCACGGATGCGAATCCTGTCACGGCTCGGGCGCTGCGCACGTAGCAGGCGGCGGCGACAAGACGAAGATCTTCCGTTTCTCGGAAGCCAGTTCGAAGGAGATCTCGGAGCGCTGTCTGACCTGTCATGAGTCGAACTTGGAGCACATGTCTTTCCAGCGCTCTGTGCACAACAAGAACGGCGTGAGCTGCACGAGTTGTCACTCGCCGCATCATGCAAAGGAACCACAATACCTTTTGACGCAGCGCCAGCCGACCCTATGCTTCAGCTGCCATGCGGAGCAGAAGGCCGACTTCATGAAGCCCTTCCGTCATCGCGTATTGGAAGGTCTGGTCGCGTGCTCTGATTGTCACAACGCGCACGGCGGCAGCGTGAGCAAACAGCTTCGTGCGCAGGCTGACCAATCGCAGGTTTGCTTCAAGTGCCATTCCGACAAGAAGGGCCCGTTCGTTTTCGAACATCAACCGGTGAAGTCGGAAGGTTGTTCGGCTTGCCATACGCCCCACGGCTCGACGAATCCGCGGTTGTTGACGCGGGCGCGGGTGAACTCTCTTTGCCTGGAATGCCACAGCTCCATCCCTGCAGGACCGCATCCGCAGAACACCAAGAGCCAGGCTTGCACGATGTGTCACGCACAGATACACGGCTCGAACGCGAGCAATATCTTTTTCAAATAAAGGGAGGAAACCATGGCATACACGAAACAGAACACGCCCGGGTGCTCCCTTCACAGGGGAACGCGCCTCGACCGGAGTATCCGTATGAACCGTATCCTGATGAACCGTATCCTGATAATTTTCACGATGACCGTTGTTTTGCTGACGTCGGCGGCAGCTTTCTCGCAGGAACCGAATCAAGGCAAGGTCAGCGGCGACTACGTTGTGCAGCAGAGCTTCGAACTCGGCTACCGCTTCGTCGGCGTGGACGGCAACAAGTCGATGTACAACACGCTGGAGAACCTGCAACAGGGTCCCCGGTTGCTGGACTTCACGCTCAGCATGCGTTCGCTGAACCATACGGGCACGATCTTCGATTCGCTGTTCCTCAGTAACTTCGGTTACGGCGGCGATCCCCAGAGTGCCTCGCGGCTGCGTATGTCGAAGAGCAAGTGGTATGACTTTTCGGCCACGTACCGGCGCGACCAGAACTATTTCGACTACAACCTGCTGGCGAACCCGCTGAATCCGGCAAATGTTTTTGTGCCGAACAACCGGTCGCCGCATTTCATGGATACGCGGCGGAACATGGGCGATTTCAACCTGACGATCGCTCCCCAGGCTCCGTTCCGTGTTCGGTTGGGATTCACGCGTAATGATAATCAAGGTCCGGCTCTCAGCAGCTTCCACGAAGGCACGGACATCAACCTGTCGAACGATTTCCGCAACCGTTCGGACCGTTACCAGATAGGAGTGGACTTCAAGTTTGCTCCCAGAACCAGCATCAGCTTCGACCAGTTCTACGAGCATAATAAGCTGGACACGTCGATGACGGACGCGCCGTTCCGGGATTTTGTAGCCTTCAATCCGCTGGCGCCTGCCGTGGCCGTACCGATCGACATCGGGCTTGTATTCGATCCGTTCTATAGCCAGCCATGTTCGACTCCTGCGGTTGCTCCGTCGCTTCTTCCCACATCGCCGGTTACGGGCAACACGCTCACACCCAACCTGAAGTGCAACGTATATTTCTCTTATAACCGCAACAGCTATACACGGACCAACGTCCCTACGTCGCAGCTATCCTTCCAGTCGAACTACTGGAAGAAGCTGGACATCACGGCGCAGGGCGGCTATAGCTCGGCTGAACTAAAGATGCCGGTTTTCAACGAGATCGCGTATGGACTAGTGACCCGCACGAACGAAGTGAGCTACCAGTTCACGGGGCCGGGAAAAACGAAGCGAGTGGAAGGGCATGCCGAGCTTGGGTTCACCTATCACTTCAACGATCAGTGGAGCTTGAGCAACCAGTTCCATTGGTTGAATTGGCGGATTCCAGGGAACTGGAACAGCAATGAAGTCGCTTGTTTTGCTAACACGCTGGTGGGCACTACCATCTTTTCTCCTCCGGGTTCGCCCGGCGGCGCCTCGAGTTGTCTGGGCGTTCCGACCGTTGGTCTTCCGGCCCGCACAGCTAGCTCGGGCGCGGACCTAACGGCTGAGAAATTTCTGACGTTTATGGGCGAAGCCTCCACATTCAACACCGCTACTATCGAGTGGGAAGCGAACAAGCGCTTCGCGGCGCACCTTGGCTACCGCTTTGGAAACCGGTATCTGAAGATCAAGGATTTCACCACCACGATTGCGACGACGTTCGCTGCCCCCGTTCCGGTAGTAGTAACGCCTTCTCCGGACGAACTCGCGACCGAGGACATCACCGAGCATACGGTCCTGCTTGGCTTCCATTCCATGCCGGTGGATGGCTGGCGCTTGAACGCGGATCTGGAAGCCACGCAAAACAGCAACCAGTTCACCCGCATCAGTCCACGCCGTTTGTATCGTTTCAAGATGCGCAGTTCTTATAAGGTGTCCACTTGGGCATCTCTGAGCGGCAGCATCAATGACATCGAAGGGAAAAGCGATCCAGAGAATTTCTGGCCAGCCAATTACACTCCTTCGCGTCACTCTGACCACATGCGTGACTACAGCCTGAATTTCACGTTGACTCCGAAAGATTGGATTGCCGTGGACTTCGGCTACAACTACAACGACCTGTTCTCCACCACGCCTTCGTGCCTGCCGATAACGGCAGGGCGTGTCCCGGCTGGACCAGGAGGGCCGATCGCCTTCTGCTTGAACCCGGATGCAACGGTAAACACTAATAGCGTGCCGCTGGTTCTCCGGTACAAGACGGACACGAACTCAGGGTACTTCAACGTGATGATCAAGCCGGTCAAGCGGGTAACGCTTATGGCCGGTTATGACCTGACCAGCGACAGCGGCTTCAGCAACTGGTATCGCGGCGACAGCCAGACCACGGAGTTCGTGGTTCCCGTCGATGCATTCGGGAACGTGAACGCCGTTGGGACGGTTGCATTCCTGCCAGGTCCGAATCCGCGCGCGCCTCTGGGCACGCTCGGAATGTTCTGGCACAAACCGTCCGCGTCTATTGCGGTTGAAATCTTTAAGGGCGTGACCGCGAAGGGCGCATTCAACTACTTCGACTACAACGAAAAGAGCTTTCAGGGGCCTGTGATTCCGCGTGATTTCCACGCGAAAACAGGCACGATCTCGTTGAAGTACGAGTTCTGACCAAAGGGCGTTTTCTGAAGAAGAGAACTAACAGCGGGGTGGCGAAAGCTGCCCCGCTTTTGCTTTGTGTGTGAGGGAGATCCATAGGTCAGTCGGGAGGCAAGCGGCGGGTGCGTCAGGGTACAGGAGGCTGGCAGGAAGCCGTCAGGAAGCTGGTGACAAGACGCGCAGGGGCGGCTGTTTCCGGGGACCGCGTTACAGGGTTGTGTGACGCAGGTCACGTGCGGAGGTGAACAGGCTCACTGCCTCGAGGGGGATCTAGATGAGAAAAACAACATGTCCCAAGGAAAAGAGGAGCGTTGTCACTAGATAGTTGCGCCTCCAGCCGAAGGAACGTAAGACGTATTTCGAGGGAAGGAATTTTAAATGAAAAAAACAGTTATCATCCTGTCTTTTGTACTGGCTCTTGCGGGCGCAGTTTTTGCGGCTGACGGCGCGGCGACGTACAAGGCGAAATGTGCCATGTGCCACGGCGCAGACGGAGGCAAGACCAACCCGACCATGCGTGCATTGAACTCGGCAGACGTCCAGAAGCAGACGGACGCGCAGTTGATCGAGATGACCTCCAAGGGAAAAGGCAAGATGCCGGCCTACGCCGGCAAACTGAGCGACGACGAAATCAAGGCTGTCGTTGCCTTCATGCGCACCTTGAAGTAGTTGCACGGCTAGTTGCGGGCGCGGTCCCAAACGGCCGCGCCCCTTAGAGAAGGACCAGCGTGAACCGCCCTATTAAAAGTGTAATCATATTCTTATTGTTGATGTGTGCCTCGATGGCGCACGCGGCGAAAAAGCCGTCTGCTCCGAAGTTGACGAATGCGGATTGTCTTGCGTGCCACAGCGACGCGTCGCTGACCACGGAACGCAACGGCAAGCAGGTAAGACTGCAGGTGAAAGAGGATACGTACAAAAACTCTATTCACGGCATGATGTTTAACTGCACCGACTGTCACACGGATGTAAAAGAAGTCCCGCATGGGACCGGCCTCGCCAAACCGAAGTGCGCCACCTGCCACGCCGACGAGCAAAAAATATACGAGACCAGCTACCACGCCAAGGCGATAGCCGGCGGAGACATGAAGGCGGCCCACTGCACGGATTGCCACGGTGGTCCGCACGAGATATTGCCGAGCAGCGACGCCGCATCGAAGACGAATCACAAAAACATTCCGCAGACGTGCGCCGCGTGCCACAACAATTCCATGGTCACGCAAGGCACGGGCCTGAGTAATCAGCCGGTGGTTTCGTACGCGGAAAGCGTTCACGGTAAGGCCGTCGCCGGTGGCAACGAGAAAGCTGCCGTCTGCACCGATTGCCACGGCGGACACGACATCCTGGGCGCTGGCAATCCCAAGTCGTCCATCTTCAAGGCCAATGTTCCGCAGACCTGCGCCAAGTGTCACGAAGCGCAGAAGACGGAATTCATGACGAGCGTGCACGGGCAGGCGGTATTGAAGGGCGACCTTCACGCACCGGTCTGCACGGACTGTCACGGCATCCACCTGATCAAGGGACCAAAAGACCCGACGTCCTCGGTTGCTTCCGCAAACCTGGCTCGCAGCACCTGTGCGCAATGCCATGAGAGCGTGAAGCTGGCGGAAGAGTTCGGCGTTCCGGGAAGGCGCGCCAGCACGTACATGGCGAGCTATCACGGACTAGCTGCGCAGATGGGTTCCAAGGTCGCGGCCAATTGCGCGAGCTGCCACGGTGTACACAACATACTGCCTTCGTCCGATCCGAAGTCGATGATCAACAAGGCGAACCTGGTGCAGACGTGCGGCAAATGCCATCCGGGAGCGAACGAGAATTTCACCAAGGGTAAGGTCCACGTGGACGCGCCGCTTGCAGCCGACATGAGTTCGAAGGCTGTGCGCTTCATAAGGCAGTTCTACCTGTTGATGATATTCGGCACGATCGGTGGAATGCTGCTGCACAACCTGATCATCCTGTTCAAGAAACTGGGCGATCGTCGCGATGGACACGCGCATGTTGCTGGCGGTCCGCGTACGGTCATCCGCATGAATCCCAACCAGCGCCGGCAACACCTTGTGTTGCTGATAAGTTTCATTACGCTGGTGCTGACGGGCTTCGCCTTAAAGTATCCGGACTCGTGGCTGGCCATGGTGTTCGTGAACGAGAAAGTGCGCAGTATCGTTCATCGCATTGCGGGCGCAACGCTGACGATCGGCGGCATCTACCACGTGTACTACCTGATGGCGCTGAAGGACGGCCGCAAGATGTTCATGGACATGCTGCCGAACCTGAAGGACGCCACCGACATGGTGGACGTGATGCTCTATTACACGGGCATGAGCAAGAAACGTCCGCAATTCGCGCGCTTCACCTACGCCGAGAAGATGGAATACTGGGCGCTGGTTTGGGGCACGATGGTGATGGTTGCGACCGGACTGATGCTATGGTTCAAGGTCAGCGTGGCAAACATCGTTCCGCGCTGGACACTGGATGCCGCAACGGCTGTTCACTTCTACGAAGCGATCCTGGCGACACTGGCCATCATCGTCTGGCATTTCTACCAGGTCATCTTCGATCCGGACGTTTATCCGCTGAACTGGGCGTGGTACGACGGCAAGATGTCAGTGGAGCATTATCGCGAAGAACACGGTCTGGATAGCGAGAGCTTGCAGGCCGCGTATGAAGCGGAAGCCAAAGAGCGTGAAGCGGAAGAGAAGGCTGAGGAAGAGATTTCCTCAAAGTAGTAGAAGAATAAGAGACGTCCGCCGGAACGGGGCTCCGGCGGACCTCTCGCACTCACCAGGCGGCGGTTCGAATCGCTGAAGAATCTTAGTTTACTGATGAGACACTTGCGAAATTTTTGCTGAAAAGTTAAGAAACAACTACACTTCGCGGTGCGGGGGCGGGAGGTTCTGTCCTCGACGGCGAAGCGTACAGGAGAGATTCGGAATGCCGGAAGAAGTACCAAGCTCCCCCACTGAAGATCGTGAACTGAAATCATTGGTCCGGAACTACATCAGCCTGATCGGCCTTGCTTTGGCGGTTGTGGCGTTGGCCAACATCATCTTCCTTTTCCTGGTGGATGTCGTATCCGAGCATCCCAGCCCTTACATCGGGATTTTCGCGTACATGGTCATGCCGGGATTCCTTATCCTGGGCTTGCTGCTGGTTCCACTTGGAATGTGGATAGAGCGCGGCCGACGCCGCCGGCACGAACCATCGTTGCCAGCATTCCCGCGACTCGACCTGAATAACCCTGCACAGCGAAGCACGGCCGCGTTCTTCCTGACGTTTGTGGTGCTGTTTGTGGTGCTGAGCGCAGTGGGCAGCTATCGCGCGTATGAGTACACCGACTCGGTGCAATTCTGCGGACAGCTTTGCCACACGGTCATGCATCCGGAATTCACCGCTCACCAGGCGTCTCCGCACGCGCGCGTCGTCTGCGTGGATTGCCATGTAGGAGCGGGCGCCGGATGGTATGTGCGTTCCAAGCTCTCTGGAGCGCGCCAGGTCTTCAAGACGGCGCTGAACACATATCCGCGCCCTATCGAAACGCCGGTCGCGAACTTGCGTCCTGCGCCTGAGACCTGTGAGCAGTGTCATTGGCCCAAGAAATTCTGGGGCGCCCAACTGAAGGTCATCAATCACTACAGCGCCGATGAAAAGAACACTCCGCGACAGCTTCGCCTGTTGATCAAGACGGGCGGCGGCGACCCCACCACCGG
Organism: Terriglobales bacterium; assembly: GCA_038236965.1. Taxonomy (GTDB): domain Bacteria; phylum Acidobacteriota; class Terriglobia; order Terriglobales; family Acidobacteriaceae; genus JBBRZF01. The sequence goes on along the minus strand of JBBRZF010000133.1, from coordinate 1,061 downwards.
TGGCGAGAACAGCGGCATCCACTGGCACATGAACATCTCCAACACCATCGAATACAAGGCCGACGACAAACATCAGGTCATCCCCTATGTGAAGATCACCGACATGAGCGGGCAATCGACCGAGTATTTCCTGAACGATGAGGCCGCGAAGAAAGACCCGAAGAACTATGCGGTTCATCGCCAGAAGATGGATTGCGTCGATTGCCATAACCGTCCGACTCACATTTACGTTCCGCCGGACCGTTCGGTGGATGACGCCCTGGCCTCACATCGCATCAGTTCGGAACTGCCGTACGCGAAACAGCAAGCTGTGGAGATATTGACCGCTCCGTATAAAACGACGGACGAAGCCCTCTCCGCGATCGCGACGAAGTTCACGCAGTATTACCAGCAGAAATATCCCGACGTTTACAAATCGAAGCAGGCAGACGTGACACGCGCGGTCGCTGAACTGCAACGCATCTTCAAAACCACGATATTCCCGGAGATGAAGGTGGATTGGCGAACGCACCCGAACAACGTCGGGCACTTCTACTCGCAGGGATGCTTCCGCTGTCACGACGGCAACCATGTGAGCAGCACCGGCAAGACCATTTCGAAGGACTGCACCATTTGCCATACGCTGCTGGGACAGGAAGAGAGCGGCGTAGCCATGAGCAACCTCATGGGCCCCAACAACAAGGGCCTCACCTTCAAACATCCGGCGGACATCGGCGACCTCGCGAACGTGAATTGCAGCGATTGCCACACGGGTGGTGCACAGTAGATCGACCGAATCGATGGTCGATCGAAAGATCGATCGACCGGAAGTTCCGAAATAAACAGAGTAAAACTGGCCGTCTGGTCCGCTGAAAACGCGGGTTCAGGCGGCCAGTGACGTTTGTCACAAAAGCTGGTGATTACAGTCACCGATGGTTTGGTAATGGTTCTTTTATCTTGAGAGTGTAGTCAAGCTATGCCGGATGGACCGGGCAAGGGGACAGAGGAGAGCGACATGGGTGCAACTGCGGCGACGGGCGGGAAAATGAAGGAACATAAGCCTCGCCTGATTTTTTGTGAAG
>JBBRZF010000132.1:0-9829 GCA_038236965.1 Terriglobales bacterium | reverse complement strand
CGTCTGCCACCAGGTATCGACGATAGGACATTTGTTGGCGCCGATGACCTCGCGATACCACATCCAGGCTTCTGGATTGATGGGCTCGCCGACGGTGCCGAGCAAACGCAGACTGCTGAGGTCGCAGCGATTGGGATACTGCTCGCCCCACTTGGTGAAGGTGCGGATGGCCGTGGGCGCGGTATAGAAAATGTTGACCTTGTACTTCTCGATGATGCGCCAGAAGCGGTCGAGGTCAGGATGGTTGGGCGCACCTTCGTACATCAATACGGTGGTGCCATTCTGCAGCGGTCCGTAGACGACGTAGCTGTGTCCGGTGACCCAGCCGATGTCGGCTGTACACCAGAAGATATCTTCGTCCTTCAGGTCGAAGACCCACTTCGAGGTGATGTAGGTGCCGACGGAATATCCGCCGGTGGTGTGAACGATTCCCTTGGGCTTTCCGGTGGTGCCGGAGGTGTAGAGGATGTAGAGCGGATGCTCGCTGTCGAGATGCTCGGCGGGACAGTTGTCGCTGGCCGTGGACATCAACTCATGCCACCAATGGTCGCGTCCGCCATGCATCGTTATTTCCGACCCGGTTCGCTTGTAGACGATGACGTGTTTCACGGACGGGCAGCGGTCCATCGCTTCGTCCACCGTGGCCTTGAGAAGGACTTCGGCACCGCGGCGGAAGCTGCCATCTTGCGTGATGACGGCTACGGCCTCCTGGTCGGTGATGCGATCGACCAGCGCGTTGGCCGAGAATCCGCCAAAGATGACGGAGTGAACGGCGCCGATGCGCGCGCAGGCCAGCATGGCCACGGGCAACTCGGGAACCATTCCCATGTAGATGGCGACGCGGTCACCCTTCTTCACGCCGAGTTGCTTTAGGACGTTCGAGAACTTTTGCACTTCGGTAAGCAGTTGCTGATAGGTGAGTGTGCGCGAGTCGCCGGGTTCGCCTTCCCAGATGAGAGCTGCCTTGTTCCTGCGCCATGTCTGCACATGACGGTCAAGACAGTTGTAGCTGAGATTGATTTCGCCACCGACGAACCACTTTGCCCAGGGCGCTTCCCACTCAAGGACTTTGTCCCACGGTTTGAACCAGTGCAGTTCCTTGGCGATTCCCTCCCAGAAGGCTTCCGGGTTTTCCGCCGCATCTTTGGAGATGCGTTCGAATTCTTCGAGGCTCTTGATGTGAGCGGATTTGCTGAACTCCGCTGGGGGTGGGAAGGAACGAGTTTCGTTCAGGGTGGAGTCGATGTTCACTTGCATTGCAGGTGTATTCGCCACAGGCGGGCTTCCTCCGCGATGAATTGGTAGACCAGTACTGGAAAGTATGGGGCGAGCTCACCGGCCCGCCCCGTTCAAAGTTTGCCTATTCTCGGACATCCGTGCGCGAATGGGCGATTACTGCTCGAGCGTGGAGAGATCTCCAATCTCGGTTCCGGTGGCCTGCGCTTTCAGCAAGCGACGCATGATCTTTCCAGAACGCGTTTTGGGCAGAGCCGCCACGAATTCGATAGCCGAGGGAGTCGCGATGGGGCCGAGTTCCCTGCGCACGTGTTCAATGAGTTGAGCGGCGAGCGAGTCGCTGCCCGTGTGTCCGGAACGCACCTGGACGTAAGCCTTGATGCTCTCGCCCTTCATGGGGTCGGGGATCCCGATGGCTGCCGCCTCGGCGACGGCCGGATGGGAGACGAGCGCGCTCTCCACCTCTGCGGTTCCGATGCGATGTCCGGCGACATTGAGTACGTCGTCTGCGCGACCGAGTACGGTGATGTATCCGTCGGCGTCCTTAATGGCAACGTCGCCAGTCATGTACGCGCCCTTGATGTCCATCCAGTCACGCTGGTAGCGATCATCGTTCTTCCAGATGGTGCGCATCATGTGCGGGAATGGGCGCTTCAGAACGAGACGTCCCCCAACATTCGGAAGTGCGGAATTGCCTTCGGTGTCCATGATGTCGGCTTCCACTCCGGGCAGCGCGACGCCGGCCTTGCCGGGACGAACGGCCATGGAAACAGGCGTTCCCAGTGTTGGGCCACCGAGTTCCGTCTGCCACCAGTTATCGATGACGTAACCCCACTTGCCGTCTCCGGCGAGATAGGTTTGCGCCCAGCGCCAGGCTTCGGGATTTAGAGGTTCGCCGGCACAGGCGATGACGCGCAGCGAAGTGAGGTCGTGCGATGCGGGAAATTTCTCTCCATAGCGCATGAACATACGAAGCGCTGTAGGCGCGGTAAACATCTTGGTAACGCCGTAACGCTCGACGATCTCCCATGCGGTGCCGGGATTCGGGAAGTCGATGGCGCCTTCGCGGAAGAGCGTTGTGACTCCGGCGCAGAGCGGGCCGTAAACTATGTAGCTGTGACCGACGATCCAGCCAATGTCAGAGGTACACCAGAAGATGTCGCGGGGGCCAACGTCGAAGAACGAGCCGAGATGGTAGGTCGTGCCCACCATGAATCCGCCGTGTACGTGAACCACGCCCTTGGGCTTTCCTGTCGTGCCGGACGTATAAAGGATGAAGAGCGGATCTTCGGCGTCCATCTCTTCCGCGGGACATTCGGAAGAAAACTTCATGAGGTCGCGATAATCGACTTCGCGTCCCACCAACTCCATGGAGTGTTCGCCGCGCGGAACCACAACTACCTTCTCGACGAACTCCAGTCCGTCGATGGCTTCATCCATGATGGCTTTCAGAGGAACATCTTTTCCGCGGCGGAAACCTTTTTCGCCGCAGATAACGACTTTCGCTTCCGCGTCGGTGATGCGGTCGCGAAGCGCGGAGTGTCCGAGTCCCGCGTAGACGACGGAGTGAATGGCTCCGATGCGCGCGCAGGCCAGCATGGCGACAACGCCTTCGATGGTGAGCGGCATGTAGATGATGACGCGATCGCCCTTGCGAACATCGATAGACTTCAGTCCATTCGAGAAGCGGCAGACCATGCGATAAAGCTGGCCGTAGGTGGTGACGCGTTCGGTGCCGTCTTCCGCCAGCCAGATGTAAGCGACGCGATTGAAGCGGTCGCTCTTCGCATGTCGATCCAGGCAATTGGTGGTGATGTTGGTCTTGCCGCCGATGAACCATTGGTGATGGACGCCGTCGAACTCCCAAACCTTTTTCCACGGTTTTGACCACGTGAATTTCTTTGCGAGTTCGCCCCAGAAATAATCCGGATCGGCGATGGAGCGGTGATATTCAGCTCCCCAATCCTTAAGCATGGCTTCGCCGGTAACGATGCTGGGTGGCTCGTACTGTTCGTCGACAGAAAGATAGGTTCCGATATTGACCGGGGATTTTAAGGGCGTACTCATTACAGAGCTCCTGGTGATAAAGACAAGTTTCGAAAACGTTTCTAAGGTTTCGTAGGTTACAAGCGAACGTCGACAGCTTGAAGCAAACGAGGGCCACGAAAGATCAAGAACTTTACTAAGTAATTCAGATAACCGTAAGCAGAAAGCTCTTCGGGTGATACGTATAACTTGTGGGGAATGTTACTCCCCGTTCCTGCTTCCTGCCGAAATAATCGATATAAGAACAGGGGCCGGCTGGGTTTGGCCCAGCCGGACTGTTATTTAGTGACCTGCGACTGCTTTTTCAGAGCCGAGGCCGGTGTTTGCACGTACTTGCAATTCAGTGAATTTGTGCTCGGCCATAGGCTCGCGCCCGCCCAGCATGGTGCCTATCAATGCGCCAGCGAATCCGAGCGGGATGCTGAGAATGCCCGGATTTTCCAGCGGGAAGATTGGAGCGTGTTGGATAAGGTGTCGTCCCGTGGTCAGCGTTACGGCATCTACGCCCATGATGCTCGGTCCGATGAAGATGAGCACAATGGATGCGACCAATCCCGTGAGCAAGCCACCAACTGCACCTTCCGTATTGAAGCGCTTCCAGAAGATGGAAAGCACGATCACGGGCAGGTTCGCCGATGCTGCGACCGCGAAGGCGAGCGCGACAAGGAATGCCACGTTTGCCGTCGGTCCCAGCAAGATGGCGATGCCCATGGAGATGCCGCCCACGACGAACGCCGCGACGCGAGCAACCATCTTTTCTTCGCCCTGTTTCCGTTCCACACCGCGATGAATGACGTTGGTCCAGAAATCATGTGCGAAGGAGGTGGACGCGCTGATGGTGAGTCCGGCGACCACTGCCAGAATCGTGGCAAAAGCGATGGCCGAGATGAAGGCGAAGAAGATGTTCCCTCCCAGCGCCTGCGCCAGCAATGGAGCACTCATGTTGGTGCCGCCGTTCTTGGTGATGAAGTCGCGGCCAACGATGGTCGCAGCGCCAAAGCCAAGGAACGTGGTCATGATGTAGAAGGAGCCGATCAACACCATCGCCCAGACGACGGAGTAGCGAGCGGTCTTGGCGTCAGGCACGGTGTAGAAGCGGACCAGGATGTGGGGCAGTCCCGCCGTTCCAAAGATGAGTGCCATACCCAGGGAGATCAGGTCGAGCGCGCCATACGGAGGCTTGAAGCGCAATCCGGGGTTGAGGAAGTTCTGCACGACTACGCCGCCCGCCTTGTCATGGTAGGTGACCTTGGTGATGGCGTCAAAGAATGCGCTGAAGCTGAAGCCGAAGTGTCCCAGCACAAGAATACTGAGCAACAACGTTCCAGACATGAGGAGAATAGCTTTGATGATCTGCACCCAGGTGGTCGCCAGCATTCCGCCGAAGACTACATAGACGATCATCAATATGCCGACGCCAATGACGGCCGTGTGGAAGGTAAGTCCGCTGCCTTTCAGCAGAAGACTGACGAGCGCACCGGCGCCGACCATTTGCGCGATCATGTAGAAGGTGCTGACGGTAAGCGTGCTGAGTGCGGCCATGGCGCGAACAGGACGCGGACTAAGCCGATACGCGAGCACGTCGGCCATGGTGTATTTGCCGGCATTGCGCAGCGGTTCGGCGACGATGAGCAGCACGGTGAGATAAGCGACCAGCCATCCCACCGAGTACATGAACCCGTCGTAGCCGAAGAAGGCGATGAGGCCTGCAATTCCGAGGAATGACGCAGCACTCATGTAGTCGCCGGCAACGGCAACGCCGTTTTGCCAGGCAGTGATGGAACGGTTAGCGGCGAAGAAGGAATCCGTCGAACTGGAGCGGCGCGCCGCCCACCCGGTGATCAACAGGGTGACGACAATGAACGCGAGAAAGAGCAAAAGTGTCGTATTCATAGGCTACTCACTCAATTTCCCTTCTGCTTTCAGACGAGCGTGGATGTGTTCGCCAAACTTGTCGAACTCGCGGGCGGCACGGATGTAAAGGTAGGCGATCGCCCACGCCATAAAGAACTGCGATAGCGCGAAGAGATAGGCGATGTTCACCGGACCCAAGATGGGCGTTGCCATAAAGCCCGGTGCGTAGCCTACGAGCACCGGCAGGGCGAAGTAGTAGACAACGAAGAACAGCGTCGCTGGGACCACGAAACCTTTCTTGGCGAGCAGCAATAGTTTGAACTCGTCCATCTCGGCGACGCGGTCCCATTGCGTCTGTTCATCCTTGCTGCCGTTGGGAACGGCCGGATCGTGCTTGGAAACGGGTGCAGTCATGCAAATCCTCCTGGCAGATTGTGGCCGTTTTAGAAAGTAAACGTGGTTGAGAATTCGGAGCGGAAATCATGCCACGAACGCGCGGGCGTACCGGCGAAGGTTGGCCATCCAGTGGGAGCGCCCCACGCGGTGGTTCCGCCAGCCATGCGCGTGCGATACAAGGATTCTTCCAGACCAAAGGTCAGGAAGTTATTGAACTTCCACAGAAGGGTCGAGGCAGCGAGGTCGTTCTTGTTACGTTGATTGCCAAAAGGCAGCAGCGCAAACGTGGTGGCATCGATGGAAGCGACCGTCTTGCGCGCGTCGCGGGCGTTGGCTTCGTCTAATGCGTAATGCAGGTAGAGCTGCCATCCGGCGTTGCGCCCCGCTGGGTTCGCTTTGAAGATGCGTCCCAAGGGGAAGCCGACGTTGACGAATCCACCTTGCGAGCGAACCGGTTTTTGCGGAGCCATGACCGGAACACCTGCGGCGTTCAAAGCGAAGATCACGGTTGAAGATCCATCGATCGACGGAGCCGTGACACCGGAAGCCGTTCTGAGTCCGGCGAGATCGTTGTAGTTAGAAAGCAATCCGCCTACGAAGTAGAAGCGCAGGTCAGCGCCTCTCCAATACTTTGCAACCACGGTGACCCAACGCGTCGGCAACTGTATCTCCCCCGTCATGCCCCAGCGCGAAGTACTGAATTCCGCGCCGTGCGGGAAAGCAGTCTGGTAAACGGTTGAGATGGGGCATGCCGCAGTGGCGGCGACAAGGGGATTGCAAAGCGGTACGTCGTCTTTGCGCACGATGACCTTGCGGCTGCCCTGCACGAAGCTGACGATGAACTGCGCCGGAGCAACCGATGGTGCTTTATCGAGCTGCCACTGCGTGACCAGGCGTCCCTGGACTTCAGGACGAGCGGAATCTGCGCCCTGTCGTTCGCCGTAACCGAGTTGGTCATCGACGACCTTGGGATCGTTGCCGTAAGCCGGCATCACGATTGCGAATTCCGGTGTAAGACTCCACTTACGCGAGCCGCCGAGTTGATGCGTCATGCCGAACCGCATCTGCGGAGCGCGTTCGTAGAGCGTGCCGAAGCCGAGACCAAGGCCCGTGGTTTCCACCAGGTTGGGGAGCGTCGAAGAACCGAACGGCGTCCAGTCCTGGCCGAAGAGCGCGAAGAAACTATTCTTGTCGCTTGCCTTGTAGTCCATGCGTCCCCAGGCGAGGCGGATGGAAGCCTGGCTGGAACGGATGGTGGAGATGTTGCGATTCAGAACTCGGGTGAAGTTACCTTCAAAGTCGAATTCCAACTTTCCGGTGAGCGTCCACTTGTCGGCAATGTCAGGCCATTCGAAATTGCTTCCGACGCGCAGGAAGCGAGCCTTCAAATGGAATTCATTGGCGGTGCCTGGGCCGGCATCGAAGTCGCCCGGCTTGGCTGCGGTGGCGCTGACACCGATGAATCCCGGTATCGGCATATCGGTCCCGTAAGGCGACGAGGAATCATAGATGGAACTGGCCTTGATCATGCCGTAGAGCTTCACGCGTGCGCCGGTTCCGAGCTTGATGTCCGGGATGAGACCGTCTTTTTTGGGAGGGTCCAATTGCAACACTCGCAGAGGAGCCACGGCGGCGATCACCTTGGGAGCCGCAGGCTTTGCGGGTTCTGCAGGCTTCGACTGCGGAGTAACGACGGAGGTCGATTGCGCGGTGATGAGGACCGCCTGCGGAGTGGCGACGTTCGCGGGACGAAGTTCATCTGCTTCCGACGCAGTCAGCAGACCCTTTTCCCTCAACAGCAGGACGAGTTTGTCGCGTTGCGCTCCGGGAGTGCCGGCACTCAGGAATCTTGCTTCTTCTGCGCTGATGATTCCCTTGGAAACAAGAACCCGTAAAAGCGGATCGCTGCTGTTATTGGCGCTGCTGGCTGATGAAGCAGGAGCCGCCCCGGTGGCGGCAGCATTTTCGCCCGCGAATGCCGGGAGCACGGTTGCCCACAGAATCGCGAACACAGAAACAATCGCTGACAGACGTTTCATAGAGTCGAGACCTCCTGATCCCCGCCCTACACTTGCAAGTTTCCTGGGTATAAGAAATGCGATATGAGTGACGCTGATCTGTCAGGAGGTAGAGGCGTGGCGCGCATGTGGGGTAAAGAGTGGTCGGGGTTTCCAACATCTCGTATGCGCTCCTGGGCTGGAGGTTTGCTAGAAGAATCTCCTGACCCATTACTAGACCTGAACTGCTTCGGGTACGAACGCATCACGTTGGAATGTGACCTGCGCACCACGCCTCTGTTCATTGCCGCGGATTTTCATTCAGCTGTAAACGAATGTCTGTAATGGAAGTCACAGGCAATGTGTGATATACATCACACCGAATCAGAACGAACGTTCGAATCGATGCATTTCTCGCGGGGAAAGCCTGATTTCAGGCGCGGGAAAGTTTGCGAATAATACTCTGAATCCAGAGTACAGAAGCGACACCTAGGTGGAGTTTTCTCGTCTGCCTGTAAGGGATTGAATCGTAAGAGGTTGCAAATCAGTCTAATGATTGTCACAGCCCACAGTGATAAGATGAGAGCATCTAGGGGAGGAACATGGGATCGCCGTACGGATTGGAACTGGTCGAGAACTGTGTGATCTGTAAGCTACGGTCTGACAGCTTTTTCTGCGGCTTGCCGAAGGCTTCCCTCGAGGCTTTCGAGAAGATCAAGTTCACCGCCGCTTATCCTGCCGGAGCCGTGTTGTTCGTGGAAGGGCAATCGCCGCGCGGTATCTATATGCTCTGCAAAGGCCGTGTCAAACTTTCAACGACCTCAAGCGATGGCAAGACCTTGATCCTCAAGATCGCTCAACCGGGCGAAGTTCTGGGATTGCACGCAACCGTCTCCGGTACACCTTACGAAATCACTGCGGAATCCGGGCAGCCCTGCCAGCTTAACTTCATCAAACGCGACGACTTCCTGAAATTCCTGCAACAGCACGGAGACGCCTGCCTGAAGGCGGCCCAACATCTCAGCCGTGACTGCCAGTCGGCGTACCAGCAGATTCGGTCCCTGGGTCTTTCGCACTCCGCCCCTGAGCGTCTCGCGCGTTTGCTTCTTGAATGGTCCGTCGGAGAGCACGCAGAAGTGGCAGATGGAACCCGGATCAAGGTCGCACTCACCCACGAAGAGATTGCCCAGATCATCGGCACTTCCCGCGAGACCGTGACGCGTACGTTGGCCGACTTCCGCAAGAAGCAGATTGCGATTCTGAAGGGCTCGACCCTGGTGATTAAGAACAAGCCTCTTTTGGAGAGATTAGTAGGCGCTTAGATTCGTTTTTGGAAAATCAATTTAGAAGGCCTGCCAAGCGGCAGGCTTTTTCTTTTCTACGTGATTTCCAGCTTTCTTCGCTGCTTGATTTTGCAACGCTACCCTCAAGTGAGGAGTTTCGCTACGTGGCGAAACTATGCGTTGGCGGCCCTTCGCGCGCCTATTGATAGATGTGATTCTCATCGATTGTGCTCCAGAGTGCAATTTGCGCGCTGAAAGTCACGGGATTCCGTGACCCGGGTCACGGCACATTCCATTGCGAAAGACCACACTTCGCTTGGAAAGAGTCTGTTCACGACTTCGTCCAAGTTCTCATTCTTATCTGTTGTGGGTGATTCATCTGTTCATAGAAACATTTGTCGGTACGACGATAATCGCAAAGGCAGGAACATGAATTTATCCAACTTTATAGCCAAGTCATTCGTGATCGCACTCGCGATGTTCCTTGTTATACCGAACATCTCCTGGGCTGCGGATGGGGCGGCGGTCAACATTTATAAGACAAAGTGCGCTGCCTGTCACGGCACGGATGGTCGAGCTTCCATGGCTATAGCCAAGAAGCAGAGCGTTCCCTCGTTTGCCGAGGACAAGGTTCAGAAAACTCCCAACGCTGAACTTGAAGATTTCATTTTAAGTGGCGGGAAGCAGAAGAAGGCGTCGCATGCCTATGCGAGCAAGGGCGTCGGCAAGGACGACGCTGTTCAGCTCGTCATTTATGTCAAGGGTCTAGGGAAAAAGAAGTAGTTGTCTTCCCTTCGCAGCCGCTGGCCTGAACAACGGAATCAGCGGTGTCGGAGATTGATGTGCATCAAGCAGCCGCAACTCGGCTGATCTATCGGGATAGCGCGAATCCATGTTGGCAGAGCGCGGAACTGGGTGCTGGGAATTCAGTCATCCAGGGCGCGCTGCATACAAGGGATTCGCGACGCGGGCATTGCCTATGCTGCGACCGAACAGCAATACCGGGCCATTGTTTCT
>JBBRZF010000131.1:0-9859 GCA_038236965.1 Terriglobales bacterium | reverse complement strand
GCCGACGCCAAGTACGGCGAGATTCTCGGCGTTCACATCATTGGCCCGCAAGCCACTGAACTCATCGCCGAAGCCGTGGCCGCCATGCAGATGGAAGCCACCGCCGAAGATTTGATGGCCACCATCCACGCGCATCCCACGCTCGCCGAAGCCATGCTCGACGCCGCCGGAGCCGTCTACGGAATGCCCATCAACACGTAACAGCATTTACCAATTCCAAGATTGCCGGATTTACGGATTTCAAATCCGGCAATCTTGAGATTCTAAAATCCGAAAATGATCTCTGTCCTACATCTCGGTTCTATCGACTACGCCACTGCGCAGCACTTGCAGAAGACGCTGGTCGAGCTCCGCAAAGCCGGACGCGTTTCCGACGTCCTTCTCCTACTCGAACACACGCCGGTCATCACTCTCGGACGCAATGCCAAAGAGAACAACATCGTCGTTCCTCGCGAACTTCTCGCGAACAAAGGCGTCGAACTGTTCGAATGTGATCGCGGCGGAGACGTAACCTTCCACGGCCCCGGACAACTTGTCGCCTACCCCATCTTCGATTTGCGCGCGATGCAGGACAAAATCGGCGCAATCGAATTCGTCCGCCGCCTTGAAGAAGTCCTCATGCTCACCTGCGCCCGCTACGCCATCTCAACCCAGCGCATCAAGGGCATGACCGGAGTCTGGACTCACGCCGAACCACCGGTTCGCCTTCGCGGTCCCGGAAGTGCTTTGACAGGGCACGACTTTGGTCGTGCCGAAAACGCTTCTAAAACAAATGGGACTTTAGCCCCTCAGGCCCGCTGGCAGGAGCGCAAAATCGCTGCCATCGGCGTCCACATCTCCCGCGCCGTAACCTCGCACGGATTCGCGCTCAATATCACCACCGACCTCGATTACTTCAAACTCATCGTCCCCTGCGGACTCACCAAGCCCGTCACCTCCATCGAATTCGAGACCGGCCAGCATGTCACGATGGAAGAGATCATGCCCATGGTCGCTCGACACTTCGGCGACATCTTCCACTCGCAGATCCTCTGGCTAGAAGACCTCAACGACCTGCTTCCCTGCCTCGACCTCGGAGTACCGCAGGACACGCCCGCACAAGCCCCGAAAGAATTTCGCCGACTGCGCGGCGACGACCTCTTCAACGCCTAACTACTCGAAGCTGTAAATCACCTTGCCATCCGTATCCGCCGTCGGCCCATAAACGCTCGGCACCCGCTCCTCCAGAACTCGTAGGTAAACGCCCAACTGCCCGCGATGATGCGCCGAGTGCGTCATCCTCCGCAGCATCACCCACGCGCGCGAACGCGGCACATCGAAAAACTCCGTCGTCTCCCGCCACCAGTCATCCGACTTCTCGCGCAACAGTTCCAGTCGCTTCCGCGCATCCGTCGAATATTTCTCAATGAATGCGGCCTTCGTGCGCTGCGCCGGATTGAACTCGCCCGTTTCGATGCCGAGCATTTTGCGCATCCAGTTCCCTTCCGACTGCACCTGGTGTTCGAACTGCTCCAGCACCGTGCGCGACTTCGCCGTCGGACGGAAATCCATCGACCCCTCCGGAAATACTTCCCACAGCCCCACCGTCTTCAAAATCTCCGTCTCGTAAGTATCCAGCAGGAATGCGTAGTCGCTTGCCATGCCCCCTCCTCACTTCCAACGCACACAGATACGACTCCGCCGATTTGCCGTAAGATGTCCCCTGCTCCCGCCATTTGTGCGCCCTGCCGCGGTTTATGGTTTAATCTTTCCACGTCGTACCGACTGCTACTAATCATGGCGAAACCAGTTAAGCCGAACTCTGCACCCGCCGCGAAGAAGAACCTCGACGCCGCTGAAGCCTCGTCCGCGCTTCGCTGCTACAACATTCCCGACTATCGCCTCGAGCATCCCGACTTCAGGATCGAGCAGGAACGTGACGCCTCGTCCGACGAGATACGCTACACCGTCTCCGGAGATCTCTCTGCCGATGCGCCGCCCATACGCGAATCCAAGTACCTCACGCGCGAGCAGTCCATCGACATATATCGATGGATGCTGCTCAACCGCGGCATGGAATCCGTCCTCGAATCGCTCTACAAACAATCCAAAGTAGTAGGCGGCGTTTACTTCGGACTCGGCCAGGAGGGCTGTTCTTGCGCCTCCGCCTACGCCCTCGAAAAAGATGATTGGCTCGGCCCCATGATTCGCAATCAGGGTGCGCTACTCGTTCGCGGCTTCTCTCCGGCGGACATCATGCGCCAGTACATGGCTAAGGCCGATTCGCCCACCTTCGGACGCGATGCCAGCTCCCACTTCGGCGACATCAACGTTCGCAACGTCTGCGCGCCCATCTCCATGCTCGGCGAACTCATCGGCATCATGACCGGAGTCTGCCTCGGCGCGCGTCTGCAAGGACGCAACATTGCCGCCATCACCTACGTCGGCGACGGAGGCCAATCCACGGGCGTCACCTATGAAGGACTCAACTTCGCCGCCGTGCAGAAACTCGGTCTCGTCCTCATCGTCGAAAATAATCTTTGGGGATACTCCACTCCCGCCGACATGCAGTTCCGCGTAAAAGATCTCGCCGAACGCTCCATCGCCTACGGCATCCCCGGCGTAATCGTCGATGGCACCGACCCGTGCCAGGTGTACGACGCCACGCACGAAGCCTGCGAACGTGCCCGTCGCGGCGAAGGCCCCACCCTCATCGAAGCCAAGATGATGCGCATGAAAGGCCACGCCATCCACGACGCCGCGCAATATGTCCCGCGCCCGTTGATGGACTACTGGACCAAGCGCGATCCCATCGCCCGTTTCAAAAAGTATCTGGTGGAAGATAAGAAGTGGCTCCCCGCCGAAGCGCTCGAAAAGCTACTCGCCGAAGTTGACGCCTACCTCAACGACCAGCGCAATCAAGCCGAAGCCTCGCCGATGCCCACCGTCGAAGAAGACGCAAAGCATCAAGGCGTTTACTGCTCGCCCGAGTGCCACGACATCAAGCCAAAGTACGCACCAGTGAAGTTTGGAACAGAGAAGAAGGATTCGAAACAGAATTTAGACGAAACTGCGGTGCATTTGAAGTGAAACACGCTGAGAAAGACCGGTTCGACTCCAAAGCTCCCGCACGAGGCGCACGCAAATTACTGGGCGCCTTGCTGGTAGTCCTACTCATTTGGGTAGTGCTGTTTGTTGTTTGGTACAGATCGGGTTCTTTCTGACACTAGCGGCTGCAGATACGCATGACCTAGCGATATACCTCGCGCCGGTGCGCAACTCTGAGCACAAGGACGACAACGTGATCGTGAAGCACATCGTACACAACTCGATAATCGCCGATGCGAATCCGGTACGCGGACTCCTCCCCAACGAGTTTGACCGAGCCCGGCGGAATCGGCTCCTTCGCGAAGGCGCCGATCTTCTTGCCGATTCGAGCACGGATTGCCAAAGGCAATCTAGCGAATTCCTTGGCTGCAGACGGTTTAAAGAGGATCGCGTAGGCCACCGAGGTCTAGCCTACAGCCCCAAATCTCTTTTGATTTGCTCCCACGGAATCGATCCCTTTTCCTTGCGAGCCTTGCGTGCGTCACGCACATCCATTTCGTTTTCTAATCGCTGTAGTAACTCGAGGTCTGCAATCGGCACCACTGCAGCCACCGCCTTCTTTCGCCGATGCAGCACCGTGCGCTCGCCGGCGAATTCGGCCTTGCTCACGATCTCGGAAAACTGCGCACGCGCCGCGCTAGTGGTAAGCTGTTTTGCCATGGCTCAGGCCTTTTGTACAATTTGTACAAATAGTACAACTTTAGCTAAAAATATTCAACTGCTGACCGGCAACTGAACCTAACCTTCCAACGGAGATTCGCATTTGCCTCAAACCACCTATCTCGAAGCCATCCGCCAGGGAATCTGGGAAGAGATGGAGCGCGACTCCAGCGTCTTCTGCATCGGCGAAGACATCGGCATCTATGGCGGCGCCTTTAAAGTCACCGAGGGCTTCATCGACCGCTTCGGCCCCGAGCGCGTCATCGATACGCCCATTGCCGAAACCGCCATCGTCAACGCCTCCTTCGGCGCGGCCATCACCGGCCTTCGCCCTGTCGCCGAGTTCCAGTTCATGGACTTCATCGGCTGCGCCTTCAACCAGATCACCAACCTGCTCGCGAAATCGCATTTCCGTTGGGGAGCGCCCGCACCCATCGTCTTGCGCGGTCCCTCCGGCGGCGGAGTCCACGGCGGCCCCTTCCACTCGCAGAATCCCGAGATGTATTACGTCCACACCCCCGGCATGAAAGTCGTATGCCCCGCCACCGCCTACGACGCCAAGGGACTCATCAAGTCCGCCATTCGCGACAACAATCCCGTCTGCTTCTTCGAACACAAATTCCTCTACCGGCGCATCAAGGAAGAAATTCCGTCCGACGACTACACCGTTCCAATCGGCAAGGCGCGCGTCGCCCGCGAAGGTCGCCACATCTCCGTCATCACCTACGCCGCCATGCTCTACGTCGCGCTCGAAGCCGCCGACATACTCGCCCGCGAAGGCACTGAACTCGAAGTCATCGACCTGCGCACGCTGCTCCCGCTCGACCGCGAAACCATCGCTGCCACCGTACGGAAAACAAACAAGGTCATCATTCTGCACGAGGACACCAGGACCGCCGGCATCGCCGGAGAGATCGCCGCCTGCATCAACGAGGACGCCTTCGACTACCTCGATGCGCCTATCACGCGCATCACCTCCGCCGATTCACCCGTACCTTTTTCGCCGCCGCTTGAGGCCGCCTTCCTCCCCAGCGTCGAAGACGTCGTTCGTCAGGCGCGCCGCCTCAAAGCCTATTGAGCACTGGTGCGGAACCAGCGCAACGCGCCCTCCTTGCATCTAACTGATGCATCTTGCATCGACTCGCCGTAAAAGAAAGTTTTGCTCGAAAGGAACTCCATGCGCGGATTCATCCTTGGCGTAATCTTCACCATCGTCGTCGGACTCGGCTGTGTGTACCTCTTCCTCTACATGGGAAAGCTTCCCATGGGTGCTGACAATCCGCCGGGCAACATCGAGAAGTCGATGGCGAACATGGCAGTGGATTCCCACGTCGAGCACAATGCCGACAAGCAGGAGAATCCCACGCAGATCAATTCCGCCAACCTCATCGAGGGCGCGCACGAATACGAAGACCACTGTGCGTTCTGCCACGGCGGTGCGCAGGCACTCGTTTCACCCATGAGTTCCAAATTCAACCCGCCCGTTCCGCAGATCATCAACCGCCCACCGCATGATCCCGATGCCAATCTCTTCTGGATCACAAAGCACGGAATCCGCCTGACCGGAATGCCCTCCTGGAGCGGCATTCTCACCGATGACGAAATATGGAAGATCGTCGCCTTCGTCAAGCGCTCCAAGTCGCTGCCGCCCGATGTCGATGCGGCATGGCACAAGGCCGCCGCCGAATCACACCAACCTGGCGAAAACGAACAGGGCGAGCATGAACGCCACATGCATCCACCGAGATAAGGTAATTGAGCAGCAAACTAACAGCTATTCAGGATTTCGCGTCTTTCCGTGCCTGCTTGACATCTAAGTACCCGGACAAGTCCGTCTTCTGCCCAGTTTTAGCGAACAATCTGTTCCGTTGTTATAATTTCTAATCGCAGTGGGAAACACTTCTAACCAGTAATATCCTCGGAAGGATACGCATGCCGACAGACGTGATCATGCCGCAGATGGGCGAGTCCATCTTCGAAGGCACTCTTACGAAGTGGTTGAAAAAAGCCGGAGACAAGGTACAGCGCGACGAACCGCTCTTTGAGATCTCTACCGACAAGGTCGATGCCGAGATTCCCGCGCCCGTCAGTGGAATCTTGCAGGAAATCAAGGTTCAACCCGGTGCCACCGTGCAGGTCAACACCGTCGTCGGCATCATCGCCGCCGAAGGCGAGGCTGCCGTACCCAGCGCTCCCGCTCCCGCCGCTACGAACATTCCTGCCAAAACGCAGGCCCATCCCGCTGCGCCGCAGAGCCCGCAAACTCAGCCGTCCGTCGCATCGCCGTCGCCCAAAGTTCAGCCCGCAGCAGCCGCTTCCGGTCCCGCTGTCGATGTGACCATGCCGCAGATGGGCGAATCCATTTTCGAAGGCACCATCACGCGCTGGATGAAGCAGATCGGCGACCACGTCAATCGTGACGAGCCTCTCTTCGAAATCTCAACCGACAAAGTGGATGCCGAGATTCCCGCGCCCGCCAGCGGAACCATTTCCGAGATTCGCGTACAGGCCGGCGCAACCGTGCAGGTCAATACCGTGGTCGCCGTCATCGGCGGCGCGGCCGGTGCCGCACAATCCGCCGCACCCGCAGCAGTTGCATCCGCGCCTGCCGCTTCCATAACTCCCGCAGCTTCTGCCGCACCACCCACTGCTGTGGCCGCCAGCACAGCCACTCCCGCAACTTCTGCGGAGGAAGGCGAACGCCTCCGCTCTTCGCCGCTCGTGCGCAAGATCGCCGAAGAACACAAGGTAGATCTCAGCCATGTATCCGGAACCGGAACCGGCGGGCGCATCACCAAGGAAGACATTCTCGGCTTCGTAGAAAAGTATCCCGCTGGCGCACCGCGTCCTGCAGCTCCGACTCCAGCCGCTGCCGCACCCTCGCGACCCGCAGCCTCCTTCCCGGCTCCCGTTCCCGCAACCGCCACCAACAAATTCGTCGGCGTTCCGGGAACCATCGAGCCCATGTCCGTCATGCGCAAAAAGATCGCCGACCACATGGTCATGTCCAAGCGCACCAGCGCCCATGTGCATGGAGTCTTCGAAGTCGACATGACGCGCATCGTCAAGCTGCGCGAAAAACAGAAGAACAGCTTTCAGGAGAAAACCGGACTCAAGCTCACCTACACTCCGTTCTTCACCCGCGCCGTCGCTCACGCCCTGCGTCTCTGGCCCATCGTCAACTCATCCATTGAGGGCGATAACGTTCACTACAAGACCGACGTAAATATCGGCATCGCCGTCGCGCTCGATTGGGGCCTCATCGTCCCCGTCATCAAGCACGCCGACGGACTCAACTTCACCGGCATCCAGCGCGCCGTTACCGACCTCGGCGAACGTGCTCGCTCCAAGAAACTCAAGCCGGACGACGTACAGGGTGGCACCTTCACCATTACCAATCCCGGCGTCTTCGGCGCCAAGTTCGGGATGCCCATCATCAGCCAGCCGCAAGTGGCCATCATGGGCGTTGGCGCAATCGTGAAAAAGCCCTGGGTCATGACCGACAAAGATGGCAACGACTCCATTGCCATCCGCTCCATGATGCATCTCTCCATCGGATACGACCACCGCATCATCGACGGCGCCGTAGCCGACCAGTTCATGAGCGACGTCAAAACGTACCTCGAAAACTGGAGCGAACCGCTCATCTAACTTGCTTCAGGAAAACCGTCCTAAACAAAAAAAGAGCGGCAGGCCACCAAGGCCTGCCGCTTTTATCATTAGGAGGATTTTCACACTACTCACCACTCGCTTTGCCTTGCCTTGCCCTTGCTCACTTCTCGCTACTCACTACTCACCACTAGCCTTTGCCTTGCCTTGCTCACTACTCACTACTCACCATTAGCTCTTACTTTGCCTTTGCCTTGCCCTCGCTCACTACTCACTACTCACCACTGCTTTTACTGCGCCTTCGCCCAAACCGACGCGTTCAGACACTCCACCACGCCATCGATGACTTTTCCCAGCCCGGATTTGAACTTGGCTTCGTCCACAATCTCTTTCGAGGCCAGAGCCTCGGTAATCGACAACGCGCTCGTCACGAAGCTCAATGCGGCTTCCTTCTTGTCCCCGCCGCTCTTGCTGCCGAACAACGCCTCTACTCCGTGCACGATCGCCGGAATAAACGAAACTCCACGCAACAACTTCAATGCAAAATTCATTCTCTCTCCGTTCTGTTTACGCTTTCAGTTCTTCTATTCCAACGTCTTCGGTTTAGCTAACGTCTGACGTCTGGCATCCGACGACTTCCAACGTCTTCGGTTTAGCTAACGTCTGACGTCTGGCGTCCGACGACTTCCAACGTCTTCGGTTTAGCTAACGTCCGACGTCTGGGGTCTGAGGTCCTCATAAAGCTTCTTCAACTTCTCCGCATAATTCGGGTCCGTCGCCCAATGCACCGCCAGTTTCTCGATGAACATCATCGGGTCGTTCGCCGCCAACTTCGCCTCCACGTAATACGCGCTCGTCGAGATCAACTGGTCGCGACACGTGAAACACTGCTCCATCGATTCGTACGCCGCAAATTTCGCCATCACCTGTTTCGCCGCGCCGTCTTCGACTTCCGTTGTCGGCATGTCCACCCATGCATGTTTTCCGTAGGCCTTGATGCCGAAATAATTCTTCGCTTTCTGCGCCAGTCCCGACTCACCCCACCGGCTCTCCAGCGCGGCCTGCGCCACAGTTACTCCCGCAGGCAAACCGCTTTCAGCCGACGCCTTCTTGGCTGCCATCCATGCATCCCGCAGGAAATATTCCCGGCTCAAGGATGCACCCGCACAGTCTTCATGTAATCAAATGCAACATGGATCAGTGTCAACAACACTCCGAAAGCCGCGCCCAGCCCGCCTAGCCGCTGGATGTACGCTTCATGCTTCGCGACTCGCACTTCAATCTCCTGTATCTTGCCCTCGTTCCCGCTACCAACCAGGAACCCCATGTGGGCCTTCAATTCCGACAAATCCCTCAACACTCGTTCTTCAAATTCACTCATAACGGATAATCCAAATGGAGCAGTGTCGAATATCGCGAATACCTCGGCGGGGTCGACGCATCGTACTGACGCATCCAGTAATCCTGTACGCGTGTCAGTCGCGGAACGGTAAAGTTCCGCGTCGCAAATCGTCCCACCAGGTTGCGATCATTCCCGGGTTCCCATCCCGAATCACTTCTCCGTACCTCAATGCCCCCTCCGGCGCTTGGCGCCATTCCCGTATCGATTGCAACGGTCGTCGACGCAACCGCCGTAATCTCCGCACCCCATGTCGCATCCAGATATAGCGACCCTGTGCTGCCCGTCACCCGGTCTGCGTCGATCGGTTCCCGCAAAACAGTTGCCGAGAACTCGCATGACAACGGCGCCGCCGCATCGTTCGCGAACTTCATCTTGTAAACTGCCCGGTCATTCGTTACGTCGCGTGCTTCTATTTCGACCTCGCGTATCGTCGCCCGGAACTGCGCCTGTCGCGATGGCGCATTCACATCCACATCGTCTCCCGGCCACACGTCGCTTGCTCCGCCCGGCAGAAACTCGTTCCAAGTCTCGTACTCGCCCGACCACGCCGTCCGTGTGTGATCGTCCAGCAACGCTAGCGCCGCGTTTTCGCAGTCAACCGACGTTCGCGCCGCCGGAGTCTGCATGTTGCGCATTGCCCCTCGAACCCCATCATCTCCAGAATGCATGCGTGCCGCCGCATCCTCCACATCCACCACGCGCGCCATGGCCCTGCCGCTGCTCCGGTACGTCGCCTGTATCGCTTCGTTCGGCAGCGGCGGGTAGGCGGCAAAAAAATACAGGTCGCCCACGCTGCTGATGCCGCACTCCGCTCCATCCACCTGCGCACCGGCCAACCGCGTGCGCGCCGCCTGTCCACTTTTTGTGCTGCGAACCAGCACCTGTGCGATTCGCTTCAGCAGCGTGTACGCAATCTCGCAATGCAGGTCTTTGCTGTTCACCAGCCCATACGTGCAGTACGCCGGAGCGTTCGTCACCACACCGTCGTAGAGCACCGTGCTCGCCGTCGCCAGCGACGCAGGATTGTTCGGATCGATCTCCCGCGCCTCCAGCACCACGCGGACATTCGCCGCAGTCGTCGCTCCGCCTTTGCCCGCCCCT
>JBBRZF010000130.1:0-9970 GCA_038236965.1 Terriglobales bacterium | reverse complement strand
GATTCGCCTTCCACCCACGAGGTGCGCTCCATCTTGGACGCGCGTTCCAGCAACTTGGTGCGCATTGCCAGCAGGTAACGAACGTCGTCGGCTGCATACTTCAATTGCACGGCCGCCAGCGGTCGCTTGCGCCAATCAGTAAAACTCTCGCCGCCACTGATCTTGGTACCGAGAAGGCGCAGCACAAGATTGGTATGACTCAGCGGATATCCATAGCCGACCAGTCCAGCGGCTATTTGAAGGTCAAGCACGCGCGTGGGGGATGCTCCAGCGCCTGCCGCACAGAACTTGATCTCCTGGCGCGCAGCCACTGCCACCATCTCGCGTTCCGGATCTGCGAACAACGCCCAGAACTCGCCAAGGTCGGGTACTTCCAGCGGATCAATGAGCCAAATCCCATCCGGCGACGCGACCTGCACGAGACAAAGCGCAGGCTCGTAGCGTCCCTCCGAGATGAATTCCGTGTCTACGCCCAACACCATGTGCGGACGCAATACATTGACAAGCGTTTTCAGTTTTGCGGCTGAATCGACGAACTGAGCGGTTACATTTTCCATTGGATTCGAGGGTCGCGGGGGGAGCGCGAAAGCCAATTGTAAACGCACAGCAGAACTCTGCGCGACTTCCTTCTATTCTGGACGCAATCTTCTTCGCCTTTAAGCGGACCTCAACACGATCCGCAGTAGCTCGCTGCGCTTCCACAATCGCATTCTCGGTCCCCAGGTTCCGGTGCCGCGCCCAACGATGACGGACATCCCATCGACGTCGTACCGCCCGTTCAGTAGCGGGAAAACCAGTCGCACGATGTAGACGAACGGCCAAATCTGCCCTTCGTGCGTGTGTCCGGAGAGCATGAGGTTGGCGCCATCCCGGGCCGCGCGCTGGGCATAGACCGGAGTGTGGGTGAGGAAGATGGTTGCGCCGGGCGCACGACCTGCCAGCGCGCGATCCACGGCTGTTTTCGCAGCTTCCTTATTGCCTCGCCGGAATGAAATGTCGTCCACGCCTGCAATGTTAAGACCCGGCAAGGCTTCTATATTTTCATCGTGCAACACGCGGAAGCCCGCGCGTCCGTACAGTTCGACGATAGGACCGGGAACCGCATACATCTCGTGATTGCCCGTCACCACGAACACGCCCTTCGGCGCGCGAATCTGCTGCAACATGGGCAGCCAGCTCTCATGTTTCGAATGAGGCGCTTCGAAGATGTCCCCCGCAAGAATGATAAGGTCCGGGTTCAGCGACGCGAACTGTGCGGCACGCCTCTCGGCCCAGCCCTTTCGGATCATGGTGCCGAGGTGCATGTCGCTGGCAACGACCACCACGGTGCCATCCGCCGCTTGCGGAAGTCCCGGCATACGCACCTCGTGATTGGTGACGACCGGCGCGCGGAATGCCTGCACAAAGGAGACGATGGACAACGCTGCGGCGATACACAGCGCCGTCACTCGTAACGCAATCTTCCACTGCGGAAGCAGGTAGCCGAATCCGCTGACGACGTCCATGGCAAAAAAAGATATGAGCAGCAGGAAGAGGATGCCCACCCAGTTCGCGCCGACGTATTCCAGAACTTGCGCGACCGTTCCAAATCCTGCCCGTTCGAGTAAGCGCGCCACCAGTAGCTCACGCCCAAGACAATGAAAGCGGTGAGCAGCACCGACGTGGGAATGTGGTGCGTCACCGCGGGAATCGATGTCACGCGCGAGAAAACGTAGGCGTGCATGAGCGTCCAGATGAGCAGAAACAATATAAAGGACAAGAAAATCTCTCCCGACCTATTGTATCGGGGGACGTGTCCTCGCTTGGTTTAAACGGATGTTTTAGCGGAAGCCTTGGTGGCGCACGACGCCTCACCCATTCCCGTTTTGCGGAGGATCATCATTGCCGGACACCAGTTCGTCAGCCCCGACTGAAACAGGTTGAGCCCGACGAACGCCGTGAACAGCAGCCAATAGGCGCTTACCCAATGGGCCAGCGCAACCGAAACAAGGATAAAGAAGCCGGCCATGAGTCGAAGTGTGCGTTCCACGGTCATAAGTGTGCCTCCATTTCAGGTTGTTGCGAGATGTGTTCCACCGAAGATTTCGGCAGATGTTTTCCTTTTTGAGCGGAGTAATACAACACCGGCACGGCCATGCGCGAGAGTACCGTGGAGGCGACCTCGCCAGCCATTAGCGACAACGCGAGCCCCTGGAAGATGGGGTCGAACAGGATAACGCTCGCACCCACTACCACGGCGGCGGCGGTCAAAAGCATGGGTCGGAAGCGCACCGCCCCGGCATCGATTACAGCTTCTTCCAAAGGCATTCCTTGCGAGCGCCGCAGTTCGATGAAGTCCACCAGGATGATGGAATTGCGCACGATGATTCCCGCGCCTGCTATGAATCCGATCATGGAAGTCGCGGTGAAGAATGCACCCATCAGGGCGTGTGCCGGAAGGATGCCGACCAGCGTCAGCGGAATCGGCGCCATGATCACCAGCGGAGTGATGAAGGATTTGAACCAGCCCACCACCAGCACGTAGATCAGCACAAGCACGGCAGCGAAGGCGAGGCCGAGGTCGCGGAAGACCTCATAGGTGATGTGCCACTCGCCATCCCACTTCATGGCGACACGGTCGTGCTCGTCAGGCAGCGTGGCCGTGTATTGCTTCACGCCGTAGCCGTCCGGCAGTTTGAGTTTGTCGATGGCCGCGCCCATTTTTTCGATTGCATAGACAGGACTCTCTTCGCCACCGGCAACATCACCCGTCACGTACACGACGGGGCGCAGGTTCTTGCGATAGAGACTCGTGTTGATGGTGGTCTCGCGGGTCTGCGTCACTTCTCCCAACGACACCATGGTTCCGCCCGAGGCGGGCACTCGCAAACTTTGGAGAGCATCCATGCCGCTGCGCACGGGACGCGCCAGTTGCACCCGTATGGGCACATCCTCGCGAGAATCGGCATGCAGCAATCCAGCCGTAGCGCCGCCCAGCGCGATGTTCATGGTGCGCGTGACGTCGGCAGCGGAGACACCATGCAATGCTGCCTTGTCCAGATCGACTTGCATCTCAAACTTTTTCTGCGGATCTTCCACGTACCAGTCAACGTCCACAACTCCCGGCGTGGACTGGAATATCCCCTTGATCTGCTTGGCCACTTCAATCTGCTGTTTGTAGTCTGTGCCGTAAACTTCGGCAACCAACGTTTGCAGCACGGGAGGCCCGGGCGGCACCTCCGCCACTTTCAATCGCGCGCCATACTTGTTGCCGATCGCGATCAACTGCGGACGCAAGCGCTTCGCAATCTCGTGACTCTGCACCTTGCGCCGATGACGGTCGCGCAGATTCACCTGGATGTCAGCGACGTTTGCGCCCGAACGCAGGAAATAATGCCGCACCAATCCATTGAAGTTGTGGGGTCCTGCCGTGCCGGAATAAATCTGAAAGTTCTCCACC
Source organism: Terriglobales bacterium (assembly GCA_038236965.1). GTDB lineage: Bacteria > Acidobacteriota > Terriglobia > Terriglobales > Acidobacteriaceae > JBBRZF01. Next base: position 6,531 of record JBBRZF010000130.1, on the reverse strand, counting down.
TCCGGATCGCGAGCCAATACCTGCCCGAGTTCTTGCGCCACTCGGGTCGTTTGTTCCAGTGGCGTGCCGTTCGGCATGTCGATGATGACCTGAAACTCGCTCTTGTTATCAAACGGCAGCATCTTCACACGCACGAGTTTGAACGCCACCAGCGAACAGGCGAGCAATAGTAGGACGACGACTACGCCGAGGAACTGCCAGCGCCGCGCACTATGCTCGATGAGCGGCGTCATGATGCGGCGATAGAGTTTCGTCGTCCAACCTTCCTTCTCGTGTTCGCCCGCGGGAGCGTCGGCGTAGTGGCGCAATAGCCTCAGAGCGGCCCACGGCGAAACCACGAATGCGACGAGCAGGGAGAAGATCATCGCCGCAGATGCGCCAACGGGGATGGGGCGCATGTAGGGGCCCATCAATCCGCGCACAAAAGCCATTGGAAGGATTGCCGCGATAACTGCAAACGTCGCGAGAATCGTCGGATTGCCGACCTCGTCCACCGCTTCCACCGCGACCTGCGGCAACGAACGGCCATGGTTCTGCGGCAGGCGGAAATGACGCACGATGTTTTCCACTACTACGATGGCGTCGTCCACCAGGATGCCAATGGAAAAAATAAGCGCAAACAGCGTCACGCGATTCAGCGTGTATCCGAAGAAGTAGAAGATGAAGAGCGTCAACGCCAGCGTTACCGGGATTGCAACCAGCACCACGCCCGATTCGCGCCATCCCAGCGCCAGACCGATCAGCAACGTCACTGAAAGTGTTGCGATCAGCAGATGCTCGAGTAGTTCGTCGGACTTTTCTTTCGCTGTCTTTCCGTAATTGCGCGTTACCGTGACGGTCATGTCGGCCGGGACTACGTTGCGCTTCATCTCATCGACGCGCTGCAATACCTTGCCGGCAACCACGGTAGCGTTAGTTCCCTTACGCTTGGCCACAGTGATAGTCACGGCCTCGGCATCACCGGCGACAGACTGATGCGCTGCTCCCGCACCCTCGCCGAACAAAACATACGCGTCGGGCTCGGCAGGTCCATCGATGATCTGCTGCGCAACGTCCTTCAGATAGATCGGGCGACCCTGTCGCACTCCGACGACGATCTGCTGCAACTCACTTGCAGAGGTGAGGAACTTTCCGGCCTCCACCTCGAACTCGCGATTGTCTGCCGCGAAACTTCCTGCGCGTATGCGCTCGTTCGCCTGTTGCAATTGCGCGACGACCGCAGCCGGAGACATGCCATAGGCGGCAAGCCGCTGCGTATCCAACACCACGCGTACCTGCCGCGAAAGGCCGCCGATGATCTGCGTCTCGGAAACGTCGTCCACCTGCTTGATGGAGTTCTGCAACTCGGCCGCGACCTGCCGCAGTTCGTAGGCGGAATGCCCCTTGCCCCAGAGCGTCAACGCCAGCACAGGCACATCGTCAATCGATCGCGGCTTGATGATGGGTTGCGAGACTCCCGGCGGAATGCGATCAAAATTCGAATAGAGTTTGTTGTACGTCTTGACGATCGCGTCTTCTTCCTTGGTGCCGACTTCGAAGCGTACCACGATCATCGCCGCGCCCGGATGCGAGATGGTGTAGATGTATTCCACGCCCGGTACTTCGCGCAGCAGGCGTTCGATGGGCACGGATGCGCGCTCCTGCACCTCGGTCGGCGACGCACCCGGCATCGAGACCAATACATCAAGCATGGGAACAACGATTTGTGGCTCTTCTTCGCGAGGAGTACGCAGGGTCGCAAAGATTCCGAGCAGCAGCGCCGAGACAATCACCAACGGCGTCAACTTGGAGTCGATGAAGGCTTGCGCGAGCCTGCCGGCGGCTCGCAATCTGCTATGCCTATCCAACTCGGCCATCAGCGCACCTCGAGTTTCTTGCCGTTCAGTTCGCGACTGCCGGGCGCGGTCACGAATCGATCGCCCTGCTCGAGTCCGGAAAGAACTTCAACCGCAACGCCATTCGCTCGTCCGAGTGTCACGTATCGCAAAGTGGCGACCTGGTTATCTCCCAACACGTAAACGCCTTGCATCGTGCCGCGCTGCACCAAGGCGGTCTGCGGCACGGTCAGCGATTCCCGCTCGCCTAGGGCGAAGCGCGCGCGCCCAAAAAGTCCAGAACGCATGCGCGCATCGGTTGGCAGATCGATCTTCACCACAAATGTGCGGCTTGCCGCATCGGCGGCGGGAACGATCTGGACTATTTTTCCCTTCACTGTCTCGTTGCCGAATGCGTCCACCGATACGGCAACCGGTGCGCCGATCCGTACCGCACCCAAGGCCGACTCATCAACCGTGACTTCGAGACGGAAGCGGCTCGTATCTTCGACAACGAATATGGGAGTTCCAGGCACGGCCAATGCCCCGGTCTCGGCAAGCTTCGCCGCAACCACACCATCGAAGGGCGCGCGGATCTGCGTGAAGCCCTGCGAGTTTCGTGCCTGCGACAATCCGGACTCTGCTTGCGAACGCCCAGCCAGCGCGGCATCCCGGCGAGCCTTTGCCGAGGCAAATCGCGATTTCACTTCGTCGAATTCCTGCGGGCTTACCGACTTCTTGTCGAACAACGACTGGTAACGCTGCTGCGTTGACTCTGCCAGCGCGTAGTCGGATTCCGCTGCAGCAATCGCCTGCTGCGACGCATTCACTCCGGCAGTCGCACCTTCCACTCCGGCACGCATCTGCGCGCCGTCCACAACGGCCAACACTTGTCCGCGATGAACGCGGTCGCCTTCCCGCGCATTCACCCGCACAAGGTTGCCCATGATCTGCGACGCAACTTGCGCCGTTTGCACCGCGCGCACCGTCCCCATCGCTTCGTAATTCGCTGGTACTTTCGTGCGTTGTGCCGCAGCGACGGGCACATCGCGAACGATTTCCGGTGTGGGGGCGGATGCAGGTTTCTCACTGCTGCATCCTAAGGAGAGCACCATTGTCATCAAGGCAAATCCCAAACTGCCTTTGCTTATCTTGTTCATTGCGTCACCGCCTGCGAGTTCGCGCTCAAAGTTCCCGTCGCAAATTCCAGATTCATGTAGCTCATTCGAACCCGATAGACCGCGTCCCAATAGCCTGTTTGCGCGCCGTGCGCCGCCTCTTCCACTCGCAGAAGGTCGGTCACCGTGCTCAGCCCGCTCTCATAGCGATTGCGCAGGATGCGCAGGCTTTCTTCCGCTTGCGAGACGGCCGCCTTTGCAACTTCCACCTGCTGGCGCGAGGCATCGAAGTCGTAATAAGCGCGCCGCACTTCCAGTCGCACACTGTCTTCTGCCGCCGTGCGCAGGGCGGCAACGCGTTCTGCCGTTGCGCGTTCGTGCTTTACTCGCGCCATTTTTGCGCCGCCGGTAAACAGGTCGAGCTGCAATTCAACTCCGCCCATCCAGTTGTTGCCGCCGTTCCAACCCAGCGAAGGACTGTCCGTCTGCCACGACCCGATCACATCCAGGCGCGGCCCAAAATTAGATCTCGCCGCCGCCACAGCTTGCTGTTGCGCGGACTCTTCTTTGCGAATGCGGAGCAGGTCAGGACGATGCTCCAGCGCAGTACGCTCAAGATCGCCGGGCGCGGAGTCCGGAAATTGCGCATCCGCTGATACATCCACCAATTCGCTGGTTGCGTCGCTGCCCAACCCCATAACCAGGGAGAGTTGCGACTGTGCCAGCGACAAAGCATTCCGCGCACGAATCAACTCCTGTTTGCGCGATGCCGACAGCACTTGCGCGCTCAGCAGGTCCGCTCCCACTGCCACTCCAGCGCCCACGCGCGTTCCACTTCGCTCCTCGATGGATTGCGCCGTCTTCAACGAGTCTTCGGCCACAGTCAATTGCTTTCGCGCCAGCAGCAGCCCGTAATACGCCTGCACCACCCGTGCAATCAATTCCTGATCAGCCCGTTCCAGTTGCTTGCTCGCCGCCTCGCTCATCAACTTTGCGCGCTTCACCGTGCGATAAGTTTGCAGCGAATTGAAGATTCTCCACTGGCCCGAGAATTTCGAAGTGAAGTTGCCAAGTGGCGTCGGAGTGTTCAACCGGTTGAGAGCGAAGTCGCTCGTTGCAAATCGTTGCTGCCGTAGCTTTGTTCCGAAGACGTAAACCGGATCGTTGCCACGGGTGGCCGTTTCCGAAAACATGACCTGCGGGAACCATAGGGCCCGCGTTTCTGCCACGCCGGCCTCGGCGATGCGTGTATCGGCCAGAGCAACTTTGCGGGTCGGGTTTTTTTCGAGCGCGATCTCGACGGCTTTCGCGAGCGTCAGTGTTTGCGCCGCAGCCACAAGGGGCAACGACAACAACAGCAGAAACGCGCTAACTGCGGTCCGCATTCTCATCACTACCTCGCTGCCAGGTCAAGCACAGGCACGATCTCGAAAGTGGTGTGCAAGGTCGCGCCACTCGCCGTCACCATCGCCCCCACCGAGCAATATTTTTCTTCCGAGAGACGGATTGCCTCTTCCACCGCCAGTTCGGAAACGTTCACTCCGGTCACGACGTGCCGTATGCGGACTTCGGTGAAGACCTGTGGCGGATCGCTCTTCTGGTCGGCCTCGCAGTGGACTTCATAAGCCGTGACCTGCTGCCTTTTTTTGCGAAGAATGTTGATGACGTCGAACGCGGTGCATCCGGCCAACGCAACCGCGACCAACTCGATCGGCTTCGCGCCCGAATTGCCTGCTGCGTCGTCGATCAGGAGATGGTGCCCCGTACCGCTGGTCGCAACGAACTGGCGTCCGCTGCCGCTTGCCTGTGTCAGTGTGACTTTTGCTTCTATCATGACTTCCTCTCGATGAATGCCCGTTCGAGCCTACAAGAGGAATGCTAAAGTGTGGGATTTTGTTACAGTGAGCTAATTTGCTCAGCGCCGGTATAGCTTCCACATTCGGGAATGAATATGAATTGCTTGCTCAAGATTTAGCGGCGGCCTGCTGTGCGGCAGCAAACACCTTGCGATATTCCTCGACCAATTGCTCGCGCAGCGCGCCTGACCGGTCGCATTCGCCGCCCTTAAACTCGCGGCATCGCGCAACCGCGCGTTCCAGGTCCGCGAGAAAGGTCTCGCACGGAGCGCATCCCGCCAAGTGCTTTTCGATGCGATCGCACAACTCGGTATCGACCGTTTCATCCAGATAATCGGAAAGCGCGGCGAAGACAGCGCGACATCGCCGCGGCTTTTTTGCCGAAGTCTCTGCCGACCTAGTCTTGAATCTCAACTCGGTGCGGGCAAGTTCCTTTCGCAAGGCCAATCTCGCCCGATGAAGCCGCACGCGCACGGTCCCGGCGCGAAGGCCGGTAACAGACGCAACCTCGTCGTGGTCGAGTCCTTCCATGTCGTGCAGTATGAGGATGAGGCGATGATTCGTAGGCAGGTGGTCGAGCGCGGCGCGCACGTGCTCCGCGTTTTCCGCGCGCAGGACGGAGCTTTCCGGACTTGATTCGCGCGACGTTGCCAGCGCGGCCAGTTCCTCGCCATCGGGCATCAGTTCCTCCAGGGCAAGATGCTCGCGAGGAGCAAACTTACTCCGGCGACGGCTCATCAGGCACGCATTCCGAGCCACCGTGTAAAGCCAGACGCCAAAGGCTTTGCCGTTTTCGAACTTCGCGGCGTGCGGAAGTACCTTGAGGAGAACCTCTTGTGCGGTGTCTTCCGCGTCTTCGCGATGTCCGCAAACCTTGTAGCCGAACGACAGGACGGCGCGTTCGAGCTGCATCAGCCCGCCCTCTACATCGCCACCGCGCAAGGCGGCAAGCGCCTTGTCCATGTCCGCTCGCATACACCAATCGTACCGCAAGAACGGGCGCTGGGCGCGGATATCAAGCGCCGCATTTACCGGAGAGCGATTGCCGCCGGTGAGCAACCGCCAGCAGCGCGGCGCGGCGACTTGGCTGGAGATGGGCGAAGTGAACGGCAATATGTGCAATGAAGACTTTTCTTCGGCAGCCGATAGGACAGTCGGAAGCAGATTTCGCCTAGCGCAAGTCCAAGAGGTCGTCCGTGGCACTTATCGAATGGAAGCCGAAATACAGCGTAGGAATCGAGCAACTCGACCGGGCGCACCAGACACTCTTCGAACTTTTGAACGAACTGCATGGCGCCGTTCGCAAAGGTCAGGGCCAGAGGATGATGGAGGAAGTTTTCGAAACGCTATTCGAATACACAAAGCAGCACTTTGCGGCCGAAGAGGCGGTGATGAAGTTTTATGACTATCCCGGCACTCAGGTCCATGTCGAGCAGCATGCCAAACTTAGTGCCGAACTCCGCAGCTTTCAGGACAACTACCGCGCCGGCAAGAATCACTTCACCATCGATGTAGTTAATTTCCTGATCCGCTGGCTTACGGAACACGTCATGAACGCCGACCAGGGTTACGCAAATTACTTCGCCACGCAACACGCGCCCGTCGCGCACGTCGACTTGAATACTCAACCGGACGCATCCAACTTCGGGCTCTGACCGAGCCTCACTTCGCGATGAACACTCGCTCGATAATGGGTTCGATGTTGACCGGAAAATTTACGGAACGAGCTATGAAACACATCTT
>JBBRZF010000129.1:0-9982 GCA_038236965.1 Terriglobales bacterium | reverse complement strand
CGCTCGTCAGGCCGCCACACCCCCCCCGCGCGCCTCCACCGCCCCACCCCGTCATCCCGACCGAAGCGCAGCGGAGCGGAGGGACCTTTTGTGTTGGTTTTTGGGGTTGCTGTTGGTGTTGGGATGCTTCCCCCCATCTCCCCCACACCCCGTCATCCCGACCGCAGCGCAGCGGAGCGGAGGGACCTTTTGTGTTGATTTTGGGGGTTGCTTTTGGTGTTGGGATGCAGCCATCTCCACACCCCGTCATCCCGACCGCAGCGCAGCGGAGCGGAGGGACCTTTTGTGTTGGTTTTGGGGGTTGCTTTTGGTGTTGGATTGCCTCCCCTTTACCCCACCCTGATAAACTATTCCGTTCCCCGGAGGCTCCATGTTCCGTCGCATTCTCTTCGCACTCATCGTCCTCTTCTCCTGTTTCGCAGCCGCACAAAAGCGCCCTCTCACCTTCGACGACATGATGCAGCTCAAGCGCATCGGAGACTTCACCGTCTCCCCCGACGGCCATTGGGTCACCTTCTCCGCCACCGACGTCTCGCTCGCCGACAACTCGCGCAAGACGCATCTCTGGATCGTCCCCGTCGCCGGAGGCGAGAATCGCCGCCTCACTCCCGCCGGAGCCACCAACGAAGATCGACTCCGCTTCGCCCCCGACGGCAAGCGCGTCCTCTTTATCACCGGCTCACAAATTTGGACACAGGACTTCGACGTCACCGCAGGCGTCCTCACCGGAGCGCCCCGCCAGGCAACCAACATCTCCACCGAAGCCGACGGAGCCATCTGGTCGCCCGACGGCCACTCCATCCTCTTCATCTCCGGCGTCTATCCGGAATGTAACGATGACGCCTGCAACAAAGCGAAAGACCAAGCCGCCGAAAAATCGAAGGTAAAGGCGCAGCTCTTCACCCGCCTCCTCTACCGACACTGGAACGCATACGGAAACCGCAAGCGCTCGCACTTGTTTCTAGTCCCAGCGGAAGGCGGGGTTGCGGGAAATGCAGCACGCGACCTCACCCCCGGGGACCACGACGTCCCTCCGTTCTCGCTCGGGGGACAAGACCAGTACTCCATCGCGCCGGACTCCTCCGAAGTCGCCTTCACCAGCAACCTCGACGAAGTCGAAGCTACATCGACGAATAGCGATGTATTCACCCTCTCACTCAAAGACCCCGCAGCCAAGCCGCGCAACCTGACCGCCGAGAACAAGGGCTCCGACTCGACGCCCATGTATTCGCCCGATGGCAAGTACCTCGCCATCCGTTCGCAGTTCCGCGCCGGATACGAATCCGACCGCTTCCGCCTCCGCCTCATCGACCGCGCCTCCGGCAAAATCTCCAACCTCACGGAAGGCTTCGACCGCTGGGTTGACTCAATGTCGTGGGCACCGGACTCGAAGAAGCTCTACATCACGGCAGGAAATGAAGGAAGGTCACCGATTTACGAAGTCTATGTAGAAGGCGTCCCGGTGAAGATCGGCGGCTGGATTGCTCCCAAGGTTCCAGTTCGAGTTCTCGTCGGCGGTTACAATGATTCGCCAACTCCGACTGCTGACGGCAAGACAATCGTATTTGCTCGCAATTCCGTTCGCTTTCCAAACGAAATTTTTGCAGTAGACCTATCTCGAGCAATCCAAGCCTCTGACCGCACACAAATGAACGAAGCCTTGGCTGCGTCAGAAACCATTCCCACCCAGCTCACCAACCTAAACGCCGCCGTCCTCAACGCTGTCTCCATGCAGCCCGTCGAACCCTTCTGGTTCACCGGCTCCGAAAACGCCAAGGTCCAAGGCTTCCTCCTCAAACCGCCGAACTTCGATGCCACCAAGAAATATCCCGTAAAGTTCCTCATTCACGGAGGCCCGCAAGGTGCATGGGGAGACGACTGGTCTTTCCGTTGGAATCCCAACATGTTCGCCTCTGACGGATACCTCGTCGTCATGGTCAACCCGCGCGGCTCTACCGGCTACGGACAGAAATTCGTTGACGACATTAACGGAGACTGGGGCGGACGCGCATACCAAGACCTCATGCTAGGTCTCGACTACGTAGGCAAAACCTACGCCTTCGCCGACACCAATAACGCCTGCGCCCTCGGTGCCAGCTACGGCGGATACGCGGTCAACTGGATCATCACGCACAACAATCGCTTCAAGTGCGCCGTCTCGCACGACGGTATGTGGAACACCGATTCCGCCTGGGGAACCACCGAAGAACTCTGGTTCAACAACTGGGAGTTCAAGGGCACGCCCTACACGAATCGAGAACTCTATCGCAAATGGTCGCCCATGCTCTCGGGCGCGAACATCAAGACGCCCACGCTCGTCGTCCACGGACAACTCGATTACCGCCTGGACGTCAGCGAAGGCTTCCAGCTCTTCACCACCTTGCAAACCATGAAGGTCCCATCCAAAATGCTCTACTTCCCAGACGAAGGCCATTGGGTCCTGAAACCCCAAAACTCCCAACTCTGGTACAAAACCGTAAACGGCTGGGTAGACACCTACCTCAAGAAATAGGTTCTAAAGAAATAGGCCTTACGAAATGCTTGGTGCCCCAGGTTCGCGCACGTTCTTTGTGCGTTAACCTGGGTTCACCACCCAACCTCTCGATTTGATTTGTGCTCTCAGTGCCGTAGGCACGACTCAGCTTAGCCCCGGGTGCAACCCGGGGTACCGGCTTCTCCGGTTCGACGCCCTTGATCTCCGAAACCTCCGAAACCTCTGAAACCGTCGGAACCTTGCCCCATGACCCCCACACCTGCGTCATCCGTCACAGCTTTTTTCCTCATCGCGCGTTATAAGAAAGCCAATTGGTGAGGTGCGTCATGACTCTCTCTCCCGAGTTCGAAAATCGTTTCCGCCCCGAAGAAATCACCTCAGAGATCCGCCATCACATCGAAGAACGCGAATGGTATAGCGAAGTGCTTTGGCTTGGCACTGGCGTAGTGCTCATCGCTGCCTTCTCACTCTTCTTTTCGCTCGCCTATCGCATCACCGGATTCCCGCCCACTGCCGAAATCCCCTTCATCCTCGGATTCATCGCTTGCGGACTCGTCTCGCTCGCCGCCGTTCACCTGCGCTTCCGTTCGCGTCGCAACTTCGTGGAGGAGATGCCCGCCGCTCCCGCGCTCATCGTCGGCATAGAGGACACCTATCGCTATTCGGAAGACGGCGCCGGACACATCGAGCGACTCAGACTGAACTACCTGCCCACGCAGCGCACCGTGCCGCGCGAACTGCTCGCTATCTCTTCCGACGTGCAAAAAGTCTCCGCCGAAGTCGGAACCCGCTGGACTCCATTTGTCGAACATCTCCAGAAAGGCAAAATGGTTTCCATCCTCTACGACCCCAAGCACCCCAAACATGTCCGCGTCGTAGAAGAAGAACACGACCTCGTCGCCATGTGAACCAATTCGTGCCGTGGCCACTCCTCACGACACGGGCCTTTCGCCCTGCGCTTGGTGCCCCAGGTTCGCGCGCGTTCTTTGTGCGTTAACCTGGGTTCACCACCCAACTTGTCTAATCGGGTTCTGAATTGAGTGCCGGAGGCACGACTGAGACACCACCACCAAAAGTCCTCCACCTCTCCGGCTCAACGCTTTTAAACTTCGAAACCTCGGAAACCTCTCGAACCCTCCCCTTGATCTTCGAAACCTCTCGAAACCTCCGAAACCTGTTCATCGCCACCGCATATCTATGCACTCCCCCGCCCCTGATCCCCCAAATACACGATTTAATCAGCCCGTTTACGCATTTCCGCACTTTTTACCCTCTTTCCGTGCAGCATTCTTAGCGTTTTTTGTGCACAAAAACGCGGCCCGTAGGCCGCGTTTTCTGCATAATATGCATTACGTTTTCATCTCGTGTTCCGCCGCCGACAGGTACGCGCCGCCCAGCAACAGCAATCCCGACACGAACGCCCAGAACATCAGCGTCACCGATATCGAGAATGGTCCATACACTTCCTCGAAGTTCAGCCACGGCAGGGCCAGCACATAAATCAACTTCACCAACTCGAAGAGCACGCCCGTGAGGATCGCCGCAGGCAACACCGCTCGTGCGGAAACTTTTCCATTCGGCAGCGCCCAGTAGATAAGGAAGAACGTCGTGATCGCCGCCAGTGTGGCGAACAACTTCATCACTCCGTACCCCACCGCGCGCGCCAGGATGTTCGTTCCCAGAAACTGGCTTAAAATGCTCCAATTCGCCGCCGTTGCGGCAATCGAGAGCAATGCCAGCGTCCCGCATCCCATCGCCAGCCCCAACGCGATCGCCTGGTTACCAAGGTACGAACGATTGTCCTTGAATCCCCAGACTTTATTCAACGCGACTTCCAGCGGCAGAAACACTCCCGTCGAACTCACGAACAACATCACCGCGGAAAATACCTGCACCCGGTGTCCCGACGAAAGAGCCCGCAGATTCTTGATGATGAAGTCCTGGTTGCTGGGCAGATACGAACGCATCAGCCCGTTGTCTCCTAAAATCACCTCGTACATCATCTGCGAATGAAATACCCGCCGCGTAAAAGTCAGCAGCAGCACCATGAATGGTATGAACGACAAAATCGCATTACAAGCCACCGAAAATGCATAAGTATGCACCTCCGTCGACATTAAGTACTTCGCCGTCGGCCCCGCCTGCCTCCTGACAGCCGCCCACATCCCCGGTGCCGTCAATTCCGCCACCGTCGCGGCCGCAGCCGAAAGCGTCGAGGTCGCCTTGTTCTCTTCTGCTGTAAGTTGCATCTCGCCTAATCGTAGCAGAGTTGCTGCATGCCAGATACGCTCAGGCGGTCCGGGAAATCACCTGAGATTTCCTTGATAACGAACGCCTGAACGTCGTCAATAATTGTCAAAATCTGGAGTAAATAAACAAGATAAATTCCAAAACAGAACTACGCTAAGTCCCGTATACGCAAAAGCTTGCCAAACCTTTTACTTCTCTGCAAACATGTCGCTGCTTGCCCTTCTTAGGGTAGGTTTCGGGTTAGGTAGATGTTTCGTACGCAGTCCATGAAGCTTGAAAATATGGGCCCTGGAGTTTCGAGCCGCTCATCGGCGGCGCAAGACTCGGGGGCCCGTATTTTTTGGTCGATTGGTGCGGCGAGCGAACTGCATTCGGGGGCCGGCAGGCGTGAACTCTTTAACGCAAACCAGCGTTGCGGGCAATCGTTTCCGGTTGTGGTTCTAAAACTCAGTTCTAAAGAAGCGAAAGGAGTACCGCTGTGAAGGAAAAGGGAACAGTTAAGTGGTTTAATGGCGCGAAAGGCTACGGATTTATTCAGCGCTCGACTGGCGAAGATGTCTTTGTGCACTTCTCCGTGATACAGGAAACCGGCTATCGTACCCTCAATGAAGGCGAGGCCGTTGAATTCGAATGCGTCACAGGCCCCAAGGGTCTTCAGGCTCAGAATGTCAGTCGCGGCTGATCAGCACTAGTTCCCCACTAACCCTCCTTAACCAAGGAGGGTTAGTTATTACTGTAATTCCAACGAGATAATGTCTCCCTGCAATGCACCGCTGTTTTTGTAGTTCACCGCCACCTTCACGTTCTTCCATCCGCAGGAAAACTGTTCCGCTCCTATCAGCACAACTTTGGCTCGGTCCGCGATCTGCATGTGCCACGTCTTGCCTGCGCTGGTGAGAGAAAGTGTTGCCGCCGGTTGCGAGGAGCAGTCCACCGTCAGCAGGGTGCCTTTCAGGAATTCGATTCGTCGCACATCATGCTTCACCGGAGCCGCTTCCTCTTCGACATCTTCCTTTTCCTTCTTGTCATCTTCGCGAGGCTTCCAGCGCGGATCGGTGGGGTCGTTGTTCAGTCCCTGTTCGGCCCACTGTTGTTGCTGCTTGGTCACTTGCGTAACATTGCTAAGGGCGCTTAAGGCACGTGCGGCGACAGCCGGATTTGTACTGCTTTGCAGGATGCGGAATATGGTCTGCGCAGCATCCGTGTTGCCCAATTGCAACTGAACCTCGGCGAGGTTGAACAGGAACATCTCATTGCGCGGACTCAGTTCCACCGCCTTTTTCGCGGATTGAAGCGCTTCTTCCGGCTTGCGCATGGAGAGCTGCGTGAAGGAGAGCAGGCTGTAAGCATCGGCGTAGGTGGGGTCGATCTGCACAGCCTTCTGCAGTTCGAAATTCATCTGCTGCGCGCGACTCTGTGACTCGACACCGTCTTGCGCTCCGCGGTTCAGCAGAACCGCATTGTAGTAATGTACGCGTGCGTCGTTTTCATTCAGCGCTGCGGCGCGGCGTATGTGTTCGGCAGCCGCATCCATGTCGTGTTCCCTCAGGTACTCGAATCCCAATCCGCGGTGTGCAACCTCATTGTCGGGTTCCACCGCTAGTACCGCCTTGAACTCGTCAACCGCCTGCTTGTGCCGGTCGATCATGTGCGCGTGCAATTCCGCCAGTACCGCTTTCGTCTGGATGTCATTCAACTTGCGGCTCACATAGCTCGAGGGATCCACAACATCCGGTACGGGGAGGCGCATCACGCCTCCTCGACCGATGCGCAGATAGTTCGTGATCACCTTGTCGAACTGCTTCGTGTCCATGCCGAAGGCCGCCTGAAAGGCCTCGGCGATGGGGACCTTGCGATTCATCACCCCGTCAAAGTATCGCGACAGCTCCGGCAACTTGTGGTTTTCGAATATCCAATGCACGACCAGCCATGATTGCGCGTAGAAGAGTTGGCGCGCGTGTCCGGTCTCGTTGTAGGTCTTGGAGTCATGGGCCACGCTGAATAGCTGTAGCGTAGGCATCAGCATGTGGTTGTCGGACAAAACGCTGGCCGAAGGCGGCGCCTGTCCGAGTTCTACCTGCTTGCCGGTGATGTGCGTGGCGCCGTAATACTCGGCGAAACCTTCGTCGAACCAGGCCTGCGTCTGCGGATAGTTCCCGTTCAGCAGCAGGTGCGCGTACTCATGGAAGACGACAGACCACTTTTCCTCCGCCGAGAGATCGATGATGATGTGGTTACGATCTTCGCCGGGCTGGAAGTATCCGCCGAGGTCGATAGGCTTGCCGTTGTAGAGCGGCCCATTCGCCTTCATCTCGCTCTGGTTGCGGAAACCGATGATGGTCAGTGGCGTGGGCAGATTGACCTCGGTCTTGTGCAGGATGGTGCCGTAAACGGCGCGCATCTGCTCGAATCGCAGGGCGACATCGCGTCCCTGGTTGGTGTCGGTCAGCACGGTGAAGTTCTGCGACTTTACTTCGTTCCACTGCGCCATTGCAGTAGCACTGCAAAGAATGAACAGGATGATTGGAAGTAAGAACTTGCGGGCCCGCATCATGGCCTCCATCTGTGTCTCTGGTGGCGAATGCTACCACTGTCTTTCGAGCGTGTCATGCACGCGAAGATCACTTCAGCGGCAATTCACTGCAAAATGACCTGATGAGCGCGCGCTGCTCTGCGGAAACCTCCAGGAACTGGAAGCCGCACTTGAAGCCGGACCGATAGCGAAGCTCCGAGCGCATCTTGAAGGCTTCGCAACCCGGAATCTTGAATTCAAGGATGGCGAGCGTTCCGCGCTCCAGTTGCTGGGTGAGGGTCACACCCATGCCTCCGATGCCGAGGTGGTTGCTGCGTCCGTGGATGATCTCGCTGCGGCCATTTGTGCGCACCACCACCTTCACGCGAATGTCCACCTTGTAGCGGGAATACTTCCGGCTGCTGGAGTCTATTGGTGCATACCCGAATTCCGACGACGTCATGCTTTGGCCGACTCCTCTTGCTCTGCGCGATGCTCTTCCAGCCGTTGCAACGCCCATTGGGCGTGCTGGGCTACGCTGGGATCATCGTCTGCTGCCAGCTTGCGAAGGTGTATGGCGAATTCTAGGTTGCCGCTGTTGCCCATGGCAATGGCTACATTGCGCCGCACTCCGGAATACTTCGCGCGCTTCACCGGAGAGCGGCGAAAGGTCTCGCGGAATTCCTCCACGCTCATCTCGGCGAGACGGGCGAGCGAGGGCGATTGCAAGGCCGTGCGCGGCGCGAACTCGGGCGCGTTTCCAACGGGCGCCTTGCGATTCCAGGGACAAACGTCCTGGCAGATATCGCACCCGAAGATGTGGTTTCCCATTCCTTCGCGCAGCTCTTCCGGAATGGAGCCGCGCTTCTCTATCGTCAGATAGGAGATGCAGCGTGTCGCGTCCAACTGGTACGGCGCGAGGAATGCGTTCGTCGGACAGGCATCCAGACATGCCGTGCAACTTCCGCAACGATCGGCCGCTGGAAGATCGGGCGCAAGTTCCAGCGACGTGAGTATGACGCCCAGAAAGAGCCAGGAACCAATCTGCTGGTTGATGATGCAGGTGTTCTTGCCGGTCCAACCAATGCCTGAGTGCTGCGCGTAGACGCGCTCGACGAGCGGACCAGTATCGACGTAACACCATGTTCGCGGCGCAGCGACGTTGGCGTGCTGCGAGCCGGCGTTCGCTACATCAGCCTTGGTTGCGTCAGACTTGGTTGCGTCAGCCTTGGTTAACTGAGAGACGATGCGCGCTTCCAACTCGCGCAATCGGCGCAACACCGCGTCGTGATAATCCGAGTCTGTCCACGCGTAGCGGGAAATCCATCCGCGCGTTGGGTCGGGGACCTCGGTCGAGTAAGGATGAGCGCTGTTGTAGTTGATGGCGCAGACGATGACCGACTTCGCCCAGGGCGCGACGTTGGCCAGCGCGGCGCGCTTGAGTTGACCTTCGTCGTTACGCTTGGCGAGGTAATCCATTTCTCCCGCGCGACCTTCGGCAATCCACTGGGGGAAATATTCCAGCTCGCGGAATTCTCCGACAGGCGAGATTCCGCAGAGGTCGAATCCGAGTTCGGCGGCGGAAGCCTTGATGGAGTCAGCGAGGGACATTGGGACTATTTTACGGCTACTAAGCTACTGAGCTGCTGAGATGCTGAGCCAAGGCACCCTCCCCCCCAACTTTCTCTCTTTTTAACTTCTTTGTTCTTAATATTTTACAGAGAATTTGTCTGCAAAATCCTGATTCTATTGGAGTTAAATATCAAAATATGGATAACGAAGAACTTAGCAGCAGTTGCCAGTTGCCAGTCGCCCGGTTCGGAGACAAAGCACAAAGCCGCGCTGGTTGGGCGCGGCCTTTGTTTGATCTCTATATCTAGTATGACACATCGGAGGGGTTCAACTGGACATGGCGCGGCAAACTATATTGCGTTTGCTATCAGCAGGTTAGGTGTCTGGAATGGGTTTTTGGTGCTTGACAAGTTTTTTTGTGCTGGCGACTGGGCGGTGAAATCCAAAGCATGAACTCCAGATTCGGGCTATACTCTGCCTCCAGTTCGAGCGAGGTTCTGTGGCGACCGTTGCCGTATCTCCCACCCGCAAGAGTCGGCTCAATTCCAAATATGCGCTCTTCGGCGTATTTGCGGCGATGTCGTTGTTTGTACTCGTCCATCGCGACCTTGCTCTACTTGATAGCCGGTCCGTACTCCGTGTGCGGTATTCGGTCATCCCGTACTGGATGCTCGCGCATGGCATCTTTGGGGCACTCGCCCTGCTTCTTGCGCCATTCCAATTCTCCAATCGTCTTCGCGCAAAACACCTGCAACTGCATCGCGTGATGGGACGGGTTTACGTCGCGAGTGTTTTCATCGGCGCACCTACGGCGGTCGTTGTCGCATTCAGCATCGGGCCGCACGTCCTCAGGCTGGCCTCAATTGTGCAGGCTCTTGGCTGGATGATCACCACGGGTACCGCCTTGTATTGCATCCGTACGGGCAGGATCAAGCAGCACCGTGAATGGATGATTCGCAGCTATCCCTTCGCGATGGTCTTCGTGGTGGTGCGGACCATCAACGCGATTCCAGCGATACGCGCGATGGGACCGGAAGCGCTTCAATCGGTTGTCTGGACAGTGATCGCGACCGCCGGGTTCCTGCCTTCCTTCGTGTTGGCATGGCAGTCGATGCTTGCCGATAGACCCGCGGCAAGACGCGTCGTGCGCTGAT
>JBBRZF010000128.1:0-10006 GCA_038236965.1 Terriglobales bacterium | reverse complement strand
AACCGGCGATGGCAGCGGAGGACCTTCGCGGCCGCGAACGTTACAAGCGCGCGGCATTGACCTCAATCGCCGCGTTGGGCGCGAAGGTCATTGCGACTGTGAGTTGGGCCATCACCGTGCGTCTGACCCTTGCCTACCTTGGCAGCGAACGTTTTGCCGTGTGGATGACGATCAGTTCACTGGTGCTGATGTTCACCTTTGCGGATCTGGGCTTGGGGAACGGGCTGATGAGTGCAATCGCGGGCTGCTTCGGGCGCGACGACCGGCAATCGGCGCGAGGGTACATCGCTTGCGCCGCGGTGTTCCTCTCCAGTATCGCCGGAGTATTAGGGTTCCTTCTCTGGGGCACCTATGCCGCAATTCCCTGGGCTCGGATCCTGAATGTGCACTCCGCCGCTGCGCGCGCGGAGGCCGGACCTGCCCTGGCGGTTTTGCTGGCTTGCTTCCTTGTCGGGCTGCCGTTGGGAATCGTACAGAAGGTGCAGTCCGGTTATCAACTTGGTTTCAGCCTGAACCTGTGGAACGCGGCAGGAAGTGTTTTCGGTTTCTGCGGATTGATGTTTGCTGTGCATGCGCGCGCGGGTTTGCCGTGGCTCGTGCTGGCGGTGAGCGGAGGCCCGCTACTTGCAAACCTCTTGAACACCATCTGCTTCCTGGGCTGGCAACGACCAGAATTGATTCCCAGGGCCGGCGATGTCGAGCGGGGAAGAGCGGAAGAACTGATCCGGCTGGGCGGACTGTTTTTCCTCCTTCAATTAGCTGCGACGATCGGATTCCAAAGCGACAACCTCGTCCTCGCCCACGTACTCGGCCCCGGCGCGGTGACGGAGTATGCGGTGACAGGAAAACTGTTCTCCGTGATTCCCACAATGCTGAGCTTCGTGCTGGTGCCGTTATGGCCGGCCTATGGAGAGGCGGTTGCGCGAGGAGATGTGGGCTGGGCGCGACGAACATTGCGCTCCTCCATCGGACTAGGCCTTTTGTTCAACGTGCCGATGAATGTCGCGCTTCTATTCGCTGCACCCACACTTTTGCGCTGGTGGGTTGGTGCGCAGGTGAAGCCATCTCTATTGCTGTTCTGCGGGTTGGCGATGTTTGGGGCCTTGCAGGCGGTCAGCGGCTCGCTCTCTGTTTTTCTGAATGGCATCAACGTGATTCGCTACCAGGTGGTGATGGCCACGGTGATGGCGGTAGCCAATCTCACAATTTCGATCTTCCTGACGCGCCGTATAGGGGTGAGTGGGGTGGTATTCGGATCGGTTGCGGCGCAGTTGTTCTTTGTATTCCTGCCAGCCGCCTTCTACGTTCCCCGGCTACTGCAGCGGTTGGAAGCAAATTCAGCCATGGTTGGCCAGACCGCCTGATGCTTGAGGAACTCCACAACTCTGTACTGCTCGGCCTGTCGGCAGCGCGGAGATCCTCGACGGGTCGATGGATGGAAGCGCAACTAAAGCGGCGGCTTCCGAGCCTCTTGGAACATTTACGAAAGCGTTGGCAGCAAAGCCAATTCTTGTACGACGTAAACGGAGTCAAACAAGCGCTTCGCGGGCGCGCACTCCTGTCTTATGTGCCACTGGCGTTTACGTCGGATGCCTCGTCTGCTGAATTTCTGAACCATTCCAATTTATGGGAGTCCCGCGAGATTGCGCGAATACTTGGCGAGATGGGATTCGTAGTCGATGTTTGCAATTGTCTGGACAGTGGATTCGAGCTGCGCCACAAGTATGCTGTCCTATTCGACGCGGGTTACAACTTGGAACGACTGGCAACCCAGCTTGGTGATACATGTCGCAAGATCTCTTACGCGACAGGACGCCACTGGCGAATGAACAACACTGCGGAAGAAGAGCGCTTGCGTGAGCTGTTCGAACGAAGAGGTGTGAGGTTGAAAGCGCGCAGAACTTCGCGCGTCTCGCTTGCGGCCGAACGATGCGACGCGTTGTTTTACGTAGGCAACGATGTCGTATGCGACAGTTTCTCCCACGTGGCGGCGCCGAAGACTGCCGTGCCGGTATCCGTGCCGAATTCTCTCTTTGATGATGCTCCCCGTGACTGGACTCATGCCCGCAGCAGCATGCTGTGGTTAGGTAGCGGCGGGATGGTCCACAAAGGCTTGGACGTGGTACTGGATGCCTTCGCTGACATGCCCGACATGACTCTTCACATAGTAGGCCCATTCGATAAGGAGCAGGACTTTGTCGAGAGCTACCGGAGCGAACTGTTTGATCTGGCTAATGTGGTGGCGCACGGATTTCTGGACGTAGCGGGAGATGAGTTCTTCGCAATCGCGAGAAAATGTGGATTCATTGTCTATCCCTCATGTTCCGAAGGAACTGCCGGCGCCGTATTGACAGCGATGGCGAAGGGACTGATCCCGATCGTGACTCGTGAGTGCGGGTTAGATCCGCGACCGTATGGGTACATGCTCGCTGGCCACGGTCCGCAGGCGATCCGGGACGCCGTACTCGACCTGGCCGTTAGGCCAGAGCGTGAGTTGGAGTTCCGTTCAGCAGAAAGTAGGGACTTCGTGAGAGCGCACCAGGTCGCGCTGGAGTGGGCTCTGGCCGACGTAATGTTGAAATAGAAATTCCCAAGACAAATATGCCGATTAAGAAAATGAGATATAGCGTTGCTCCATGCAGCGCAGAGATGATCCTGAACACTGAGCTCCCGCAGAACTTGCTAACACGGCTGTTAGGTCGACTTCGATGGACGCGGCAAAGTTATGTGGCGTCGCGTCACGCACGCAAGCGCGGGCTTGATATGCGATTTGCTGACTTTGCGCGCCAGTTGGGTTGGCGCATGCTGATGCGGGGCGAAGCGAAAGGACACTCGCTGCTGCTGACGCCCATCAACAGCGTTCGCTATTTCGAATTCCCCTTCGCCTATGCCCACATTCCTGAAGTAGGCCGTGTGCTGGACGTTTCGTCTCCTCGCATCTTTTCTCTATATGCCGGAGCGAATCGCCCCAGCCTGAAGATCGACATGATCAACCCTGATGCCGATGACTGCGCGCAGACCCGGACGGCTCTTGCTAAATCGCAAAAGAACTCAGTCGCAGTGGCATGCCAGGGTGCGGACTCGTTGAGCGATGTTCGCGGAGTGTACGACTGCGTCTGGTCGATCTCCACGGTCGAGCACATCTCCGGTGAATATGACGACATGCAGGCAATGGAGTGGCTCTACGGGGCACTGAAGCCCGGAGGAACATTGATAGTGACCGTTCCGGTCGATCGACAGTTCCGCGTAGAGCACAGAAGCTCCGACTATTACGGAACGCAATCGAAAAGGGGTATACAAGGCTCGTATTTCTTCCAGCGGGTATACGACGAGCCGACCCTGCACTCGAGATTAGTAAAGCCGCTGAATGGAGATGTCGCGTCGATTCGCTGGTTTGGCGAGAAGACCAAAGGATTATTCGAAGCGCACGAACGTCACTGGGCGGCGAAGGGACACGATTGCACAGTGCACGACCCACGCATGATCTCCGATGAGTGTTGCGAGTTCGCGTCGTGGAGCGAGATGCCAGGCGCGGGAGTCTGCGGGATAGCTATCACCAAGCCCAGGCGGGGAGTGCAACTGTGAAATATTCGATCCCGGTGTATCAGCCGAGCCTGCGAGGCAACGAAAAGAAGTATGTGATGGAGTGCCTCGATTCCACCTGGATTTCGTCGAAAGGGCGATTCCTTGTGGACTTCGAGCGCGAGTTCGCGCGCTATATCGGCGTCACACATGCTGCCGCGGTTTCGAATGGGACGGTTGCTCTCCATCTGGCCCTGGTTGCACTGGGTGTGGGAGCTGATTGCGAGGTGCTGGTCCCTACACTGACCTACATCGCATCGGTCAATGCGATCACCTACACGCGCGCTACTCCCGTGTTCGTTGATTCGCGCGCGAGCGATTGGCAAATGGATCCGGAAGATGTTCGCCGGAAGATCACGCCCAAGACTCGGGCCATCATGGCAGTTCATCTCTATGGCCATCCCTGTCCGATGGAGGAGTTGCGTGAGATCGCACGCGAACACAATCTCTTCCTCATAGAAGATTGCGCGGAAGCCTTTGGCTCTCTCTACAAGGGACAACACGTAGGAACATTTTCTGACATCGCGACCTTCAGTTTCTTCGGCAACAAGACCATCACCACCGGGGAAGGTGGAATGGTAGTAACCAACGACCAGACGCTCTACGAGCGCATCGTTCATTTCCGGGGACAAGGGCTGGCGAAACATCGCGAATATTGGCACGACGCTGTTGGCTACAACTATCGCATGACCAATATCTGTGCGGCCCTTGGGTTGGCGCAGCTTGAACGTGCGGACGAGTTGATAGAGAGCAAGCTGCGAGTGGCGGAATGGTATCGGGAATATTTGAGAGACCTTACGGTAACGATGCACGCATCAGTCGGCGATGTACGGCATTCCTACTGGATGGTGTCCATTCTGACCAGATTGGCTGGGCAACGCGATGCTTTGCGGGCCACGTTGTCCGATGCGGGTATTGAAACCAGGCCGCTGTTCTATCCGGTGCACAGCATGCCCATGTATTCGCAGCGCTTCCAGCAGTTGCCAGTCGCGGAGGACATCGCGTGGCGCGGCATCAATCTGCCCAGCTGGCCGGATCTGTGCGAGCAACAGGTGATGAAGATCTGTGAGGTTGTTCGTGGATCGTACGTCTAGGAGAATGCATGAATATCATATTTGGCACTGCCGGGTTTGCAAAAGAGGTGGAGTGGCTCACGCAGGAGATGTTTGAAGCAGGCAAGTGCGATCTGCGTCCCCACTATTTCGTCGGGGAAGATGGGAATCCGCTGAATGGCGGCAAGCAGGGCGAGACGCCGGTGATATCGGAAAGTGACTTCTTCGAGCGCTTCACCGCCGAAGCCGGCCAGGCAATCATCGCCGTCGGCAGTCCTTCGCTGAAGAGCAAGATCGCTTTGGCCATTGCCAAGCGAGCGCCTCGTTTCGAATTTCCCAATCTTGTGGCTCCTTCGGCACAGTTTGACAAACGGCCAGGACGAGTGAGCATAGGCAAAGGTGCCATAATCTGTGCGGGCACGGTGCTGACCACCGATATCGTGCTGGGTGAATTCGTACATCTCAACCTGAACACGACGGTGGGACACGACTGCCGGATAGGGGATTACGTGACCGTTTCGCCTGGCGTACATATCTCTGGAAACGTTCATCTTGGGGAATTCGCGTTCCTGGGCACGGGCGCGGCAGTGCTTGAACGCAAAAATATCTGCAGCGAGGCCGTGATTGGTGCGAATGCGACGGTGAGTCGGGACATCACCGAGCCTGGCACCTATGTGGGAACCCCAGCTAAAAGAATTAAATGACTTCACTAAATCAATGCCACGTAGGACTGCTGGGCGCAGAGCTTGCGGAGTGGGGTGGAGGATGGGACCTGCTGCGGTTGATCGCCGGTGGGTTCGCAGAGACCGGGGCACGCGTGACCTTGCTGATTCCGCAGGCGACGTGGTCAACAAAGCTGCGAAAGCGGCTAGGAGTTTACAAGCGTGCAGCCGCGAGTATCTGTCGGTTGGACCGTCCGACATTCCAGAGAACGGCCGCCATCGACTTCCCTAGAATGATCGAGAGCGTGCGCACTTCCGGTTGCGACTTCGATGTAGTCGAATATGCGAGTTCGGGCGACGGTCTGGCACGCGCTGTGGCAGAGCAGGGAATCGATGTCTTGATGCCGTGCATGCGCCCACCCGGTTCGAATCTGCCGGCAGACTGGATCGGTTACATTCCTGACATGCAGCATAAGTATCTGCCGCAATTCTTCTCACATGCAGAGATGGACCAGCGCGACTGGAGATTCCAACAGCTTCTGCGTGAGTCCACGGTGATCGTGAACTCACAGCAGGCGAACGCAGATCTTGAAAAATATTATGACGTAAGCAATTGTGAAATCGTCGTTCTGCCGTTCACCCCACTTCCGCAGCCGGAATGGCTCACGGGAGACTTGCACGAAGTACGGGCGAGGTATTCCTTGCCGTCGCGATATTTCCTCATCAGCAACCAGTTTTGGCAACACAAGGACCACGCGACGGCCTTCAAGGCCCTAAGCCTATTGCGGTCGCGCGATGTAGCAATGATCTGTACAGGCAACACGTCTGACTACCGCGCCCCGGAATACTTCGCATCGCTCGAACGACTTGTAGGCAAACTCGGGATCAAGGACCGCGTGCGTTTCCTCGGACATATTCCGAAGAACGACCAGATGACGATCATGCGAGACGCGGTGGCGGTGGTGCAGCCTACTTTGTTTGAAGGCGGCCCAGGCGGGGGCTCCGTCTATGACGCAGTCGGAATCGGTACTCCGGCTATCGTCTCGGACATTGATGTGAATCGGGAGATATCAGATAAGGGCGTGACATTCTTTCGAGTTGGGTCCGTCCATGATCTGGCGGGAAAATTGAAAGAAGCGTTAGTGACACCGCAAGTGTGTCGCAACTCCGAATCACTGTTGGCGCGAGCAGAGGAGCGCAAGGCCCGTCTGGCTGCCGCATTGACGAGGGCGGTCGAACTTGCGATGAGGTTTTCTGTGGTGAGGGGATGAGCGTAGTCACGGAATCACGACGGCAGGGTGGTTGGCGAACTGCGGCAGTCCCGCACTCCGCGAAGCCAGTGGTCAGTGTTGTTACGGCTGTTTACAACGGTGCAGAACACCTGGCGAAGACAATCGAAAGCATTCGCGAACAGCAGTCGGAGCACTACCCGACGGAGCACATCGTTATCGATGGCGGATCGACTGATGGGACGCTTGCGATCTTGCAGAAATATGACAAGTCATTGGCGTACTGGCTGAGCGAAGCTGACAGTGGAGTCTACGACGCGTGGAACAAAGGAATGGCCGCATCGCGCGGCGAGTGGATCGCTTTTGTTGGCAGTGATGACGCCTACCGCCCGGCGGCGTTGAAGAGTTATATGGAATACATCGATGCTTCGGATGGAGACCTCGATTACGTTTCGTCGCGCGTGGAGGTGGTGGGCGCAAGAGGTCTCCGTGTGATAGGGCAGCGATGGAGGTGGCGGAAGTTTGCCGAGTACATGAACGTGGCTCACGTCGGTTCGCTCCACCGTCGCAGACTGTTCGAGCGGCTCGGTCCGTTCGACACTTCCTATCGAATCACAGGCGATTATGAGTTGCTGCTGCGAGCCGGACAAGGTTTACGTGCTGGGTTTCTGGATCAAGTCACGGCGACCATGAGGGCCGGCGGGATCAGCGATTCAGGGGAATCCGTTCGCGAGGCTATGCGGGCGAAGATCGAGACCGGCGGTCGTAACCCGCTGCGTGCTTATGTCGAACGGTATTTCGCTCTTACCAAGTTCCAGATTCGTCGATCGCTCTCCGCCTGAGAGTTGAACCTTTCTGATGTCGCTTCGCAAATACATAACGTACTCCACGGTGGGCTGCGCCTTTTCTGGAGCATTGGCGTGGCATTGGAGCGTGGACATCCGTGCCTTCTATTTTGTCGTACTGCTGAATCTGTTCCTGTTTGCGCTCGCGGGAACATTGCGTCTGAGCTTGAGGGTGACGCTGGTATGCGGGTACCTGGTATGCAGCGGCGCGCTGGGAATGTGGCAAGGGACAGACACCCTGCCCAATTTCCTTAAGCAGTTCATCGGCATCTCCATCATCGCGTTTTATTACTACAATTTCTCCCGTCAACCGGACGCGACGGTCGAGCGTATCTTCGGCATCTATGCGCGCATCGCCTATTGGGTGAGCGCACTGGGCCTGCTGATTGTGGTTGGTCAGCTCGGGTTCCTCCATCACTTCGAGCGCTTGCGCAGCATACTGTCGGAACCTGCGGACTTCTCGCGAATCGTCCTGCCGGCATTCTATTTCTACGCGGACCGCTGGCTCTCCAAACGGCTTAACGGGAGAGAAGCGCTAGTTCTGCTGACGGGACTCGTCCTCTCTGTTTCTTCGCTCGGATACATCGGACTGCTTCTAGCGTTCTACCTTCTGGCTACACGCTTCCGGTACTACACAGTGGTGGCGCCCGCGGTCCTGCTGCTGCTGGCGCTGGCGACCTACATGATCTCTCCGGAGATTCGCATGCGCGTGGACGATACCTCACGCGCCACGGCCGAGGCGTCGCTTGAGGGCGCGAATCTGAGCACCTACGCTTTGATCTCCAATGTGTTCATCACGCGAGAGGTGTTCCTGGAGCATCCGGTGTTCGGCAATGGTCTTGGATCGCACGGCTTGTCGCATGCACGCTATCTCGCCTCGTTGAACGGGGTGGAGCAATTTATCTCGTCGATGTACGGGGACCTGAATGCGGATGACGCGGCTTCGTTGTTTTTGCGCGTGCTCTCCGAGATGGGATTAGTCGGGATCGGATTCGTGCTGATATTCCTGGTGAGCTGCTACGTGCGGGATGGCGGACAAGGAACGCAGTACAGCAACGCGCTGCTTCTCTACATGGTGCAGAAATTGTTACGTGGAGGCCACTACTTCTCGCCGGAGATGTACCTCTTCGTCTTCCTATATGTGATGAATCACATCGAAGCACGTCAGGCAGTTGCACTATGGAAGCCGGTTTCGGTTTCCGCGCCCGCCGTCTTGAGCGGCAGCTTGGAAAGCTGAGCGATGAAGAAGCCTGTGATTGTCATTTCCGCAGCGAACTCCACCGGGAACGGTGGACTGGGATGTCTATCGGTGGTGCAAGACTGCCTTCGATATCTATCGCAGAACGTGGCAGACCGCCTTGAGATTGTGGCGCTGGTTCACGACCGTAAACTGTTCGATATCCCCAATGTGACCTACCTTGAATTTCCATATTCGAGCAGGTCTATTCTCTTCAGGCTATATCACGAACACATCGCATATCGCAGGCTCTCCAAGAGATTGAGACCGGAACTGTGGCTATCGCTCGTAAATCTTTCGCCCAGTGTGGAAGCAAAGAGAATAGCCGTGTATTGCCACAACACCTGCAATCTTTATCGAATGAGCTTGCGGGAAGCGATTCTCCAGCCGCGTTTCGCTTTTTACAACCTGATGCTGGGGCGGGCTTACGCAATCAATATCACCAAGAACGATTACGTGATCGTGCAGCAGGCATGGATACGCGAAGAGTTCGAGCGCTTGTTCGGCGTGAAGAACGTTGTTGTTGCAACTCCCAATATCGTTAAGTTCGAAGCTGAGACTACCGAAAACAAGCCTACTGTGGGACGAGAAAAATTCCGTTTCTTCTACCCGGCGTTCCCACAGGTCTATAAGAACTTCGAGGTTGTGATCGCAGCAGCGAGTCTTCTCCGCGCGGTTCGCGACGACTTCGAGATTTGCTTCACTTTCGACAGCAGCGTGAATCGATATGCCCAACACATCGCAAGAAAGTGTAAAGCAGTGCCGGAGATCCGTTTGCTTGGGATCCAAAAGCGCGAAGCGGTGTTCGATCTGTATCGCGAGACAGACTGCCTTATATTTCCGTCAAAGCTGGAAAGCTGGGGGTTGCCGATCACGGAATTCAAACATACGGGGCGGCCTATGCTGGTTGCCGACCTTCCCTACGCCCACGAGACCGTGGGCAGTTATGAGTCGGCGGCGTTTTTTGAGCCTCGCGATGCCGTACGGTTGGCGAAACTGATGGTAGAGGCAATGAAGGGCGAGTTGAGTGTTAGAAGACCTCACCCGGCGACGAGCGTCGCACAGCCTTTTGCGCAGAACTGGGCGGAATTGTTCGCAATCCTGTTGGGAGGAACCGACGGCGATGCCGCGCGAACTCCGCCGGCTGATGGGGCGCGGGCAACGGAGCGAAGTGAACACCTGGTGTGCAGCTGATGCGAGTCCTCTATCTCGGCATCAATTACTGGCCTGAGGAGACTGGCATCGCGCCGGTGAATACGTGGCGCTGCGAATATCTTGCGGCGCGCGGGCACGAGGTCACTATGTGTACGGGGCTGCCTTACTACCCTGAGTGGAAAGTCGCCGAAGTCTATAAAGGACGCGGATGGTGCAGTGAAGAGCGTAACGAGGTCCGCATTTT
>JBBRZF010000127.1:0-10056 GCA_038236965.1 Terriglobales bacterium | reverse complement strand
AGTACTGGGTAGACTTCGGCGATTTCTCTTTCTATCGTATGGAGGTCGTCGATGTTTATTACGTCGGCGGCTTCGGAGTGATGGGATGGGTTCCCGCCTCCGATTACGATGCGGCGCAACCCGACCCCTTGGCCGACGCCTCAGCCGCCATCATCGAACACATGAACGCCGACCACGCCGATTCGCTCATCCTGCTCGCCCGGGTCTTAGCCGGAATCGAAGCCAGGGAAGCCGCCATGACGTCGGTCGACCGTCTTGGATTTCACCTGCGCTTGACCACCGCAGAAAAAGTGACCGGCACCCGTATCGCCTTTTCTCGAGAGGTAACTGATGCGGCAAAGGCGCGCGAAGTTCTGGTCGAGATGGTTCAGCAAGCTCGAAAACAATAGGCAATAACTACACCGGAGGAATCCTTGAGCCAGGAAGTTAAATCGTTCCAGCAGATATGGAAGCAAATGGACCCAACGCGTCGTCGCCAGGCGGCAGACGCCTTCTATGCCGCCAAAGACTATATCGGAGAGCAGCAGCGCTCCGCGGCCATCATCGCCGCCAAGTTGAACCTGCGTCCACAGAAAGCCGCCAAGCTCCCAGCGGAAAAATTAGCCGGCTACCTGGTCTCGATGATCACGCCCGACGAACAGCTATCCAGCACGCTCATCCGCGCGTTTCTCTTCGGACCCCACGAAGCCATGCTCGCAATGTTCTTGAACGAACTCAACATCCCCAACGACAAGGGAGCCATCTCCCAGGAAGAAGTGCCCGCGCCGGCAACCGAGGCGTTGCACACGGCCGTAGAAAAAATCAACGGAGCCTTCGACCCGGCAGACGTAGATATCTATCTCTCCGCCCTGTCCGCCAGCGACCCCGGCACGTGGACGAACCTCGCCGCCGCCCGCTCCCCAAAATCCTAAGGCACTCGTTGCCCACAACGGAAGTGACCACTCGCTTCGAGCGCTGCAGCCAGAGCCTGGTTTTCCGGTATCAAATCGGTTCGGTGTACGCTCCCGCGCTTAACCCATCGAGCTCCGCATCAGGGCACGACTTCAGTCGTGCCAATCAGGCAGCAAAACAGATCGGGGCTTTAGCCCCTGTTTTGACCTTGCCTTGGTTCGCCTGCCGTAGGCACGGCCCGAGCTTAGCCCCGGGTGCAACCCGGGGTACCAGTTCCGATCTCCCAAAGCGCCGTAGGCACGGCTGAGACTCAACCACCACCTTCTCTAATCGATCGGGTGCCCCACCTTCGCGAAACGCAGCGTAGCTAAGGTGGG
Source organism: Terriglobales bacterium (assembly GCA_038236965.1). Classification (GTDB taxonomy): domain Bacteria; phylum Acidobacteriota; class Terriglobia; order Terriglobales; family Acidobacteriaceae; genus JBBRZF01. The sequence goes on along the minus strand of JBBRZF010000127.1, from coordinate 8,788 downwards.
TGTTCAACCAACCACTTGGGAGAGAATCCGGCTCGAAGCTCGTTGCGTTTCCCACAGTCCCGAGACCATTGTCGCGATAGGCTATGCGAAGGGGATTTCGCGATCGCTACCTGGCGAGAGCAGGCTCATTCACGGCCGATTTTGCTGGATTCAGATAGTTTGTGGGATGGCGATTTCTCAACACCTATTTGGTGCCGCGGCGAAAGAACCGGGAAAGCAAGCCCCGCCGTCGAGGTAGGCTTTCCTTGAATGCATGAAGCATTCGGCACGTTTCCAGCGGTGTTCCAGTAGTTTCGATACACGTTCCTAGCTGGCCAGCATACGCGCCGATAGCATCCTGCACGGTCATTCCGTTGTCAGTCTCATGGAGTTCGCTGAGCCGTGAGTTCTGGAGGACGACCCTGACGCCTCGACCTTCTGCGTCCCAGAAGTGATACTCGTCATTCTCGATAGTGCTTGCTGATGTATCTTAAACCTGTGCACCTGTTGACGAATATGTCTTGGCCGGTCGTGTTTGCTGGTTTTGTCGGAGCATCGTCCGCAATTCTTGCCAATATGGTTTCGCTCGTAATGATTGGCAAGATTAACGAACGCGTTCGCGACGAGGAACGAATCTCCTACATCTCGTGGGGAACCGAGGTGCGAAGGAAATTTAAACAACCCTACCCAGCAAGTAGGCTCCATGTGTTGCTCGATTCCTGCGTCGTTCTAATGGCTCTTAGCTTCATTGTCTTGGGGAGATATTGGGTCTTCGGCTGATGCATTTTGGCGTTCCAGCCGTTCTGGATCACAGGAAGTAAAAACATAGCCTCCGATATCAGGCCTTCCCACACCCTATCGCGACAATCCAACTCCACCCCTCACTCCACTCCGTAAACGCTCTTCCCGCCCACCACCGTCCTCAACACTTTCGTCCCAAGGATTTCCTGCGCAGGAACTTTCAACAAATCGCGGTCCAGCACAACAAAATCCGCGAGCTTGCCCGGTTCTAGCGATCCCTTCTCTTTTTCCTTGAACTCCGCAAACGCCGCGCCCGTCGTGTACGCCGCAATCGCTTCTTCAATCGTCAACTTCTGCTCGGGATAGTAGGACTTCGTTCCTGCCTCGTTCTTGCGCGTCACCGCCGCATAGACGCCGCGGAAGGGCGTGATCGGTTCCACCGGATAATCCGTGCCAAACGCAAGCGGCACACCGGCCTTCAGGAAATCGCGCCACGGATACGAATGTTTTGCGCGCTCCGGGCCGATGCGTTCTTCCGCCCAATTCATGTCCGTCAGCAGATGATTCGGTTGCACCGAGGCGATGACGCCGAGCGCCTTGTAGCGCGCAATCTGGTCCGCGGCTACCACTTGGTCGTGCTCGATGCGGAAGCGGAAATCATCCCGCCTCTGCGTCCCCTGATGCTCGCGCGCGTAGCGGTCAGCTTCGGCAAAAGTATCCAGCGCCATTGCCACCGCCTTGTCGCCGATGGCGTGGAAGCCGAATTGGAATCCCGCCGCCGCACGTTCATCGCCCATCTGGTTCAGCTTCGCCTGGTCGTACTGCGGCAATCCACTGTTCCCATGCTCGTCCGCATAAGGCGCCAGCAGCGCCGCCGTGCGCGAACCCAGCGAGCCATCCATGTACGCCTTCAACATCCCCGTGCTCAGCAACGGATCGGTCGCCGGATGCGACGCGCGATGCGCCCGCAGAGCTTCCATCGGCATATCGAACATCAGCCACTCGCTGACCCGTACGGTCAGCTTGCCCTCGCGCTCCATGTCTTCAAAGACGAGAAAATCTTCCCACGAGGAATTGTCCTGCACGCTGGTGATACCCCAGCGTCCCGCATCCGCCACTGCCAATTCCAACGCCTTGCGACGCTGCGCCGGAGTCGGCTTGGCCGCATGAGCCCAGACAATTTCGCTCGCGCCTTCGCGCAGAATCCCCGTCGGCTCTCCCTGCGCGTCGTGGTCGATCGCGCCCCCTGCAAGCGGCTTGGTCTCACGCGTGACCCCGGCGGCTTTCAACGCCGCCGTGTTGGCGATAGCGATGTGTCCATCCACGCGCGTGAAGATTGCCGGATGCTCTCCGGTAACTTTGTCGAGTTCTTGCCGCGTTGGCAACTTCGCTTCCGGCCACATCGTGTGGTCCCAGCCGCGTCCGACCACCCACTCGCCGTGTGCGGAGGTCTTCACTCGATCGGCGATGCGCTGCTGCATCTCGGCCAGCGATTTCGATCCCACCAGGTTCACGTTCGACTGCTCGAAGCCGCCATTCGCCATGTGCAGATGCGCGTCGTTGAAGCCTGGCATCACGAATTTGCCATGCAGGTCGATGACCTCGGTCTTCTTCGTCTTATGCTTCATCACGTCGGCCTTCGAACCTACGGCGACGATGCGCCCATCGCGCACCGCGATCGCTTCCGCGCGTGGAAGTCCCGCGCCCGCATAGATGTTGCCGTTGATGAAGATGGCATCGGGGAGCGCGTCCCCGTGGATGGTTCCGTTTTGTTGTGCGGTCATAAAAGTTCCAAGCAGAAGGACAGCAAGTACTGCCGCCAGTTTCATTCGGCTACTCCCGTAAGAGCCAGTGTGATGAGAAGAAGTCGTTTCAATCCCAGGTCGCGTCCGCGCGGATCGTACCACTCATGAACGGTGTGCGCGCCGCCGCCCGATCCACCCGCGCCCAGCGCAACCGCCTCAATGCCCATCGACAGCGGAACATTCGCATCCGTCGAGGCCCGATGAATCCTGGAAACATTTTTCAGGTGCGAATCCACCGCCTTGATCGCCTGCAGCAGTCGTGCATTCAGCGGCAGGTCCGCCGCCGGACGATTCCCCACGCACTCGATGTTGTAGGTCAGCAATCGCCGGTCGGAATGTAATTCCTCTTCCACGGCCAACACCGAGTGCTCCACCGAAGCTCGCAACTCTTTCTCCAGCCTGTCGATCTCCAGCGCCTCCGCCGAACGCAGGTCCACGCGCATGCTCGCCGATTGCGGAATCGAATTCACCGACGTGCCGCCGGAGATCACGCCCACATTGAACGTCGTCTTCGGAGTCGCCGGAACCGGAGTCCGGCTGAAGTGTTCGATAGCCCGCGCCAGTATCACGATGGGATTCGGCAAGCCGAAGTCTGTCCATGAATGTCCGCCCGGCCCATGCACGCTCACTTCAAATCGCCGACTACCCAGCGCTTCGGCGACGATGCTGTCCGTACCCGCCCCATCCACGGCGATGACCTGCGAAAAAGCGTCGCGCCATTTTTCCTGCGAGAAGATGTAGCGGTATCCGCGCAGATCGCCCTCGCCCTCTTCTCCCACGTTGCCGAGGAAGACGATGGGCGCGCGCGTACGCACCTTCGCTTCCAGCATGGCCGCCGCAATCGCCAGGATCGCCACGATGCCCGAAGCGTTGTCGGAGATCCCGGGACCAAAAAGTTTGTCGTCTTCGCGGCGTACGCGGATGGGCGTGCCCGGAGGAAACACCGTGTCGATATGCGCGCTCAGCAGGATGGCTTTCGCCTCCGCGTCGCTGCCCCGCCGAGTGCCGAAGACATTCCCGATCTCGTCGCGATGAACGTCCGCCAATCCCAGCGACTTGAATTGCGCTTCCAACCATTGCGCGCGCTCGTGCTCGCCAAACGGCGGAGCCGGTATGGAGGTCACTTCAAGTTGTTTGTCCTGGAGTTCGCGTTCGTGCGCGCGGAACCACGCAAACGCCGTATGCGTTTCGCGCAATTCAGCGATTCCGGCAACTTCCGCCTTCGCTTCCGCCGACAAACGCGCCAGCGTTTCGCGATCAGCCGAACCACTTGAATTGCGGGTGAACAGCGCCATGTGGAGACCATGGTAACACCGGAGAAGCAGGCGCTCGCTTCGACTCAGTAGCTCAGCAGCCGCTCTATCCCAGCCGCTCGCACTTGATGCCGCAATTCGCGCACGCGCAGCACGTCAGGATGTCTTCTTCCGTCAGACACCGTTCGCTGGTCTTTGCGCGATGGAAGATGCGCTCCACCAGATTTTCTGTCGGAACGATGCCGTGTTGCTCCAGCCAGAACTGTACATTCGACTTGCCGCTCATCGGGCCTACGTCGATAGTCTGCGTCAATCCGAAAAGGTGCGACGGCACGCCCGAGTAAACGGAGTTCATCAGCTCGACATTGTTTTTCTTGTAGGCCTTGATGACCGCCGCCGCGTGGACCCCGGTGGCCGTGCGGAAGGCGTCGCATCCCACCACCGGATAGTTGCGCGGGATGGGCATGTCCGTGTACTTCGCGACGGCCTCGCAGTAGTCCTTCATCTTGCACAGGTCCTGGCTCGCCCACGGTTCCACGCCCATCAGCTTCAGGTTCACCAGCATCAGGTCCATCTGCGTGTTACCCACGCGTTCGCCAATGCCGCCGGCGCAGGCGTGTATGCACTCCGCCCCGCCCACCAGCGCGGAGAGCGAGTTCGCCACCGCCAGTCCGCGGTCGCAGTGTCCGTGCCAGTCCACGCGTATCTTCTGGCCCGAGGGCTTTACAACTTCCTCCACCACGAAGCGCACCAGCGCCAGCGTTCCCATCGGCGTCGCGTGTCCGCAGGTATCCGTGATGGTGATGGCGTGCGCGCCGTTATCGATGGCGCAATTGTAGAGACGCTTGATCGTCTCCGGATCGCAGCGCGTCGTGTCCTCGGTCACGTACATCACTTCCAGTCCGAGTTCGCGCGCCAGCTTCACGGCTTTCTCCGTCGTGTTCAGAAGGAAGTCATCCGTCCAGTTTTCCGTGTAGCGACGAATCGGACTCGACCCGATGAACATGGCCGCTTCCATCTGCACGCCGGTCTTCTGCTGTATCTCGGCCAGCGGACGAATATCGTTCTCGTGCGTCCGACACGCTGCGTTCGGCTTTATCGTCAGTCCCGCCCGCGCGATCTCCTGCACCAGCGCCAGCGAGTCCGCGTAGGCCCGCGGACCAGCGCCGGGCAATCCCACGTCCAGCATGTTGATGCCGAGACCTTCCATCAGGTGGAGTATCTCGATCTTCTCTTCGATGTTGGGATCGCGCACGGAAGGCGATTGCAATCCGTCGCGCAGCGATTCGTCGTCCAGCAACACAGGGCCGGAAACTCCCGTGCGCGCAAATACCTTGTTCCAGTCGTAGATGAGTTCCGTAGCTTCCAACCGCGCAGGCTCCTTGAATGGAAAACGAGTGGCCTTGGCTAAACCGGACGCCGCGCCCCACGCGCGAAGCCCTCATAGAGGAGATGCGAATCCCGAACCAACCGCTAACAAATAATCGGCCGCTTACCTACGCCGCTTACGCGCGGGTGCCCCATTCAAGCCCTCTTTTGGCTTGAGTGGGGTAACACTCTCGCGGATTAACGCTTACGCCTTCGGCGGAACCGAGATGCCGAAGACTGATTCCTGGCCTTTGCCAGCTACGTTCTTTCCGCTCGGATCTTCCGGGTTCGGCAGATACAAAGTACGGCAATGTTCGCAGCGATACATCTCGGCATTCTTGCCGAACTCGCGCTCCAGGTCGCCACACTCAGCTTCCATCGTATCCACGGCGTAGAACCAGCGCTTCAAGTGTCCGCCACAAATCTTGGCTTTGGCGTCTTTCTCATTACAGGCGCGCTGCAAAGGCTTCTTTACTTTGATCTTGTGGTTTCCGAGCTGACGAAAGTTCTCGGATTCAGGTGCAGGCTGGACGTTCTCTGGTACTGGATTATTAGGCACTGCGTTCTCAGGCATTTTTGTTGTTGGCGAGGCCAAAATGATTCCTCTGGATTCAAGTAGAGATGAGGAGATTGTAATTGAAGCAGGTTCCGGGTACTAGATGATTGGCGCGGGGCGATGATTTGCTTATGTTTCTGCGCCCGAGTGCGGCAGATCGATTTGCGTACCTACGATTAACTCTATCGAAAACAAGAGAGGAGCGATCTCGTCAGCGGAGACATTGGCGAGTTCCTTCGGTTCAAGCTTATGAAGACCCCCACCGTACACACGGCCCTCGCTACGCATGCGCTCCATCGGAATCTCGCGCAGAAAATCAAACACTCGTCTAGCGGTTTCAGGGTTCTCCAGTGCGTTGGCTACGGTCGGTTTCGGGTACAGCAGTAGATATACATTGGAGGCCGTAGCTTTGGATTCATTAAAGATGAACCTAAAGGTGTTCTTGTCTTTCCCGTCAGACCTGCCCATGTAGGTGCAGAGAAATGGCGACGCCGGTCGATTCTCTTGCGAGTACCACGGGGTCCGCGACGAACACAGATACCCCTTACCGACTGTCTCCTTGCCTGTTTCAAGATATGCGGCAAGATTCGGGTCTGCCGCCCGCAAGCGATCTTCGGGCAATGAAGTGTTAATGAGGAACAGACGCGGCTGAATCAGCGGGAGACCATTCTCGCCGGCAAAAATCGTGTCCTGCTTCAAGTAGCGAGGACTTGGCAGAATCGGTTGTAGAAACTGATGAGAAATGCCAAGCTCTGTCACTCGCTCTTCTGACAACATGAAGAAAGAGTTGTCGCCGGTCGCCAGCCCACGCTTGATTGTGAACAAGTCACGCAATCGTATGCCGCCGGGCGTCGTGAGGCAGTAATCCTCCCGTTTCGGCAATCGCGTCCACTTCGATTCACTACGCAGCTCCTGCCTAGAAGTGACATCTGAAGTGGTGGGAGCCTGTAACGATCCGCCGAACGTCATCTCTACGGGAGTGTCAGTAGGAGGCGCATTCTTGAACCACACGATTGCAGATGAAACCAGCGCATCAGCGAATTGCACGTCGTTGGGATTAAACCGGTGAATACGGGTCAAAGTCACCATGTCTAGCAGGTAAGACTTGACTGCTTGGCCGTAGTTTACGTCCATGAACTCGCTCGGAACCAACCATGCAGAGACTGCATTAGGTTCCAACTGACTGTGTGCGATCGCCATGAAGTAGCAGTAAAGTCCCGCAAGGCCGTTTAATTTCATGCCTATAGCATGGGATAGTCGGCGGAGCCGCAGCTTGTCACTTGCACTCAAGTGGTGATGGCGGACGTAGGGAGGGTTGCAAATGAGCAGATTGACAGTCGCCGCGGCGGCGGGGGCGGCTGTGAAATCAGCGAGTCGGAGGTCCAATCCAGTACCGCTCCAGAGTTGTTGTGCTGGCGCTCCATAATGTGAATCGATCTCGAATCCGGCGGCTGTCTCTATTCGGTCAGCAGCGGTGGAACTCAACAGGGCCGAGTAGAAGGCGCCCGTACCAAACCCGGGGTCGAGGAAGTGAATGCGCGCGTCCCCGTCGAGCATCGCTGCAGATGCTTCGACAATCTCGAGTGCCAATGCTGGAGGTGTGGCGAACTGGCCTAAGCGATTCCGGTCTGCTTGAGTGCGCAGACCATCACAGCGCCACTGTATTTCTACTCGTCTCTTTTCGAGGGCAGCGATATCCATCAGAGTCCCAGTAGGGCAAGATCGTCGATGCGGTGTTCCCAAACCCAGTCTATTCCCTCTGCTGCTTCATAGCCCAGATATCCGCTATCGAAATAGCCGCAGAGGAAAAGACAAAGCTGAGTCTTGGGACCGTAGGTCGCGCGAAGTTGCTGAATCTTCACAGCTTCTTCCTTCCGACGTTTGTTGACGTTCGTGAAGTCGCCAGCTGACTTCGCTTCGATCAGAACAGGCATAGCCCCTGCCCTTGACGTCTTCCGTTGAATCACCGCGTCAACGGGTATGTTGATAATTTTCCCACCATCCATCTTGATTGGGACGTTTAGGCGAAAAGAATAAGTTCCTGCTGGCATGTCCGAGTGCTTGGTACCTTTGCCAATCGGCAACGGCTTGTACCCACGATTTTCTAGCCAAGTTGCAATCGCAGCCAACTGCCGCTTTTCCTGAGCATTTCGAACAATTGGGTCAGCAACTGCCCCACACAGACGATCTGCTACCACTGTTGCTGCGCGAAGTACTTCATGACGCGAGACCTTTTGCTTCGATTCGATCCACGTAAAGATGTCGGGGTCGATCATCTTTGAAATCGTGCTAACAATCCGCTGCAGGTCGTTCTCAAGCTGTGTCGGATCCATCCTCGACGGCAACACCCCAAACTTGTCCATGCAACCAACGAGGTTGCCGGAAACTCCCGCGAGGCCAATCAAACGATCCCGAGCCAATGGCGGGCAAGTGCTCATGCGGAGCACAGGGAGCATCGCTGGATGTTCGTGGAGCACATCCGGGGTCATCCACAATAGATTACTTGTCGCTTTGAGTGCAGCCTCAACGTCCGACACCGCGACAGCACGACTGTCCCTGAACGCCTTCGGCGCAAACTTGATGAACCAGTCGTTGTACATATCGACCGAACGCGCTATGTCGGGTTTCCATAAGTCGGGCTTGTCCCTGTTCACGGGCATAGAGGTTGTCTTTCGCATAGGGATCACCGCATTCTCGCATCAGAATGTAACTAGGGGAAGAAAATCCTGTTCGGCGTGTGGCCTATAAGCCTGACGTCGGATTACATGGGTGTTGCCAGCCACACATCAGGAGAGTCACAGACCCGAACCATCGCCCTTCTGCCGACTTTGAAAAATCTTGTCAAGCCCCTCCAACCCAAACTATTTCCTATCTTATTGATTCCATTCTGAATTCTCCTCCGCTTCCGATGTCCAGTTGACCCCCTCCAATCTGTCATACTAGATATAGAGACAAAAACAACGAGGCCGCGCCCAAAAGCGCGGCCTTTTCTATTTCCGCCACCCTTCAGGGTGGCGTTCTTATTGGAGCCGTAACTATGTCCGAAATTCGTACCTGCCAACATCTTCACACCAACGGAAACCTTT
>JBBRZF010000126.1:0-10151 GCA_038236965.1 Terriglobales bacterium | reverse complement strand
CCCCATGTATGCCCGACGTTGGCATACATGGGTGTTGCCAACCAGTTATCAGGAGAGAATCCGACCCGTATCCCCGCGCGCACTGCCCTCCCGCCCGAATCACCTTCGTGAACCTCCCCTTTGTGCCCTTCGTGGTTCAATCTTTTGACTTTGGTTTTCCGGCTGTGACAATGGTTTGTTCTCTCTCCGGTTGTGACGAAAGCGCGAGCTTTGTCTCAGGGCACGAAGGCTTTTCCACGATGATCGAAAAACTCGAGCCCTTCCGCCCGAATCACCGTCGTGAACCTTCGTGCCCTTTGTGGTTCAATGTTTTGACTTTGGTTTGAGTCAGCATTCTTCAGCAAAACGCATCCCTTTACATTTTTGATCAGTATTCGTCAGCGTTCTACCTAACGAAACGCCCCGAATCTCCGATTTAACGAAGAGCCAAACCACACTCAACCGGACTTAACCAAGAACCATCCCGAATAAACGAAGAGCCAAACGACATTACCCAAAACCTCTCTATCCGCGATTAAACTTGGCCTAAACACCTCTATCCGCACCTCGCCACTCGCTCAGATCAGCGAAAAGACCACGTAACTTCCGTGCTTTCAAGATTTTGCCGCCAACTCCCCCATCCTCAAGAGTTTGCCGGCCAACACTCTGCAACATCCCGCAATTAAACAGCTTACAAACCAGCTCTTCACGCACAAAAAACCCGCCCTTTGTGGGCGGGTTTTGAATGAGGTTCGGTCTGTCTTACTGGGTTTGCGGCGCGGCTCCGTGGGAACTGGCGGCGGCAGCCTCGGCCAGAATCCGGTGATGTATGGTGAACAGCGCCAACTCCAGACGGTCAGAAACGCCTATCTTGTCATACACGTTGCGCAGGTAGTTCTTGATCACCTGCTCGGTCGTCCCCAACTGGGTCGCGATTTCCTTATTCTTGTAGCCCTGCACGATGAGTGCGATGATGCGCAGTTCCTTTGGCGTCAAGCGGTCGCGCACCCGCGCTCCCACAAAGTCGTCATTTTCGTTGGTCGCAGCAGCGCCGCGCGCATCCTGTATGAACTTCTCGCCAGCGGAAACCTTGCGAACACACTCGATCAGCGTAGCGCCGCTCACGCTGCGGAACAGTACTCCGCTGACGCCTGCATTCAGATAGCGCTCCGGGCGTTCACCATTCTCGGCGAGAACCACGAGTCGCGTCTGCGCGCCTTGAGCAGCGGCGCTCACGCTCTCCAGGTTTGCCAGGAACCCGGCAGAGAATATCACTACTGCTTGACGGAATTTGTCGATGGCCATCAGCATCTGGTCCACCGACTGGGCCTGCGCCACAATGCGGAGATCGTCTTCCACCGCCAGCACCTTGGCTATGCCTGCGCGAAATATCGCCTGATTATCAGCCAGGATGATTTTGATCATTCTTGGTTACCCGAATCTTCTTTAGCACGTAGGAACTCGTAAGTATCGATCACACAGGCAATGCCGGGCCTGTGATCGGGAGCGGATTCTGCATCGTCGCCAGAGCGCACCACGCGACCGTGGCAGCGCACTACAACATCCTGCGCGGCTCCAATACTCGCGGCGGGGATGGTCATCTCAAACTCAACCTCCGACCCTACTTCCAGGTCGGCGTCGAGCGAGAGGTACGCCCCCGAAGCACTCAGATCGTGCGTCTTTCCGCTATGAACCGATCCCGGCTCATCGCCTTCCAGCCGAATCGGAAGCTGCAAAGGAAAACGCTTTCCCGTACGCAAATCAGTCACGCAAACTCCTGACATAAGCCACCCGTTTCTCCAGGCGTGGTCTTTTAGTGATGAGCTTTTGCTTGCGGGTTTATACCACGGAACAGCTACTCAGGCCTAGTGAGGAATCGCCGTAGAGTCATGGGCATAAGGCCTAAGGGGGAAAAGGACTCCGGCATTTCGTCCGGAGCCCTGCTTCACTTTCTGGTGAAAATACCGGTCAGGCCGTAGCCAAAGGTCAATCCGATGAGCGACAGCACCGCCGTGGCGGGCCAAAAATATTGCCGAGCATTGCGCTTTACGTCGAGACGCTCCCGTACGGAAACCTTCAACTCGGCTACCGAGTTATGTATCCGGCGGCGTTGTTCTGCGGCCCGCTGCTCAAGCACGTCTGTCGGTAGTGAATTCGTCATACTCTAGTCCTCGCTTCCGTCTGCAGCCAAACCCCGTCCTGCTTCAGCACCCGCATGGTGCGTTCCGGCGCAACGCCCACCGACTTGATCTTGCGATAGCCGTAAGCGGCGATCGCGCCCCCGCCGACCGCGTAAAGCGCAAATACGATGAAGAAAGCCGCCGCAAACGCCCACGAGTTTCCTTCAAACGCCAACGCAATCACGGCCACCAGTCCTCCCGTGAAAAGGAAGAACGATACAAGCAGCAGCAAGACGCCAATCACCAGCGAGGGAATTCCCGCCTTCCAGGCGCCGGCCTTCTCGCTGAATTCATTGCGCAACATTTGAAGGCGCGTTGCGGCAAATTCCTTCAACTCTTCCTTAAATCCGTTCAGTACCTCGGCGATAGATTTTTGGTTTGGCACATTCCCGTTAGTCACTGTTGGCCCTCCAGATACGTAGTCCACATCCCATGACAAAAGCGAAGCCTGCTAGCGAAAGCATAGTCTGGACGGGATATTCATGGCTGTAATAGGACGCTCGGCGGCGCGTCAGGTTCACTTGACTGTTCGCGAACGTTTGCCACTTTGCAACCCGTTCACCGGCAATTTCTTTCCACTCCGAGGCCCTGCTGGCGGCCGATTCTTTAAGGCTAGAAAATTTTTCCGAAGCGAAATCCGCTATCTCGCTCGCCCTTTGCGATGCCTGCTCCGAAATTTCAGAAGTCCCCAGGCTCGCCATTTTTGCCGATCGTCCCCCGACGATTCGTAGACGCGAGCGCACGTTCCCAACCGTTGATCCGAGCGCCGACCCCACTTTTTCCGCGGCAAAGTTCAAGCGCGGATTGGAGGAGCGCAAATCGTTGTACCCGGATTCGTCGTTGTCGTTGGACATCCCAGGCAGCGATGGCGGCAACGCCCCTGCCGGCTCCCGAGATGTCAATTCGCCGCGATTCGGCAGCGTAGATGGCACAAACTCACGATTTTCCCAGTCGGCTAGCGGTTCAGCCATAAGCTCCTTTGCATTACCAGAGGCAGTGTGAACAGTTAGGTTGGATGTGGATTGTTGTCCGGATGTTTGAACTGGCGACGAGAAAGACGAGTAGCCGGATGCGAATTGTCACTTTCATAGAAAAAGGGCTGCCGAAGCAACCCTGAATAATTCCCGCACAGACACCTTAGAAAGCGGAGCCACCGCCGCCCCCGAATCCGCCGCCGCTGAATCCTCCACCACTGAATCCGCCGCCCCCGCTGAATCCCGAGCCAGAGGAACTCGCGCGCGGAGCCGTTACAAAGGCCTCGTAAGCAGAGTTGGTCATGGAGTGCATGGAGCTGGCAAACAGCATTGGTTGGAAGTGTCCGGGATAGTAGCCTCCCGGACCTGTGTACCAGTTGGGAGGATTCTGGATGATTCCTTCGAAGGCGCTCGCCCAGTGTTTCTCGACGCCAAGAGCCATGGCGTAGGGAAGATATTTTTCAAAGGTATCTGGAGGCATACGCTTCAGGCGATCGGCGTCTACCCGCGTCATGAATTCCTTAAAGCCCTGTATCTCGACCACCGTGCGAACCCCAAGCAGAGTCTTGGCCGTCATAAGGCGTCCGAAAACGAAGACGATGACAAGCGCCACCACGATGGAAGCGACGGCAACCGCGGGCGATAGGAAAAAATTCGCCACCCCGAACACTTGCAGCAGCACGAACGGAGCGGCAATCAAGAACACCGCAAGCAGGCGATAACCGTTGGCGGAATCGGGATCGACCGTGTACATGCCTTTCTGCTTGAGTGCCAAAAGAAGGAATTTCTTTATGGCCGGAATCGCCGTATAGAAGTGATTTTTCAGACTAGAAAGCGGAATGCTGTCCATGTCTCCAGCATACATATTGTCGAGTACTTCTCGTTCGTGATCGGCGAGGCCCGTCCACTCAGCTTTTGGCTTAAGGAGATGGAAAACGTAATCGCTATTGTTGAAGAAGAGCACCTTATTGCTGGTTTCCTCGATCTTCAGAAAACCGCGCACGGCGAGATCGACGAGCGTGGAAGTGATGTCGCGCGGATCGACGGAGTCGTCGATAAGCGACCCGGCTTCGGCCGGCGTCATGTCCCTCGGCGGTTCGTACATGGGCGCGACGGAAAGACCGGATTCGGGATCGCGGCCCTTGTACCACCACATCGTGAAAATCACAGCGAAAGCAATCATCGGCAGGAAGACGATGGAGTTGCTGCCGAGGAACCAGAGGAAACGCGTCAACGCGCTGGGCTCTTTGAGCGTGTCCTTCGGTAGATAAACATCGATGGTCAGACCGCCACGCATAGGCAGCGGGTTGCTGGTCTCGAAATTTACCGCCTTGCCTTGCACGTCGGCGGTAGCGTCGCTGAGGGTGCTGCCGTAAACGCCGGTGAAGGCCTGTGCGCGCAGTGTTCCAGCAGCGCGTTGTGGGAACGAAACAAAGGCGGAAGCGTGGTCGATGGGAACCGGCCAGTCGTTGCCCGTCACATTCCAGTAAAGCTCCTGATGATCTTCGAAGAATCGCACGCCATTGCGAACGGTGTAGGCGATTTGCACGACGCGGTCAGTGTCGGTCGCGCCGGGGATATAAATCTTCAGGTCGCGATACTCGCCTTTGCGCTGGCTCTCATATTTGAGCTTGTTGCCGTTTTCGTCGGTGATGCCGGTGACGTCCACAAAGAGCGTGTAGTTGGTTCCGTGCGGTCCCGGGTATTCAATAGGGATCGTGCGGTGGATTCCGTTGTAACTTCCGATGAAAGACAAGGTGATGCGCTCGTTAACGACCATGGTGCCGTCGTCCATAACGCCGATGATGGTATGGAAATCAGACACGCGCCAATCGCGCGCATAGGCGGGAGCTGCGAGGAAGAGGCAGAAGAGCAAAAGGATGGCGGCCCACCAACGATGGGAGGCCGCCTCTAGTTGATTGCGGATCATATTCAACTCCGCTTCAGAATTTTACGACCGGCGTAGCGCGCTCCGTCGGGTCGGCGATCTCGAAGAACTGCCGCTGCTGGAAATTGAACATCCCGGCGATGATGTTCGTCGGGAAGGACTGGATCTTGGTATTCAGGTCGCGGACAACGGCGTTGTAGTAGCGCCGCGAATTCTGCAACGCGTCCTCAAGGTCTGCGAGCGATTTCTGCAGGGACTGGAACTGCTCTGACGCCTTGAGTTCCGGATAAGCTTCGGCGACGGCAAGCAGTCCGCGAAGAGCCTGTGTGAGCATGCCCTCAGCCTGACCGCGATCTGCGGGAGAAGTGGCGGCCATAGCGGCCGAGCGATATTTGGCTACGTTTTCAAATGTGGATTTCTCATGGCTGGCATACCCCTTCACGGTCTCAACCAGGTTGGGGATGAGGTCGTGACGTCGCTTGAGTTGCACGTCGATATCCGACCATGCGGAATCGGCGCGAACCTTGAGCTGTACCAGTCCGTTGTACATTCCAGCGATGATCAGAATGATCACCACCAGAATCACTATCAGGACAATGAGCGGCATTTCGCCTCCTAAGAACGGAACGAGTGATGCGAGCGGAAGTTATCACATGGACGCGGCGTGGTGCAATGTAAGGAGCACGGAGGAAAGCGCGCACCAGCGGCTCCGAAGTGCGCGCCGAAGGAAAGCGCGCCCCCCGGAGCCGAAAAACACGTTACTTTTTTTTCTGATCTCCCGCCTTGTTGTCGCCTGTAGCCGGAACGTAGCCAGTAGTTTGCGCTGGCATCTGCACGGCGGAGGGAACCTCGACCTGCGCGGTCTGCGTGTGGGCAGAGGCCGGCAGCGAGCCACGCAGGGCAAGTTGTCCGAAGCGGACGAGATTCATGGCGTCGCCGAGAATGCGAAGCGACTCCTCCGGAGCGTGGAAGCCCATCGAGTTCTCGGAGACGATGAGGTCTATGTAGTATCCGGCGCGGCGATGATACTGCTGCGCCAGCGCAATCTGCTCGGGCGTCGAACTATTCGTCGCGCGCGCCTGCTTGATATCGGCGATGAGTTCCATAAGCGAGTCCATAGCATTGTTGCGCATATTGAAGTAGCGCGTCTGTATCTCTTCCACGCGCGCCTTCAGTTCGTTCTCCGGGAAGTGGTGGCAGGTCTGGCAGGAGCGATTGATCTTCAGAATAGGACTATTGATCTGGTGGTCCGTTATTTTCATCGCGCCCTGGCGCAGGTAAGGCATGTGGCAATCGGCGCAGGTAACTCCGGAACGCGCATGCACGCCCTGGTTCCACATCTCAAACTCCGGATGACGCGCTTTCGCCATGGGCGCGCCGTCTTCGGCATGCTCCCATTCCTTCACGTTGTTCTCATCGAGATCAGCGACGATGTTTTCGACCTTCAATCCCTTTGCCCAGGGAAAGGTCAAACGCTTTTCCGGGCCTTTGAAGTAATACGTGACATGGCATTGTCCGCATACGAAGGCGCGCATCTCCTGGCGAGTGGCGTCGCGATTCGGGTCATAGTTGCTGATGCCCTGGCTGGCCTTTAGTGCGCGGATGCCTTCGATGAATGCCGGGCGGGTCACGCGCAACTGCATGTTCTTCGGATCGTGACAGTCGATGCAGGCGACGGGATGGTTCGCGTTGGAACGCGCTTCCGGATACTTCATGTGATTGACGGCTTCAAAGCCCTTCCACATGTCTCCGTTGCCAAGCTTGTTGTAGACGGTGACCATAGAGGCGTGGCAGTTGAGGCACGCGCCCGGCGGATTAGCCTGCTGGCGTCCGGTGAAGGTTTGGTCGGTCAACATGTAGGCATGTCCGCGCTTCTCTCGGTAGTCCTTGCTGAAGGAGTAACCCGCCCACATCGTCTTCAGGCGAGGATCGGTCTCCAGCTTCGAACGTGCGATGGTGGAGCGGGGATCTGCGTCCGTTGGCGCATGCGGCAAGGCTTCGCTGCCGCCGTATAGCGTGCGCTGCTGGTCCACCGTGCGCAGGTATAGATCGTATTGCAATGGAAAATTCTTTCCCCAAATCGCGGGATCGTCGATAGTTTCGTTGAGTTCGACGACACGATAGAAGGGCTGCTTGGCTTCCTGCTTACGTTCGAAGATGTTGATGAGCAGCGCGGCAATGGCGACCGTTGCGATGGCGGCCAGGGCGACAATGGCAATGAGCAGCGGACGAGAGCGGCGGGTGTCACTTGGATGAGCTGTCATGAGAGTTTTCCGAATTTTGAAGTTCAGTGCTGGCCATGGGTACGCCGCCGGCATTGGAGTGTCCCACCCCGCCGTGACAACGGATGCAGCTTAGCTCGTTCTTGGTGCCGGGAGTGGTGTCTACGGCGTGCGTCATCTCGGCATGGCAGTGGCGGCAGGCCTGTTCAGTCACGCGATGATTCCGTTCCGTAATCTGGATGTTGGAAGGATATCTTCCGCTGGTGAAATAAAACGAATGCCAGAACCCGTTCAAACCTTTGGTGGTGTACTTGCCAACTAGATTGTGAGGTGTGTGGCAGTCATTGCAGGTAGCGGCTGCGTGATGGCTCGACTTGACCCAGCCATCAAACTGGTCACGCATTACGTGGCAGTTCTGGCAGGCATTGGGATCGTTGAGCAGGTAGGAGTAGCCCTTCGCGTAAATGAAGGTATACGCGCCAACCCCAATAACGGCTCCCACCAGGATTGCCAGCGCTGCGGTGATTGTTAGCGACGCTCTCATCGATGTATTCCACACTACTCGCAAATAAATGCCGGAAACTGGGCTATGACTTAAGTGACGAACGCGCGAAAGCTGTGCCTCCGGTCGTAATCGCCAAATTGTCTGCGAGATTATCACGGCTGTCCGCGTTAAAACGCATTTTTGAAAAAAGATCAGTGTCTATGACGATTGCTTATCGCTTGACCTGCGGCGGCGCCGATCGAGAGCAGCGCATAAGTCGCAATAATACCAAGCGAAGTAACGCAGTAAACACAATAGACCCCGAGTTCGTGCGCTTCGATCCAGGTGAGATAGAGAGAGAAGGCCAGTGCAAACAACGAGAATACCGCCAGCAGGCGATACCGGCGGAATCCGCCAAGAAAACCAAGCAGCAGATAACCGGCAATGCCAATAGCCGCAACCGGGACTTTCATCAAGACTGCGTATTCGGATTTATTGACGATGCCGCAGTCCCACTTATCGTTGATGCTGCAAGGGGCTTGGCCCCCCTCGCGATAGTGTTCGCGGAGTGCGAGCGAGGAGACGATGATTCCGGCAAGGGCAAGAACGATGAACACGTATCGCATGCCGACATTGTAGTCGGTCGGCCGTGCGGAGCCCACCCTCTCCTTTCGGGAGAGGGTGAGGCGATGCCGCAACTGTTATTTCTGTTGGATGTTAGAGCAGCTCTTGGCGATGGTGTTGACCGACTGCACATGGAAGAACTTCGAGGCGCTTGCCGAACTCGAGCTGTCAGGCGTTGCCGAAGCGCTTCCCGAAGGGGAGGCGCTGGATGCCGAACTGTCCGGCGTAGTGCTGGACGATGACGCGCTAGATTGCGTCATGCTGCCGTCGACGCGCACCTCTTCGCCAACATGCTTTGCAAGCTTCGCAGTGTCGCCTTGCAACATGTAGCTGTTGCCGGAGCTATCTGCCAGCGTGAAAGCTCCACCGGAACTAGCCTGCGAGAGGCAGCCTTCGATGTTGGTGCTCATGTTGTCGGCAGAGCCGGTCTGGCTGGCGCTGGAAGTGGAAGAGTTGCTGCCCGAATGTGGCGTATCCGTGCTTGGTGCCGGAGCTGGCATGTCGGGCGAGGAGCGCGTGCCCTGGTCAGACGGGAATGTCGGCGGTGTGCTGCCCGGGGGCGTCGTTGGCGACGAGGTTTGCTGCGCGCCCACGAATGCCGAGCCCGCTAGAACCAGTGTGCATAGGAATAGAGTCGATTTCATGGGATCCTCCTGGAGATATCCCGGGAAATGCAATCGCTGTGCCGCTCCAGCAGCTCGGACAAATCCTTTGAATCCACCACGGACGAAACCCAAGAAGCCGCACGGATCTTGAAAGCCGGTAAAAATTGCCGGATACCGGGAATGTCGAGAGCTGCCGACGTTCCTCTCCCAATAACTCCACGGCGCGAGTAACGGAAGTTTGCATCAGAAGTTAGCACCAACTAATCTCTTACTCAGCGATCCACTCGGCTGGGCAGCGCCCCGGCCTGCCGCTCGCTCGAACATCTGCACAAAAACTAAGGAGAGTTCATGATCAAGACCTGGGGCTATGCTGCCCACAAAGCGAAGGCTCCGCTTGCACCGTTCACCTTCGAACATCGCGATCCGCGACAGACAGATGTCGTCATCGACATTCAGTTCTGCGGAGTCTGTCACTCCGATCTCCACCAGGTTCGCGACGAGTGGTCCGAGGGAATATTTCCCATGGTGCCCGGACACGAAATCGTGGGCACAGTCGTAAAAGTCGGAAGCGAGGTCAAGAACTTCAAGGCCGGCGATAAGGCGGGCGTCGGCTGCCTGGTGGATTCTTGTCGCACCTGTCCGAGTTGTGGCGCGGGCGAAGAACAGTATTGCGAAGTGCAAATGGTTCCGACCTACAACGGCACCAACAAAGACGGTTCACCGACGTACGGTGGATATTCCAACAACATCATCGTTGACCAGGACTTCGTGCTAAAAATCTCGCCCAACGCAGACCTGGCAAAGACGGCTCCACTGCTCTGCGCTGGCATCACGACCTATTCACCTCTGCGGTATTGGAAAATCGGCAAGGGCTCGAAGGTAGGCGTGGTCGGTCTTGGCGGACTCGGACACATGGCGCTCAAGCTCGCGCACTCCTTCGGCGCTCATGTGGTGCAGTTCACCACCTCGCTGAACAAGAAAGACGATGCCCTGCGCCTGGGTGCGAACGAAGTCGTGTTGTCGACCGACCCTGAACAGATGGCTGCACACGCAAACACGTTCGATTTCATCCTCGACACTGTCTCCGGCCAGCACGATGTCGCCGCGCTCATGCAACTGCTGAAACGCGAGGGCACGTTGACCATGGTCGGACTGCCCAATGTCCCGCCCGTTCTCCCCGCAATGGAGTTGATCT
>JBBRZF010000125.1:0-10226 GCA_038236965.1 Terriglobales bacterium | reverse complement strand
GGACGTGAAGAGCGACGACTTCCTGGGCAACGTGGAACGCGGCACCGTGTTCGAGTCGAAGCGTCAGCTTGCGAAAATCGGCAAGCCTCTGGATCGCGGCGAGTGGGGCATGTCTCCGCCAACCGTGAACGCGTCTTACGATCCGCAGATGAACGACATCAACTTTCCTGCCGGAGTGCTGCAACCGCCGCTGTACGATGCGAAGATCGACGACGCACCGAACTATGGCAACACGGGCGGGACCATCGGTCACGAACTGACGCACGGCTTCGACGATGAAGGCCGGCAGTTCGATGCGCGCGGCAACCTGAAGGACTGGTGGACGAAACAGGATGCTGACAACTTTACCCAACGCGCGGAGTGCGTGGTCGATCAGTACGCGCAATACGTGATCGTGGACGACATCAAGATCAACAGCAAGCTGACGGAAGGCGAAGATGTCGCCGATCTTGGCGGGTTGGTCCTGGCATGGATGGCATGGAAGGACCAGACTGCGAACCAGCATCTGACATCGCGGGAGGGCTTGACGCCGGAGCAACGGTTCTTTGTTGGCTACGCGCAGTGGGCGTGCGAGAACAATCGTCCCGAAGACCTGCGTGTCAGCGCCGTGACAAATCCACATTCACCGGGTAAGTATCGCGTGAACGGGTTGGTGGTAAATATGCCTGAATTCGAAAAGGCATTTTCCTGCAAGGCGGGCACTCCGATGGTGAAGGAAAACCGCTGTCGCGTCTGGTAATTCGTGACAGAAGATAAAGGAAAGCTCGGTCGTACAGACCGGGCTTTTTTATTTTGAGAGCTTATGCGATAGGCAAGGTGAAGGAGAACACGGAACCCTTGTCGCGCTCGCTGGTGACCCAGATGCGGCCGCCATGCGCTTCGACGATAGCTTTCACGATGGGCAATCCCATCCCCGTTCCACGGGCCTTGTAGCGCTGGCTGCGTCCGCGGTAGAACTTGTCGAAGATGCGGGTGAGTTCGTCGGTCTCGATGCCTTCACCCTGATCGGTCACGCTGATCACGACTTCGCTGCCGATTGCCATTGCGCTGAGAGCGATGGGGCTTCCTGGACGCGAATATTTTCCGGAATTCTCCAGCAAGTGAACCAGTGCATCGCGGACGCGTTCGATATCGATTTGGACCAGCGGAGTTTCTTCTCCGATGAAGGTGTTTATGCGGACGCGATGTGCGGCTAGTCTGCGGTCGCGCAATGCTCCGTGGATGAGGTCGGCAATCTCGCTGGAATGCAGGTCGAGCTTGAACAGATGGGAGTCCAACTCCGCCATTTGCGCGGCTTCCCCGACCATGCGGTTCAGTCGGTCGGCTTCTTCGTCGATGACGGTGAGCAGTTCGTGGCGTTCCGCCGGGTCCAACTCGTGGTCTGACATCAGGCTGGTCACGCTTGCCTTGATGCCAGTCAGCGGAGTGCGAAATTCGTGGGTCAGCGAATCCAGCAGCGCGGAACGCAGGCGTTCGTTCTCCTGCAGGGCGGCGGCTTTTGCCAATTCTTCCACGGCCTTTTCGCGAGCACGCGCCTCCCTGCGTGCCCGTTCCGCAAGATTGCTGGCCACCAGGGCGGTCACGGTGAATGCGATGAGCTCGATCCAATTCTGCGGGTTCGCAATGACAAAGGTTCCGAAAGGCGGAAGAAAATAGAAATTGAGAACGGCGGAGGCGATGAGGGCGAGAACGATTGCATGACGCACTCCCCAGTATGTAGAGGCAACCAGGACGATGACAAGAAACGTCATTGCGACCGTGGTGGGACTTACCGGCAGCACGTTCTTATAGAGAAATGTCACCAGGGCGATGACGCCAAGAGTCACCGCGTAACGTGCTACGGTCGATAAGAGAGGAACCTTCACGCAGAGGATTGTACGCCGAGCGCTGGATTCCGACGAGCGCGTACAATGTTGACGGAATGGCCGAGCACGCACGCATCCTCGTGGTGGACGACGAAGCGCAGATCACGCGCGTGCTCCGCACCACGCTCTCCGCGCACCGGTACGACGTGCGCATCGCCGGAGATGGCGAAGCCGCGCTTGAGATCATGAAAGACTGGCAGCCCGACCTTATCATCACAGACCTCTCGATGCCGAATATGGATGGGCTGTCGCTGTGCAAAGAGATACGCGGACGCTCGCAGATGCCGATCATCGTGCTTTCGGTGCGTGAAGATGAGCAGTCGAAGGTGAAAGCACTCGACCTGGGCGCCGATGACTACGTGACCAAGCCGTTCAACACCAATGAATTATTGGCACGGGTACGCGCAAATCTGAGGCGCGCTCCCGCGACGCAACCATCGTTACTGATCGAGCAGGGGGATTTCGTCATCGACCTGGAAGGACATACCGTCCTGGTCCGAGGCCGCGAGATTCATCTGACCCCCAAGGAATTCGATCTGCTCGCCTACATGGCGCAACGAGCCGGAAAAGTAGTGCAACATCGCGCGCTGCTGGCGGCCGTATGGGGGCCGAACAGCACCGAGCAACCTGAGTATCTGCGCGTCTTCGTGGGGCAGCTTCGCAAGAAACTGGAGAGCGAGGTCGGTCAACGGCAATACATCATCACGGAGCCCTGGGTGGGATACCGATTCCTGCCAGAAGGCGAACCATCCCTCTAGCCCTGCCTTTACGAAATCCTTACGAACTCCTTATCTGGTTCTTAGCCCCGCCATTGTCCAATCATTGTACGTATTCATTCAGGAGAATTCTGTATGCACCTGTTTCATCTTGCCGTCAGGCTCTGGCTTCAAACTCTCTCTGCGGTATTCCTGGTCGGACTTGCCGGATCCACTGCTGTCCTGCTGTTCACCTTCGCTGAAGATGTGCAGACGATGATGGGACGCGAGTAGCCGCACCTCCTGCCAAAGCGGCACGGAAGTTTGAATCCCGCGACCTCTGTTCTATTCCCGTCCAAAGCCCTACCACTCCCGCAGTTTTCATCGGACAGCCTCCTGCATCCTAAACGCTAGCTGACGGACTCCGCGCTATATCGCGCAATCAGCCCTGTGCGCACTCCGTAGCGATACATCCTGGTGAAGAACCACGAGGCGACCGCGAGATAGACGAGCACTAGCGCGAAAGCAATCACGAGATTATTGAGGGATGCGCCGCGTCCGGCGAGGATTGCGCGCATCCCCTCGAACACATAAGAGGGTGGAAGCAGGCGCGAGAACAATTGCATCCACCGTGGCAGCACGGTCACCGGGTAGAAGACTCCCGCAAAAGGCGCCAGCAGCGCGGGTATCGGCCAGACAAACCACTCCGACGCCGGCCCCAGTCGCAAGACCATTCCCACCGCAGCGATTCCCAAAGCGATACCAAACAGAAAGAGCACAAGGAAGAACGGGATGAGCACTAGCCCGTAACTGAGCATCGAAAGGCCGAAGACCGCGGTCACAACTACGAGCATCACCGCGAGTCCGAACGAACTGGTGGCGATGCTGGAGAGCACCAAGCCGCTGAGGTACTCGGTGATGGTAAGTGGCGTGGCGAAGATGTTGAGGAAGTTGCGAGACCATACGTCCTCAAAGAACGCCATGGTTACGCCCTGCATGACACGCACGCAAAAATCCCAGAGCAGCACCGCTCCCAACAGGGCGGGGACAAAGTTTAATCCGGTGGTGATGCTGTTGAGGTACTTGGTGATATATCCCCAGAGCACCATCTCAATGGCTACCCATACGAAGAGTGGAAGCACGCGCGACAAGCTGCCCCGAATCAAGTAGAACTGGCGCAGGACGATAGCTAGTGTTGGTGAGAGACGCATGGCTTCCTATTGACGTAAAGTGAGCGGCTCGCGAGCCGCAGTGATGAACAATTCTTCCAATGTTCCCTTGCCGTGTTCGGCGGGCAGCGTCTTGGGATCGCCTTGCAGCAGAATTTTTTCCCGCGACAGAAAGAGCACGCGATCGCAGACTTCCTCCACTTCATACATATTGTGGGAAGTCCAAAGCACTCCACCGGTACCGGCAGCGGCAAACTCGCGAATGGTGGTGCGCACTTCCCGCGCAGTCGCCGGATCGAGCGATGCCGTGGGTTCATCGAGCAGCAACAATTGCGGACGATTGAGCATGGCCTTGGCTAAAGCTACACGCGTTTGTTCGCCAGAGGAGAGCACCCCAGTCTTGGTATCGCGGAATTTGTTGAGATCGAATTGCTGCAACAACTCGGTTGCGCGAGCGGCGGGATTCTTCACGCTATACAACATCGCAAAGACACGCAGATTTTGATAGACGGTGAGATTGCCAGGGAGAGGCGCGTAAACAGCGGTGAAATTCGTACACCCCAAGGCACGAGAGCGCTGTCTTACAACGTCCTTGCCTTCGATGCTGATGCTGCCAGAGGTAGGCTCAAGTACTCCGAGCACCATGTTGATGGTGGTGGTCTTGCCCGCGCCGTTCGGGCCGAGCAAGCCGACGATCTCCTTGCGACCGACCTCGAAGGAGATGGAGTCCACCGCAACGGTTTCTCCATAGCGCTTGGTGAGATCGCGGACCGCGAGCACCTGGTCTGCTGCGGAACGGGGCAGGCTCACGCGGCGCTTCCCTTCTGATTGCAAGTCTTGGACATGCTGTCGGTCATCCTCTCTTCGATTCTAAACTGCCGGAGCGCGGGTGCGCAGCGCGCAAAATGAAACGCGGTGAGCATCGCTGCTCACCGCGCTATAGAAGAATCGAGAAGCGTGACTAGGCCGCTTTCGTTTCCGCCCAGGGATCGAGTACGACCTTGGTGCAGTGGTCCTGCTTGTCCCGGAACATCTTGTACATTTGCGGCGCCATGTCGATAGGCACGCGATGACTGATGACGAAGCTGGGGTCGATCTCGCCGCGTTCCACTCGATCGAGCAATGGCTTCATGTAGCGCATCATGTGCGTCTGGCCGGTCCTGATGGTCAGACCCTTGTTCATGAACTGGCCGACAGGGACGTTGTCCACCAGTCCGCCGTAGACGCCGGGGATGGAGACGGTACCGCCTTTTCTGCAGGCCATGATGACTTGACGCAAGACGATGGCGCGATCGATTTGAAGACGCATGATCTGTTTTGCGCGGTCAATGAGATACATCGCATTGTGTCCGCTGGCTTCCATGCCGACGGCGTCCATGCAGGAATCAGGACCGATATTGCAGGTCATGTCCTTCAAGGTTTCCACCACGTCATCCACGTCGTCGAAATTGATGGTCTCGGCGCCGCCGTCGCGTGCCATCTGTAAGCGCTCGGGAACTTTGTCGATGGCAATCACGCGTTCCGCTCCGAGCATGAATGCGCTGCGTATCGCAAACTGCCCGACAGGCCCGCATCCCCAGATGGCGACCGTGTCCCCTGCATGGATGTTGCAGTTTTCCGCGCCCATGTAGCCAGTGGGAAAAATGTCTGAGAGGAATACGACCTGGTCGTCCTTGAGTCCGTTGGGAATCTTCAGCGGACCGACATCGGCAAATGGAACGCGCGCAAACTGCGCCTGCCCGCCGGCGTAGCCGCCCAGCATATGCGTATAACCGAAGAGGCCTGATGGCGAGTAGCCCATTAGTTTTTCGGCGACCCAGTAGTTGGGATTGGAGTTGTCGCAGCAGGACCACAACTGGCGTTGGCAGAAGAAGCAGTTTCCGCAGGCGATGGTGAATGGCACCACCACTCGATCGCCAACTTTTAGTTTGTCCTTGTTGATCCCCGGCCCGACCTCTACGACCTCACCCATGAATTCGTGGCCCATGATGTCGCCCTGTTCCATGGTCGGCATGAAGCCGTCATAGAGATGCAGGTCAGAGCCGCAAATGCAGGTGCTGGTAATGCGGACGATCGCGTCGCGCGGATTCAGTATCTGTGGATCGGGTACGGTCTCCACGCTTATCTTTTCTACACCCATCCAGCAAACAGCTTTCATGATGCCTCCCATTCAGTTCTCAATGCATTGAAGATATTTACTCCCCGCGGTTGCGGACGATCAGGATTCGCAATGCGCGCTGCGGCGGCGGAGAAAGGATATTCCATAGGATTGCCTGCGGCGGCGAGGTGATGCCAGAGATTGCCGAGCAGCTCGATTTTTGCTCGGCGACAACGTGAAACGGCGGCCGAAAATCAGGCCGCCGCTTCTTTGCAACAGTTTCTTGCTACAACTGTGACGGTTACTGCACGCTCACCAAGGGCAATTCCACGAAGGTTGCCTGCCCCGGAGCATGGTAGATCCTCTGTACCGCTTTCTTGTAATCCGCAGGCTTGGCCCAGAAAATGTTTTGGACGAACGTCTGCGGATTGCGGTCGTACAAAGGGAACCAGCTGGACTGCACCTGGACCATGATCTTGTGTCCAGGCAGGAAGACGTGATCAGAAGTTGGAAGAGCGAATTTGTAGAGCAGCGGCTTCCCGGCTTCGATGGCTTTTGATTTTTCAAAACCTTCTCGATAACGGCCGCGGAAGATATCCGCGGAGACCATCAACTGGTATCCGCCCATCTTCGGCTGTCCTGCAACTTCATCGGGATAGACGTCGATGAGTTTGACGACCCAATCGGAATCCGTGCCGCTGGTGGAAGCAAGGATGTTTGCGACAGGCTGTCCGGCAATCTTGATGGGGGCGGTGAGGACATCGGTCTCGTAGACGAGCACGTCGGGGCGCGCAGCCGGGTCGCGCTGATCGTCAACCAGCCACTGCCGCCAGGTGGAGCCATCCGCGCCTGTGTATTGCGTCGGACGTCCGCGATAAGTCACCGGCTTCGCCGGGTCGGAGATGTATTCGTCGAACGCCGCGTCGCCCTGTTTCGGAACCGTGAAGGTCAGCTTGGAAGCTGCGGACAAATAGAGCGGGGTCGGCTTAATCGCGCATCCCCTCTCGCATCCCGCAGGCCATGCGGGCAATCGCAGCCAGCGATTGCTTCCGGTCTCGAATGCGGAGACGGGCGCAACGTCCGACTTCGGTGCTCCATCCTTCAAATACTGCGCGAGGAACGGTCTGAGTATGTGCTCGCGGAAATACAACGCGGTGTCGCTGTTGAACTTGATCGCGCCGAGGGATTCCGCTTCGCGAATCTCCTGAGCGTGATACCACGGACCGAGGACGAGGAACACCTTGTCATTCGCGGTATCCTTCGGCTTCATGGCGCGATAGACGGCGGGCGCTCCGTAGATGTCCTCTTGGTCCCACAGACTGTGCACGATCATCGTCGGCACTTTCAGCGGTTCCCTGGCCAGCAGCTTGTCGACAGCCTGGTCCTGCCAGAAGGCGTCGTAATCCGGGTGCTCAAGAATCTTGCGCCAGAAGCCTGTCTGCTCAAGGCCACGCAGACGACCGAGCGCGCCCGCGGAACCGGCCCTCATAAAGGTGTCGTAGTCGTCGTACTCGCTGTCCCACCACTTGGCTTCGCCATCGCGCGTCGCCTGCTGGTCGTAGATGTAGGGCAGGTTCTCCTGGCGGAATGCGCCGTAGTGGAACCAATCGTCGCCCATCCATCCGTCGACCATGGGATTCATGGGGACAGCCACTTTCAACGCGGGATGCGGATTGAACAATCCCATCAGCGCGGTGAAGCCGTCGTAGGATATGCCGAGGATTCCCACCTTGCCGTTGGACTCGGGAATGTTCTTCACCAGCCAATCGATGGTGTCGTAAGTATCGGTCGCGTGGTCGACGGGCGTTGGATTCTGAGGTCCGTGCAAAGGACGGTTCATGACGTAATCGCCCTCTGAACCGTACTTGCCGCGCACGTCTTCGATGACGCGGATGTAACCCTCGCCGACAACGATGTCAGTAGCGTTGTCGTAGCCTTGCAGGATGGGGCCGAGGTGCGAACTCTGTGCGTGGCTGGTGAGCGCGGTCGCGCTGTAGGGAGTTCGCGTCAGCAGGATGCCGGCACTTTTCGCACCTTTGGGCACGAGGATGACGGCATGAAGCTTCACGCCATCGCGCATGGCAATCATCGCCTCGCGCTTTTCGTAATCGAAGTTCGCGTTGGCGGGTTGAAGCTTTGCCGGAGTCTCACTAGGAAAGTTGGGATACTTCGGAGCGTCAGTGTTCTGCGCGAGGGCTGAAGTGGTGAGAACGGCGGCGACGAAAACGAACTGAATGGAAAAGGCGCGAAGACAAGCGAGCAGCTTCATCAGGAACTTCCCCCAAGCGGATTAGCATAGGAGGTGTGGTGAATTCGCGCAACTCACAAGGAGTCAGCGAAGCTACTGAGCTGCTGAGTCAAAGACAAAGCCAAAGTCAAAACAAGCCGGGCTGTAGCCTGGCGCTTCCACCAAAGGCAGGAGCAACGGCAAAGGCAAAGGCAGGGTCAAAGACTGCGAGGGCGCTCGCGCCACATTAAGCACGGCAAGGTCAACGGCAGGGGCAAGAGCAACGGCAAAGGCAAGGTCAAAGACCGCGAGCGAGGGCGCCCGCGCCACATTAAGCAACGGCTCAGGATGCGATTGCCTGACCGCCGCAGGCTGCGGCTTTGGCTGCCTGATTCTGATCTTGCTGAAGGGCGCGTGCCATCCAATCGAGGGCTTCGCAGTGGGCTGCCATTACGGCGGAGCGTGAAGCTCCCAGCATGAGCGCGCATTCCTGTATGGCTGCGGACTGCACGCCTCGCAAAACGAGGACGGAGCGCGCGAAGGAATCCAGTCCCGATGAGATGGGCAGCACACCCAGTTTTTCCAGGGACTCCAGGTCCGCAGTTGTGAAGCAGGAGTGTCCGCCGTGAGCGCATTTCAGTCCGTCGTATTTTGCTGTATGGCGATGGATGTTCTGGCGTGTGCTATCGATTGCAGCGCGAACGGTGGCGGATCGCGCCCAGTGCAACAGCCAGTCGCGAAACATTGCCGGGCCGCCGCTCGACAGTCTTTGCGCATCCACGCAGCACCTGGAAGCTAACTCAGCGTCCCCGGTAATGACGTGTGCCAGCCATAGCAGATGCTCACGTTGCGCGGTAAACGCTTCACTGATTTCTGCATCGGAGGCGTAGCGAGGATCGGACACCGGGATGTTGCCGTTGCGCCCCTTGGTGAACCAACTAGTCAGTCGCATGCTCATCTTGAATCGGCATGGGGACGGTTTAACTTTAGACTCCAAGAAAGTCGGGACCGCTGCGCTGCCTCCCCCAAGCCAGCCCACCAGTCCCGTCTTTCTGGTCAGGATTTCCGGCCAAAGGCCGTTCATCCGTTACAACTAGTAGTGTTTGGGGTGGAGAAAACGTTTCAGCAGAAATGATTTTTTTTTGTTCTGAAGTTTCGATTCCCTTTTACGAACCTGAATACAACTGGAACGCAGCCCAATAAAAGGGCCGACGGTAGATGGAGCCCGAGCGGAGCATTTGTAGTTTGGCGGCTCGCAGGGCGGTTGCGGCGTCCTTGCCCTTGCCAAGTTCGGAATAAAGCGTATCCATCAACTGCGGGGTGGAGGCGTCGTTGACCTCCCAAAGAGCGGCGATGACGTTGTGCGAACCTGCGCGCAGGAATGCCCATGAGAGTCCGACGAGACCTTCGCCGGAATAGGCCTTGGTGCCAGAACTGTGGCAGGCGGAGATGGTGACCAGTTCGGCGGAAAGCGGCTGCTGCATGATGTCGCGCGCGTAGAGCTTGGAATTCTCTCCATCTTTGCTGAGGATGATGCTGGAGTCGAGCGGACTGGTGCGGCTGGCGGTGGCGTGCGCGACGAAATGGATGAAGCGATAGTCGCCGGCCTTGCTTGCGGCATAGGCGGCGGGCTTCGCCTGATCTGCAGCCAGGACGAGACGGGCAGCGGGAGCGAAGTGGTCTTCCACGCGTTGCACTTCCTGCGCGGCTTGCGGCAGCAGCGGGAAGCCAGTGCCGACATATTTCGGATTGCCGATGAGCAGCAGGTTTTTCTGGCTGGAAGGGTCGCCGCGTTTAGAGGCCAGCAACGCGAGAGAGCTTGCGTTGGAGACGACTGCATCTTCGATCCAGTAATGCGGCTGCGCGCCGGGGACGAGCAGGGTCTCAAAATTGAGTTCGTGCAGCGGGCCATCGGCGAATACGATGACGCGTCCGCCGGAGGTAAGCGATTTCTCGGCGGGGGCGACCAATATTCCGTAGAGCTCTTGTCCGGTGGCGTTGGCGGTTTCGCGAACATCGCGCGGACCCATGAGGGCCTTGCGGTAGTCCTCGACTTTTTTGGCGATGTCGGAATCTGAGGGAAGACGGAAGAGTTCAGTTTTGTTTGGCGAGACGGCCCAGAGATACGAGCCCTTGGGTGCGAGCCAGTAATAGAGCAGGACAGCCTTTTGT
>JBBRZF010000124.1:0-10456 GCA_038236965.1 Terriglobales bacterium | reverse complement strand
TCTGCGAGGCATCTTCGGCCCTGCCTCGGTAGACAATCGGCGTATCGGCTGATCGCGCTCCATTTTAATCTGGCGACTGATATCCTTCTCTGGCTTGAACACGCAACCTCAATCCGCGCGTCCGCTGAAGATCCTTATCTCCGCCGGAGAGGCAAGCGGCGAAATGTACGGCGCTGGATTGCTGGAAGCGCTTCGCCATCTCATCTCTACCGATAACAAATTTTCCAGCGTGGAGTGCTTCGGCGTTGGCGGCGAACTGATGCGCTCTGCCGGATGTGACACGGTGGTCGATGCCGCCAAGGTCGCGGTGGTCGGACTGGTCGAAGTCGTAAAGCATCTGCCGGGAATCTACCGGGAATTCCATCGCCTGCTGGCCGAGGTCGATCGCCGCAAGCCCGATGTCGCAGTGCTCATCGACTTCTCCGATTTCAATTTTCGCTTAGCCCGCGAACTTCATGCCCGAAGAATCCCCGTCGTCTATTACATAAGCCCGCAACTATGGGCGTGGCGCCAAGGACGCATCAAACTGGTCAAGCGCTACGTCCGCAAGATGCTCGTCATCTTCCCCTTCGAGCGCGAGTTCTATAGCGGACATCAAGTGGACGCCGAGTTCGTCGGACACCCGCTGGCCGAACTGCTTATGCCCGCCGTGACCCGCGATGAATTTGCGCAGCGATACCAGCTAGACCCTGCCAAAAATTGGATCGCCCTCCTGCCCGGCAGTCGCCGAGGCGAGATTCAACGACACGCCACCACCATGGCCCAGGCCGCCGTGCAACTCGGCGACGCCAATGAATACCTCGTACCCGTTGCGTCCACGCTGGACACGCGGTTTGTGCAACAGGCATTCCCTCCCAACGCCACCAAGGCCCGCTTCACCTTTGTGGACGACGCTCGCGTCGCGCTCATGCACTCCCGCGCGGCGGTGGTCGCCAGCGGAACTGCGACCGTCGAGGCCGCCCTGATTGGCACACCGTTCGTGATGGTTTACAGGCTTTCTTCTCTTACGTACTTTTTTGGGAAACGGATGGTGAAAGTCCCGTTCTATGCCATGCCCAACCTGATTGCCGGAAGGGAAGTCGTTCCCGAACTTGTGCAAGACGGGTTCACGGCGCAGAATGTGGCAAGACAGCTTGCGGTGCTGCTTCAGGACGGCATGGAGCGCTCCACGATGCTCTCCGGACTGGCTGAAATCCGCGAAAAGCTGCGCGCGGCGGGTGTTCCAGCGGCTGAACGTGCCGCCAGGGCCGTGCTCGAGGTGGTCTCAACTTAGGTTCGTCGCTCATGCCGGGCGCGACATACAAGCTCTTCCGGGGTTGAATAGATATAAGAACTTGGGGAGAGCGGTTAAACTGCATCAACGTGAGCAGCCGTTCGCATCTTTTGGGCCAATTTTCTCATCAAGTTAAATGCAGCAACACTGCAGGAGTAATCTCTCAATGCTAAAAGCACGACGCTCCTTGGAGCGTGCTGTTCTTGCGACCATGATTCTGCTCGCTGGCTTGACGCTGGCGCTGCACATCCGCGCCGCCGATTCCAAAGCACGCCTTCAAGTTGACGATTACGTCATCGATGCCAACGTGCAGCCGAGCACGCATAGGCTCTCCGCACGAGCCAAGGTCCGGTTCACCGCTCTCGACGACATCAGCGTGGCGACCTTCCAACTGCACAACGGTTTGCGTCCCACCAAAATCGTCGACTCGCAGGGAAACGTCTTGCAATCCGAGCGCATGGGCCAGGACGGAAGCATGCGTATCCCGTTGGTGGCGGCCCTCGCCAAGGGACAGTCGGAGACCTTCACTATCGATTACGAGGGAGTCCTGCTCTCCGCCGAAGACAGTCCGGTGCAAGGATTGAAACTGGCGGAGGTGGCCGACCCCATCAGCTACCTGCTTTACGCAGGACGATGGTTCCCCGTCTCAGGGTACGGCACTGACCGCTTCACCTCGACCATCACCATCACGGTTCCCAACGGATACACCGTCATCGGTAGCGGAAAAGAATCGAGCGGAAGCACGGCCGTTGCGCCTCCCAAGGCGACTGCTGCGCCCGTTGCCTCCGAGGAAGAAAAGAACGGGCCTCCGGTGTTGAAGCGCAAGTCTGCCACTGCGGCGCAAAAATCTGCGACTCCGGCGAATAAAACTGCCAAGACCTCGTCTAAAACAGCGAAGACTGCTGCCAGGAAAACCGCTGTCGCTTCGGAAGTCGCTCATGCTCCCCGCGCCGGCGAACGTTCGGTGACGTTTACTTCTGAAAAGTCCAGTTTCCCCGGCACCATCCTCATCGGCAAATTCCAGGACACTCCGGTCAGTTCCGGCGGACTCACCGTCCACGTCTACTTTTTGCCTGAGCAGAAAGCCATGGCTGCCGAGTACGGCGAGACGGCTGCGCGCGAGTTCAGTTACTTCACCACGCTCTATGGAGTGCCGCAGTCCACGGTATTGAACCTGGTGCAGTTGCCCGACGACACGGTGCCAACGGCGTACGCGCCGGAAATCGCCGCGCTGGCAACGCGCGCCATCAGCACAAAGATCAATTACCGCTTGTTGGCCAATACCATCGCCCACCAGTGGTGGGGCGTCAGCGTCAGTCCGGCGACCAAGAACGACTGGTGGCTGGCAGATGGTACCGCGCGCTATTCCGAGGCGAGATACATCGAGCAGGCCGCAGGCAAGGCCGGAGCGGAAGAAGCTACCAAGGACATGGCTGTGGGCGCGCTCGCCTACGAGACTGTGCCGCTGGCGCAGATCGGCACGCTGGACACGTTCGACCCGGTCTTCCAGTCGATGTCTTCCGACAAGGGCGGCATGATATTCCACATGCTGCGCTGGGTTATTGGCGACGCCAATTTTGACAAGACGATGCGCGCCTTTGCGCAGACCTATGCAGGAAAATCGGCCAGCGTGCAGGACTTCACCAAGGTTGCGGAGCAGGCTTCCGGCGAGCAACTGACGTGGTTCTTCTCGCAGTGGCTCGATTCCACGGGCGCGCCCGAATTCAAGAATAAGTACACCATCTATCGCACCGCCAAAGGCTTCCGCGTCGTCGGCGAGATCTCGCAGGATCTCGACCTCTTCCGCATGCCGGTGGAGTTGAAGATCGACACCGACGGCAAGCCCGAGGTGAAACGCATTGAGGTCGTGGGCACGAATTCGAGCTACGCGGTGGAAACATTCGGCAAGCCTCGACGCATCACCATCGATCCCAACTCCGAAGTGCTGAAGAATTCTCCGGACCTGCGCCTGCGCACCTCCATCATGCGCGGACAGCAGATGATGCAGCAGGGGAATCTGGCTGAGTCGTTGCGCGAATTCCAGAAGGCGCTCGACATCAACAAGAACAGCTCCCTCGCGCACTATCGCATCGCGGAAGTATTCTTCCTGCAGCGCAACTACCAGGCTGCGGCCAACGCTTATCGCGAATCGCTGAACGGCGACGGCGAACCGCGTTGGACAGAAGTCTGGAGCCACATTCAACTCGGCAAGATATTCGACATCACCGGACAGCGCGAACGCGCCGTCAACGAATATCGCCAGGCGCTAAGCACCAATGACAACACGCAAGGCGCATTGGACGAAGCCAGGAAATACATTGCCAGCCCATTCCAGCGGGAGAGCACGCCGGCGAACGGGATGTGAGCAGACGCCGGACGTCAGACGCTAGACGTCAGACGCTGGACGTCGGACGACAGCTAGGAGATGAAGCCCCGTTGCGAAAGCAGCGGGGTTTTTGTTGCTTTATCTCGCGAACTTCAGCCCCGCCAGAACTGGCGCATCCAATCCTCTTGAGAACGCGATGGCTTGGAAGACCTCGCCCAATCCATCCGGCATCACCAGGTGTTTC
This sequence comes from Terriglobales bacterium, assembly GCA_038236965.1. Taxonomy (GTDB): domain Bacteria; phylum Acidobacteriota; class Terriglobia; order Terriglobales; family Acidobacteriaceae; genus JBBRZF01. Next base: position 6,613 of record JBBRZF010000124.1, on the reverse strand, counting down.
AACTGCATGGCGCGCTTGGCGCGCTCTTGCGGAAGTTGTGCCTCTTCGAATGCGTCGGAGAATTGCGTCTCTTCGCCGATTCCCATTAAGAATTCCGCCTGGGTCACAAGTCCGAGATGCGCCATTCCGGCCTGTTCGGCGGTGGCGCGGAGGGCCGTGAAGTTCACATGCGCGGTGATGTCCTGCTCGCCCGGAGACTGGTAGGGATCGGCACTGGCCGTGTGCTGGCGATAGGTCATGACGGTGTCGAGATGTCGCCCGGCAAGCTGCTGTTCGCGGGTGTATCCGTAATCAACGAAGAGCGCGAAGCCCTGTCGCCCGGAGAGAACGGCGGCGATCCGTCGCATCCAGTCTTGCGCTATCGGCGCGGCTTCCACTCGCGTTGTGCGCGCACGGAAGTCGGGAAGCGAATCGGCTTCGACCGCATCCGAAGCCGACGCGGGATGCACGCTGTAGCGGTCGATGAACTCCAGAACTTCAGGACGCGCAGGCGCAATGCTCTCGACAAACTTTGCGTCCGCAGAAAGCGCGACTCGGATTTCGCCTTCGGCAGTGACGATTTCGACAGGCAAGGCGTCGAAGAACTCATTGCCAAAAACGATGACGTTGCCGGACGACTCGCCCGCCGCTCCTTCCAGCGTCGCGTAAATCCTTACGCGTCCGGCCTCGATGTGCGCGGCCATCCGCTCAGCGAGGCGCGTTCGCAGATATGCGGAGGTCTCTACTAGCCGGTATCGCATGACCGCGAAGAATGCTGGAAATTTCTTCTCCGCCCAGTCCAGTACGTCCAGCGCGAAGAGTCCGCGACCGGGGCCGAGTTCGACGAGATCTATCTGTGCGGGTGCGCCCAGCGCGCGATACATCTCTTCGAATTGCCGGCAGAGCAGGCGTCCGTAGACCGCGTGTACGTCAGACGAAGTATAGAAATCGCCTGTCCGCCCGAACTGCTCGCGCTCCCGCGCATAGTAGCCGAGTCCGGGTTCGTAAAGACACATGCCCATATATTGCGAAAAGGGAATCGGCCCCTCCGCGCGAATCACTTCGACAATGCGTTGACGCAGCAGGTCGCTCATTTGCCCGGCGTTTCCGAAGGATTGGCGTCGCGGCGTGTCTGCGGAGTGCGCGTGAACATCTCGATGAAGTAATCGTGCAGGCAATCGTAAAGCTGTCGCTGCAGCGTCCACTCGAATTGCTTATTGTCCAGATCGCGCGGATGCAGTTCGAACAGATAGGTGTGGACCGGCACCGGGGGATTCTTGAAGTTGATGACGATCTCTATCGACTCTCCCTTTTCGCGAGCGTCGAAGGCGAGCAGCGGATGTTCGTACTTGGCGAGGTGCTCGCGAACACGAGAGAGGTGAGAGGGCATGAGGAAATTGTAATTGGGTAATTGGGGAATTTGTAATTGGGTAATTTGTAATTGTGCGAAGATAGGCCGAAAGGCGTTTAGCACATGATCATACTTGCAATCGATACCTCGGGACGCGAGGGCAGTCTTGCCCTGTGCAATGGCGACGCGTCTTCTTTCGAAGTTTTGGAACTCGTTCCGCTCGCAGGGCGCACCTATGCCGAGCAACTCATCCCTCAAGTCGCTGCCGCGCTCGCGCGTCGAAGTTTGACGAATGCCGACGTAGATCTATTCGTCGTCGCGTCCGGCCCCGGATCGTTTACCGGATTGCGTGTCGGACTCTCCTTGGTGAAGGCCTTGGGCGAAGTTTTGAAAAAGCCCATCGTCGCCGTCACTATCCTGGAGACGATTGCCGTGAACGCGCTCCGTTCCCTCGATGGAGCCTCGCGTCCCGCGCGCATCCTTACCGCGCTGGATGCGCAGCGCAGTGAACTCTTCGCCGGAGAATACGAAGCGCAGGGGGCCGACGTTGCCAAAGTCACGGAGTCCGTAGTCTCCGTGACGGAGTTCAAGACCCGGCTCAGCGCGCTCTCTCCGGTTCCCGTGACTTATACGCCGGACGAGAACGTAGCGACCAGTGTGCGCGAGTCCGGATCTCCCGCGGAGTTGGTCGCGCGTCCAACGGCAGACAGCATCGCGCGATTGGGATTGCAACGGTACATGGCCGGCAGGACCATCGCTGCCGAAGACCTCGACGCCGAATACATACGCCGCTCCGACGCCGAGGTCATGCTGTCGCAGAAACCGTAAGCTCGGGTTTGCCTATGCTAGTTCGCACCGCTGAACTCGACGATGTTGCGCGCATGATTTCCCTCGAGCGCGAGGCCGATACGGCTGCGCATTGGACGGAGCAGAATTACAACGCCATCTTTACCGAGAGTTCTCCTCGACGCGTCGCCCTCGTCGTTGAATGCGAAGAGGAAGCCACGGCTTCCCAAAGAGTCTGCGGATTCATCGTGGCACGATGTTTCGAGCGCGAGTGGGAGATTGAGAATATCGCCGTGGCCCTCAGCGCCCGACGCCGGGGATTTGCATCGCAATTAGTCAACGTGTTGCTGCAACAAGCGCGTCAGCAAGGCGCTGCTCAGGTTGAATTAGAGGTGCGTAGCACCAATCTTGGTGCAATCGGCCTCTACGAGCGCTGGGGTTTTCAGAAATCTGGAGTGCGTAAGTCTTACTACGACAATCCCTTGGACGATGCATTTCTTTATCGTCTGGAAATAATCGCAGCTACTCCCGAAAGCGCTTGAAGAGGCTTGTCGGCGGTGTTAGCTTTTGAACTCAGTTTTTGCTAGGAGGTCTAGCTGGATGGCTACTCCAGTACGCGACCAACTCCTGGCCAGCAACGATGAATTTCGTAAGCTGGCTCAGGAACACGCACATTACTCAGAGCGTCTCAACTCCCTCGTCACGAAGCCGTATCTCTCCGACGACGAAAAACTAGAAGAAATCCGCATTAAGAAAATGAAGCTCCGTCTCAAAGACGAGATGGAATCCCTCGAGCAAAAATACCGAACACGTCAACCGGGCAACGTCGCCTGAGGCGTAGTTTGCCAGACCGGCGTTCCCACACTTGAAGTGTGAGTGAACAAGGGATTGGTGTGTCAGATATTGAATGCCCCGGTGAGTTGCCGGGGCATTCGTTTTGCCCGCAGCCCTTTAGTGCGCTGCTGATAATATGCTGGTCTATGCGAGCCGTGAAAATCGTTCTCTTATTGGCCTTATTGGTATCCCTTGCTGCGGCGCAGTCTCCCGCGCAATCTGTTGCCGGACGCTGGCAGGCGACCATCTCTCCGCAGAACAAAGCGGGCGAAAAATTGTTCGACACGCATTTCGTCTTCGTCATCGCGAGCGGTGCGAAGGGGCTGCAGGCGACGCTCTATAACGGTCCCGAGCGCATGGAGTTCTCCAGCGCGGAATTTTCCAGCGGCAGGCTCACGCTGCGTCTCTCGCAGTACGACGGCGCCATCTCGGCTAAACTTGGCGAAAATGGGACGCTCTCCGGCGACTACACGCGACAGACCAGCACCGGCATCCGGCACTATCCGCTGACGGCCGTGAAAAGCGCGGCGTCGAAAGGGGATGTCAAGGCGGCGAATTCTCTCGCCGGCGATTGGGTCGTCACCTTCATCAACGATTCCGGCTCAGATAAGGTAGCCCCCGCCGTCTTCCATGTCGAAAAAGATGGCTCGGTGAATGGCACCATCGCTCCTGTAAGCGGCGATTACGGACTTCTCAGCGGCACGGTCACACCGGGACAGCATCCCAAATTTTCGTTAAGCCGTTTCGATGGCATCCACGTGCTGCTTCTGGAAGGCGAGATCGATTCCGCGAATGCCATGCACGGCGCTCTGAACAAGTCCGACGATTTCACCGCTGTCCGCAAGGGTTCATCCGACAGCGCGAACTCCGCCGAGGCGCCGCCCGATCCCGAAGCCGTGAGCAAGTTGAAAGATCCCAACGAAGTCTTCCGTTACACCGGCGCCAATCCGCAATCTGGCAAAGCCGTCACGCAGGATGATTTCAAAGGCAAAGCCGTCATCGTGGACATCTTCGGGACCTGGTGTCCGAACTGTCACGACGAGGCCCCGTTGCTTGCCGACCTCTATAAGCGATACCACGCGCAAGGTCTGGAAATCGTCGGCCTCGCTTACGAATACACGGACGACGCCACGCGCAACGCCCGCATGGTCGAGATCTATCGCAAGAAATACGGTATCGAGTTCCCGCTGCTGATTTCCGGCACCACCGGCGGGAAGGACATCGCGAAGACCTTGCCGCAACTGGAAGGTTTCGGCGGCTATCCCACCACCATCTTCATCGGGCGCGACGGCAAGGTACGCCACATACACGCCGGGTTTGCCGGTCCGGCAACGGGCAAACTGGAGGAAGTCAAGAAGCGTTTCGACCAGAACACGGAGGAGATACTGGGAAACAGGAAGTGATGGCGGCGAACCGCGTCACTACTGATAGAATTTCCTAACCTCATGGTTCGCGACGGAATCTATTACGGATCAGCGTGTTTTGTGGTGGCCGCCCTTATTTGGTGGTTCACTCACGTCCTTTGGCTGGTGGCGATACCGCTGGTGCTGGCTGCTTTTTTCCTGCAATTCTTCCGCGATCCCGAGCGCGCCGTTCCGGCGGCGCCGGGGGCCATCGTCTCGCCGGGCGACGGCAAGGTCACCGACATCGCGCTGGTGGAAAGCGCTTTGGGTTCGCGCATGCGCATCAGCATCTTCCTCAACGTATTCAACGTGCATGTGAACCGCGCTCCCATTGGCGGGGTCATCACGGAAGTGGAATACCGCAAAGGCAAGTTCCGCAACGCCATGGACGCCATCTCTGCCGAGTTGAATGAGCAGAACATCTGCACCATCCTCGGCGAAGACGGGCAGGAAGTGACCTTCAAGCAGATCGCGGGATTGCTGGCGCGCCGCATCGTCTTCAAAAAGAAGCGCGGCGATCGCGTCGAGCGCGGCGACCGCGTGGGACTCATCAAGTTCGGCTCGCGGGTCGACGTTCTCTTTCCTACGGACGCGCAGGTTTCCGTCAAGTTGGGTGACAAGGTGAAGGGCGGTTCGTCGATACTGGCGACGCTGGCTGTGGGAGCTTCGGGGAGCGCGCGATGAACTTCAGGCGGCAAGGGGATGATGGTGCGCGAGCGCGTCGTATGCGCAAGGGCATGTACATATTGCCTTCCATGTTCACCACTGCAAACTTGGCAGCAGGCTTTTACGCCATCCTGCAATCCATGCAGGGGACCATCAATAACGACTACACGCACTTCAATTACGCCGCCATCGCTATCGGCTTTGCCGTCTTCTTCGACGGACTCGATGGGGCCATCGCCCGCTTGACCAATACCACCAGCGATTTCGGCAAGGAACTCGATTCTCTTGCGGACGTGGTGACCTTCGGCGTGGCTCCGGCGGTGCTGGCCTACATGTGGGGATTCCGCATGTTGCCCAATCCCGAGACTGAATTACGCACCAAGCTCGTGCAGTTCGGCGCCATCGTCTGCTTTATCTTTCTGGCCGCTGGCGCAAGCCGCCTGGCGCGCTTCAACATACAGTTGAATCCCCAGCCTTCCAATCCCGGACGCCCGGGCCGAAAATATTTTGTCGGCATGCCCATCCCGGCCGGTGCTGGCTGTATCGCCGCCATCGTGCATTTTGCTCTGGGTGCTCCTATCCAAGTGTGGTGGCTGTCGGCTACTTGGATGGCTTTCGTCGTTTCGCTGGCATTCCTTGAGGTAAGTACGTGGAGGTTCTGGAGCGCGAAGAGTATTGATTTTCACAGCCGGAAATCGTTCCGCGCGATCTTCCTTATCGTCATCGCGCTGGTTTCCATCTGGTTCTATTCGCGATACGTTCTCTTTGCTTTGGCGCTCACGTACATGCTCTCCGGTGTGCTGGCGCGGCTCTTTTACGCGATACGGCGACGTCCGGTCGCGGCTCCCACCAACGAGGTTTCGAATATCTGATGACGCAAGATGCAAAACATGGCGAAGCCGGTTGGGGCAGTTTGTTCCGCGCCGCTATCATTGGCGCAGGCACGCTCAAGGGCAAAGAGGTTAAGGACGTGCTAACCGAGCGGAATTTTCCCGCCACAGACGTACGTTTGCTCGACGACGAGGAACAACTGGGCACACTGGAGTCGGTCGGCGACGAGCCTACCTTCCTGCAAAGCGTCAGCCTCGAACATCTGGAGCGCGTGGATTTTGCTTTTTTCGCATGCGACGAGGCGGCGACCCTGGCTTCCTGGCAAATGGCACAATCCGCGGGCAGCGAGATCATCGACCTGAGCTTTGCCCTCGAAGGCGAGAAGGGCGTTATGTTGCGCGCACCCTGGCTGGAAGCCGAGTTTGGCATCGTGCCGCCGGTCGAATTGAAGACCGCGCCGGTCGTGGTCGCGCACCCGGCCACCGTCGTGTTGGGTCTCCTGATGGCTCGCGCCAACAGCGTTCGCAAAGTGAAGCAGATGATGGCCACCGTGATGGAGCCTGCCAGCGAACACGGCAAGCGCGGCATGGACGAGTTGCACGATCAGACCGTCAACCTCCTCAGCTTCCAGCAAATGCCCACCATCGTCTTCGGTTCGCAGATCGCTTTCAACATCGTTCCCGAATATGGCGAAGGTTCCAAGCCGACTTTGGCTGATGTTGAGAAGCGCATTCTCAATCACTACCAGCGCATCGTTGGCGAC